>JBBSNO010000128.1:0-7978 GCA_038232615.1 Actinomycetales bacterium
CATCGTCCAGCCCGACGCCACCGAGGCCGGCGCGTACCGGCTGCTCGGTCACGGCGTCACCGTGACGAACCGGCTCCCGGACACCACGGCCACCCCGGCCACCGGACGGGCCGCGCTCGTGGACTGCTCGCAGATCGCGGTCGCGCGCGACCAGGCCCCCACGGTCAAGGTCCTCGACCAGACCTTCGGTGACTACGACCAGATGGCGCTACGGGTCACCGCCCGGTACGACGCGGCACCGCTGAACCCCGCGGCCGTCGTTGTCCTGTCCGGCATCACGGTCTGATGTACCTCGTCGGCGGGGACGTCGCCGCGTTCCTGGGCCGGGGCGACGACGCAACAGTTGTTGCCCTGGCCTGGCAGCACCTGCCCGTCGTCACGGCGATGGTCCGCAGGTACGTGCGCGGGGTCGGGTTCGACGCCAGCGGGGAGCCTGACGCCGACCTCGCCGCCGTCATCGTCTCCTCGACCGCCCGCGCCGTGTCCAACCCGTCCCACACGGTCACGGAGCAGATCGACGACTTCTCGGTGCGCCGCGGCACGTTCGCCGGCTGGACCCTGCCCGAGCTGGCGATCCTGCACACCTACCGGCGGAGGACCGCCTAGAGACCGGCGTCAACGCCACCCCGGCCGGGGACAGACCGGCCAACGATGGGGAGCGATGGCCGGACAGCGGGTTTTCCTGTGATCTCCTTTCGCCCGCACAGACCCGGCCAGCGCCACGACGGCGAGGCACCCGGAGGGGTCACTCTGGGTGCCTCGCCAGTCCGCAGGGAGTCCGCAAGAAGTCCGCAACAGGCCAACGGTGCTCAACACCTGCCAACGGCATAAGTGCAGGTCAGCGCGCTATGCCGTCAACACTCAACGATGCTCAACTACGCACGGGTAGTTCGAGCTCTACTACGACCTGTAGAGGCTCCCGTCGGACGGAGGCGGGCTTCTCCGACGGGTCGACGCCGGTCAGATCCCCGGGCGTAGCGTGCTCGTCGTGTCCCACACCTACCGGTCCGCGCTGTCCTGGCGCGGTTCCACCGGCGTCGGCTACGAGACGTACGAGCGCACCCACCGGGTCGTCGTCCCGCCGGCCGGCGGCGAGCTCACCTTGAGCAGCGACCCGGCGTTCGGTGGCACCGTGACGCTGGCGAACCCCGAGCAGCTCCTGCTGGCGTCGGCCAGCTCGTGCCAGCTGCTGTCCTTCCTGGCCGTGGCCGCACGGTCGCGGGTCGACGTACTCGACTACATTCATCCTGTGGATCATCGCCGTCGTCCTCGTCGTCCTCGGGATCGTCAAGATCGTGCGCGGCGACCTGCTGATCGGGATCGTCCTGATCGTGGTGGGCCTCCTCGTCGGGCCCGGCGGGGTCAGCATCTTCACCTAGCCGAGCCTCGGCGACGTCTTCCGCCGCGACAGGCCGGCGCCTCGCGTCGGGCCAAGAGCACCCCCTGCCAGGAGTCCGCCCGGTAGGTTCGGCGCGACGGGCCGACGAGGGCAGGTGCGGGGTGCGAGGTACGAGCAACGGGCCGGAGCCGACGTCGTCCACGTCCACCGCGACGGCCAGGCGCTACCGCCTGGCTCTCGAGGCCGGCCGGATGGGCACGTGGGCCTGGGACGCCACCACCGGCCGCGTCGACTGGGACGAGCCGCTCGAGCGCCTGTACGAGTTGGAACCGGGGACGTTCGGCGGGACCATGGACGACTACCTGGCCCTGCTGCACCCCGACGACGTCCCGCCCATCATGGCCAGCGTCGCGTCGTCGATCGAGGCCGGCGCCGACCACGACGTCGAGCACCGGGTCATGCTCGCCGACGGTGGCGTCCGCTGGATCCGCGGGTCGGGCCGGAGCGTCGTCGACCCCGACGGCACCGTGACCGGCATGGTCGGCGTCGCCGTGGACATCACCGACCAGCGGGAGACCCAGGACGCGAGGCTGCTCGCCGAGGCCGCCAAGGCCGCAGCGCAGGACTCCGCTGCACGCTCGCAGGCACGCCTGGCGCTGCTGGGCCGCATCAGCGGCGTCCTGGGGGGCTCGCTCGACGTCGCCACGACACTGCAGCAGGTCGCCGACCTCGTCGTCCACGAGGCGCTCGCCGACTGGTGCGTGGTCCAGCTGCCGGGGGACTCGCACGGCGTCTCCCAGCTGGCTCTGGCCCACGTCGACCCGGCGATGATCGACATGGCCCGGCAGTTGCAGGAGGCCTACCCGCCGGAGCTGCGCCAGGACTCCGGGCTCGGTAAGGTGCTCGCCACCGGCGAGGCCGAGTTCTGGCCGGCCGTGCCACCGGAGGCACTGGTCGAGGCCGCCCGCGACGCCACGCACCTGGACCTGCTGCGGAGCCTGAACCTCTCCGCGGCGATGGTGATCCCGCTGCCGGCGCGCGGACGCGTGCTGGGTGCGATGACCCTCATCGGCACGCACGGCCGGTCGTTCGACACCGACGACCTCGAGGCCGCCGTCCAGATGGGCGTGCGCGCGGGCATGGCCCTCGACAACGCCAACCTGTTCGCCGACCGCGACCTGGTGGCGCGCACGCTGCAGCGCAGCCTGCTGCCGCCCACCCTGCCCGCCGTCCCCGGCCTGGACCTCGCCGCCCACTACCGGCCGGGCAGCGCCTCGTACGGCATCGGTGGCGACTTCTACGACGTGTTCCCCGCCGGTGACAACAGCTGGAGGGTGGTCATCGGCGACGTGTGCGGCAAGGGTGTGGAGGCCGCTGCCCTGACAGCCGCCGTCCGCTACGCCCTGCGGACCGCAGCGGTCCTGACCAGCTCACCGGCGCAGGTGCTCTCGATCGTGAACGAGACGCTCCTGCACAACAACTGGGGCGAGCGGTTCGCGACCCTTGCCGTCGTCGCCATCGACGTCCGCGAGGACGGGGCGCACGTCACGGTCTCGGTGGGGGGTCACCCGACACCGCTGGTCCGGCGCGCCGTTGGGTCGGTGGAGCAGCTGGAGACGGACGGGATGCTCGTCGGCACCCTGGCGGAGGCCGACTTCACCGAGACGACGACACGGCTCGACGCCGGCGACTGCCTGCTGCTCTACACCGACGGCGCCACCGAGGCCGGGCTGACCTCCGACCTGTTCGGCGAGCGGCGGTTGCGCTCGATCTTCGCCGCCGCTCCTACCGCGACGGCGGAGGGCGTCGTGGGGTGCGTGGCGCAGGCGGTCGACCGGTTCACGGCGACGAGTGCCCCGGACGCCGGCACGGCGCGGTCGGACGACGCTCTCGACGACCTCGCGCTGGTCGCCGTCCTGGTCCGCTGAGGGCCCGCGTCAGCGGCTCGGTCCGAACGCCGTCTCGGCCGCCCGGCGGATGTCGCGGCGCGGCCATGTCGGGTACAGCCAGGCCAGCACCAGGCACCCGGAGGCACCACCAAGGGTGACGGCGAACGCGGGAGAGGTGAGGTCGGCGACGACCCCCACGACGAGGTAGGACACCACAGTCACGAGCGAGAAGCCAGCGCCTGCGAGGCCGTTCAGGCGGCCGCGCAGGGTCGGGGGCGTGAGCACCGTGAAGGTCCCCTGCAACGGGATCATGAACGCGGTGCAGAGACCGGACAGCACGAACAGGCCGGCCGCGACGAACCAGGGCGGCTCGAGGGCCACCAGCAGGAGCGGGACGACGGACAGGGCCGCCATCGGCAGGATCCGCCGGACCTGCGCCTCGGAGTCCCACCGGTTGAGCCCGATCACCCCGATCACGGCCCCGGCCGGCGGTGCAGCCAGCAGCAGCCCTCCCACGCGGGACGACTCCCCCTGCTCCGCGGCGTAGGCCAGCGCCACCGCCTCGGGTGCGACGAAGACGATCGTCATCCCCCAGGCCAGCATCATCAGCGAGCGGAGCGGGACGTCGCCGCCGAGGTGGGCGACACCGACCCGCACGTCGGTGAGCAGGTCGCGCAGGCCGGGCACGCCTCCCGGCACGGCAGCGATGCGTGAGCGGACGAAGGCGAACAACAGCAGGCCGGAGACCACGAAAGTGACGGCGTCCAGGACCAGCGCACCGCGGACCCCGACCACGGCCACGAGGATGCCGCCGACCGCGAGGCCCACGACCTGGTTGAACTGACCGACCACGCGCAGCAGCGCGTTGGCGGTCATGAACTCTCGCGGGTCGGGGAACACGTCGGTGAGCAGCGCGGTGTTCGCGGCGAAGAACGGGGACCCGACGAGCTCGACGGCGAACAGCAGGACCAGCAGGAGCGCCAGCGGCAGGTCGGCCACGACGGCGACGATGAGGACGCCGACAAGCAGGGCCCGGATCAGGTCGCAGGCGATGAGCAGCAGGCGACGGGGGATGCGGTCGGCGTAGGGCCCGAGCAGGGCCTGCCCGAAGACGCTCGGCAGGAAGCTGACGGCGAAGGTGGCCGCCGAGAACGCGACGGAGCCACTCGCCTCGAGGATGAGGGCGGCGATCGCGACGCGGGCGACGTGGTCACCCCAGTCGGAGAGCACCTTCGCGCCCAGGACGGCCGCGAACTCCCGGTGCCGCAGCACCTGGCCGAACGGGACGGGGTGTGCCCCGTCCGCCTCGGGCACGCTCTCGCCGTGCCCGCTGACCCGCTCGCTCCGCTCGCCTCCTCCTCTGTCATCGGCATGACCATCTGTCTGGTTCGCGCTCACGCGTAGAACACCCTGTCGACCACGCTCCGCGCCCTCCGAGTCCGGCGTCGGTGGTCCTCCTCGAGAAGGGCCCCGGAGCCGGGAGGGTAACCCAGCAGACGAGCTGCGCCGTCGAGCTCACGACGATCGCTGGGGACGACGTCGCTCGGTCGCCCCCGGCGATGCGTCACAGCGTTGCGCAGCCGCGAGGCCGTCTGCCACGCGTCGACCAGGACGTCGGCGTCCGCGGTGGCGAGGAGACCGGCCTCGGCAGCGGCGCGCAGCGCGGTCGTCGTCCGCGTCGTCCGCAGCGTCTCCACGCGCCCCGCGTGCTGGAGCTGGATCAGCTGGGCCGCCCACTCGACGTCCGCCAACCCACCGGGACCCAGCTTGAGGTGCCGCCACGGGTCGACCCCGCGCGGGAGCCGCTCGGACTCCACCCGCGCCTTGACACGCCTGATCTCGCGGACGCCGGACTCGGCCAGCCCGCCCTCGGCGTACCTGAGGGGGTCGACCAGCGCGACGAAGGCCTTCCCCAGGTCGGCGTCCCCGGCGACGGGGACCGCGCGCAGCAGGGCTTGGGCCTCCCAGACCAGCGACCAGCGCCGGTAGTACTCGGCGTAGGAACCCAGGGAGCGCACCAGCGGACCGTTTCGGCCCTCGGGTCGCAGGTTCGCGTCCACCTCGACCGAGGGCTCGCCGCCCGTGGCGCGCAACAGCTTCTGCACATCGCCCGCGAGGACCTGCGCGAGCTTCTGCGCCTGCTCGGCGTCGGCGTCCCCGACCTGCTCGTGCACGAACATCACGTCGGCGTCGCTGCCGTAGCCGAGCTCGGCACCGCCGAGCCGGCCCATCCCGATGACGGCCAGGCGCACCGGCAGCGGACCACCGAGCCTGGCCTCGGCCGCTGCCACCACCGCCTGCAGCGCGCCTTCCAGAGCTACGACCGTCGCGTCGGTCAGCGCGCCACCGACCTGCTCGGCGTCCAACAGGCCGGCGAGGTCGGCCGCAGCCGTGCGCAGGACCTCCCGGCGGCGTACGGCGCGGGCCGTGGTCACCCCGGCGACGACGTCGTCGGCGCGTCCCACGGCCGAGACGACCTCGGTGCACAGCCCCTCGCGCCCGCGCGGGGCCAGGTCGGAGTCCGCGCCGAGCCAGCGGGTCGACTCCGGGCCCCGTTCGAGCAGGTCCGCGGCGAGCCGCGAGCTCGCCAGCATGTGCGCGAGGCGCTCCGCCGCGGCACCGGAGTCACGCAGCATCTTGAGGTACCAGTGCGTGCTGCCCAGCTGGTCGCTGACGCGACGGAAGGCGAGCAGCCCGGCGTCGGGGTCCGCGCCGTCGGCGAACCAGCCCAGCATCACCGGCATGAGCTGCTTCTGGATCGCCGCGCGACGGCTCACGCCGTCGGTGAGCGCCTGGATGTGGCCCAGCGCACGGGCGGGGTCGGTGTAGCCCAGTGCTGCCAGGCGCGCCCGTGCGGCGAGGGGGGTCAGCCGGACGTCGTCCGTCGACAGGCGCGCAGCCGCCGCGAGCAGCGGCCGGTAGAACAACCGCTCGTGCAGGCGACGCACCTCCAGGCGTGTCTCGCGCCAGCGCTGCTCCAGCCCGGCTGCCCCGTCCAGCCCGCTGGCCCGCGCCAGGCGGCGCACGTCGTCCTCGGCGGTCGGCAGCGTGTGCGTGCGACGCATCCGGTACAGCTGCACCCGGTGCTCCAGCACCCGCAGCAGGCGGTACGCGGCGTCGAGCGCCCCCGCGTCGTCCCGCCCGACGTACCCGTGCGTCGACAGCGCCTCCAACGCCTCCAACGTGTTCGGCGTCCGCAGTCGCTCGTCGGTGCGACCGTGCACGAGCTGCAGCAGCTGGAGGCTGAACTCGACGTCGCGCAGACCCCCGGGCCCGAGCTTCAGCTGTCGCTCGACGTCGCTGGCGGGAACGTGCGCCTCCACGCGCCGGCGCATCGCCTGCACGTCCTCGACGAAGTGGTCGCGGTCGGCCGCCTGCCACACCAGCGGCCCGATCGCGTCGAGGTACTCCCGGCCGAGCGCGGCGTCGCCGGCCACCGGGCGGGCCTTGAGCAGGGCCTGGAACTCCCACGTGGCGGCCCAGCGGTCGTAGTAGGCGCGGTGGCTCGCCACGGTGCGCACCAGCGGCCCGTCCTTGCCCTCGGGCCGCAGGGCCGCGTCCACCGGCCACAGGGTGCCCTCGCTCGTCACGGCGGAGCACGCCCGCGCCAGGCCCGCAGCAAGCCTGGCGCCGGCGGTGAGCGCCTCCTGCTCCTCGGCCCCCTCCGCCGGCTCGACCGCGTAGACCACGTCGACGTCGCTGACGTAGTTCAGCTCGTACCCGCCGCACTTGCCCATCCCGATGACCGCGATGCGCGCGGCGGCGCCGTGATCGTCCAGCCCGGCCCGCGCGATCGCGAGGCCCGCCTCCAGCGCGGCGCCCGCGAGGTCGGCGAGCTCCCGGCTGACCGGGTCTACCTGCCGCAGCGGGTCGGTGCCGGCGAGGTCGCGGCCCGCGAGCGCGAGCAGGTGGCGCCGGTAGGCGACCCGCAGGGCGTCGTGGGTGTCGCGTCCGCCACCGACGGCGACCGGGACGTCGGCTCCGGCGTCCGCCCCGACCGCGGTCAGCAGCTGGCCGCGCAGCTGGCCCGCCGCGGGCGCGTCGGTCGCCTCCAGCGCCAGCCAGTGCTCCGGGTGGCGTGCCAGCTGGTCCCCCAGCGCCGTCGACGCGCCCAGGACGGCGAGCAGCCGGTCGCGGACGCCGCCCCCTCCGCGCAGCACCGCCCGCAGCCGGCCCGCCTGGTCCTGGTGCTCCTCGACATCGTCGGAGTGCAGCGCCGCCATCAGCCGGACGAGCGAGCCCACGGCCAGGTCGGGGTCGGCCGTCTCCCCCAGGGCGCGCACCACGCCGTCGGCGAAGACGTCCTCGAACGGGTCCACGAGCCCGGCGAGGGCAGGGTCGGCCAGCAGCCGTTCGGCCCGCGCGGCGTCGCGGAAGCCCAGCCGGGCGATGCTGCCGGCCCGCTCCCGCCGCCGCCCGCTCCGCTCGCTCACGTCTCGTCGTCCCTCGTCGCCGCGAGCGTCGCCCTGCACCCTCTGGCTCGCTCGCTCCGCTCGCTCACGTCGGTGGGCAGCCGGCGGCGGCCCGCACCTGCCCGGCGAACGCTTCGTGAAGCTCCAACACGTCGACGTCGGCGAGCGTTACGCCCGCCCGCTCCAGAACCTGCGGCACTGCGTAGGCCGGGCCGAGCAGCAACTCTTCGCCGGGGTCTTGGGCGACGAAGGTGTACGCACCGAGCCGCGCCAGCGGCGTAAAGCCGTGCGCTTTGGCGACCTCTTCTTCCATTAAGAGTACGGCCGACGCGCCGTCG
>JBBSNO010000129.1:0-7978 GCA_038232615.1 Actinomycetales bacterium
CCCGCGCGGCTGATCGCCGTCCCGACCGTGCCGGGGAAGCGGGCGTCGCCGCCGCCGAGGTTGGTCCCCGCGACCCGGCCGGCCTTGTTGGCGTGCGTGCCCAGCGGCACGAACCAGTGCTCGGCGAGGATGCGGTCCCACACCTCGCAGCAGTCGCCGGCGGCCCAGACGCCGTCCGTCAGCCGCTGGTGGTCGTCGGGCCCGAGCCCGCCGTGCGCGCCGACGCCGAGGCCGGCGTCCGTCGCCAGCGCGGTACGTGCCCGGACGCCGATGCCGAGCGCGACGACGTCGGCGGCGTACTCCACCCCGCCGACGCACGCGGCGCGCGCGCCGACCACCGTGCCGTCGTCCCCCTGGCTGGTCTCGAGGGCCGTCACCTCGGTACCGGTGACGACGTCCACGCCCATCCGCTCCAGCGCGAGGCGCACAAGCGCGCCCATCGCCGGTTCGAAGGACGACGACATGGGCTCGGGGCCGCGGGTCACCAGCGTCGTGGTGATGCCGAGCCGGGCGAAGGACTCCGCGACCTCGACGCCGATGTACCCGCCGCCGACGACCAGCGCGCACGTCGGACGACGTTCGGCCACGATGCGTCGCCACGCGGCGCCGTCGTCCAGCGTCTTGACCGGGAGCACCGCGTCGCCGCCACGTGCCCAGTCGGGCAGGAGCGGCTCGGCGCCGGTCGCCAGCATCACGTCGTCGTACCCGAGCCGGTAGGTACGGCCGGCCTCGTGGTCGCGCACCTCCACCTCGCCCGCCGCGGTGTCGAGGGCCACGACCTCCTGGCGCAGGCGCAGGTCGATGCCGTTCTCCCGGTGCCCGGCAGCGGTCCGCGCCACGAGCTCGTCGCCGTCCGGCACGTCACCAGCCATCCAGTAGGGGATGCCGCAGGCGCTGTAGGAGGTGTGCGTCGTCGACTCGAGCGCCACGACCTCCAGGTTCCCGCCGGCGACGCGCAGCGCCTGGCTCGCGGCCGACATGCCGGCGGCGTCAGCGCCCACCACGACGAGTCTCCTCATGCCCCCACCCTGCCTGCTCGCCCCCGGGGCTGCTGGTCGAACACGTGTCGGCGGACCCAGGCGTGCAGGGCGATGGCCGCCGCAGCACCAGCGTTGATCGAGCGGGTGGAGCCGAACTGGGCGATGGAGAGCACCTGGTCGCAGCGCGCGTGCGCCTCAGGGGACAGCCCCTCGCTCTCCTGCCCGAACAGCAGGACGACGGCACGCGGCAGGTCGGTCGTCTCCAGCGGCACGGACCCGGGCAGGTTGTCGACGCCGAGCACCGGGAGACCCTGGGCCGCGCACCACTCCCCCAGCGCCTCGACATCGGCGTGGTGGTGCACGCTCAGGTACCTGTCGGTCACCATCGCACCGCGACGGTTCCAGCGACGGCGTCCGACGACGTGGACGCCGGCCGCGTTCACGGCGTTCGCGGTGCGGACGACGGAGCCGATGTTCATGTCGTGGCTCCAGTTCTCGATCGCGACGTGCACCGGGTGACGACGCGCGTCGAGGTCGGCCACCACGGCGTCGAGGCGCCAGTAGCGGTACCGGTCGACGACGTTGCGTCGGTCGCCGTGCTGGAGCAGCTCGCGGTCGTAGCGGTCGTCGTCCGGCCACGGCCCCACCCAGGGTCCGACGCCGGGCAGGTCAGCGTCGCTGGTCACACGAGTCAGGCTAGATGCCGCCGGGGTGCGTAGCCTGGGCCGGTGCCGCCCCTGCTGACGAGCCTGTCCTCCCTGCCCGCCCTCGTCCCCCTGATCGGGCCCGCCTGGCTGGACGCAGAGAACCTCATCTCCTCGTTCGGCGACTACGCGCTCGTCGGCATCTGCGTCGTCGTGTTCGTCGAGACCGGCCTGCTGTTCCCGTTCCTGCCCGGCGACTCGCTGCTGTTCACCGCGGGGCTGCTGACCGCCCAGGAGAGCATCCGCACGCCGCTGTGGCTGCTCTGCCTGATGATCTTCGCGGCCGCGTTCCTCGGCGACCAGGTCGGGTACCTGATCGGCCGCAAGGCGGGCCCCAGGATCTTCAACCGGCCCGACTCGCGCTTCTTCAAGCAGGCCTACGTCGACCAGACCTACGCGTACTTCGACCGGTACGGCGGCCGCACGATCATCGTCGCGCGCTTCGTGCCGTTCGTGCGCACGTTCGCCCCGGTCGCCGCGGGCGTCGGCAAGATGCACTACGGCCACTTCGTGAAGTTCAACGTGGTCGGCGCCCTGCTGTGGGGAGTCGGCGTCACGGTGCTCGGCTACTTCCTGGGCCAGATCGCGTTCGTCCGCGACAACATCGAGCCGATCCTCATCCTGATCGTGCTGCTCTCGGTGACGCCCGTCCTGCTCGAGCTGTACCGGGGTTGGCGGGGGAAGAAGAGCCTCGTGCCGGACGACGAGCGCTACGACACGCCGGCCGAGCGCCGCCAGGTGGAGAAGAAGCAGATGCGCGGGGACGCCGGACCGTGAACGACCGTGCCGAGACGGAGTGCTGGCTCTGCGACATGGACGGCGTCCTGGTCCACGAGGAGTCGGCCCTGCCCGGGGCGGCCGACTTCCTCCAGCGCCTCGTCTACCGCGAGCGCCGCTTCCTGATCCTGACCAACAACTCCATCTACACCCCCCGCGACCTGCGCGCCCGTCTCGCCTCGGCCGGCCTGCACGTGCCGGAGGAGTCCATCTGGACATCCGCCCTGGCCACCGCGAAGTTCGTCAGCGACCAGGTACCCGCCGGGACGGCGTACGTGATCGGCGAGGCCGGGATGACGACGGCCCTGCACGAGGTCGGCTACGTCCTGACCGACAGGGACCCGGACTTCGTCGTCCTGGGGGAGACCCGCACGTACTCCTTCGAGGCCATCACGCGCGCGATCCGCCTGATCGCCGACGGGGCCCGCTTCATCGCCACGAACCCCGACCCGACCGGCCCCTCGCCGCTGGGCCCGCTGCCCGCGACCGGGGCCGTGGCGGCCCTCATCACCCGCGCCACCGGCGCCGTGCCCTACATCGTGGGCAAGCCGAACCCGATGATGTTCCGCAGCGCCATGAACCGCATCGACGCGCACTCCGAGAGCACCGCGATGGTCGGCGACCGGATGGACACCGACATCGTCGCCGGCATCGAGGCCGGTCTCGACACCGTGCAAGTGCTCACCGGTTCGACGCGACGCGAGGAGATCGACAGGTTCCCGTACCGCCCGGGCCGGGTGCTCGACTCGATCGCCGACCTCGTCGACCTGCTCTGAGCGCACCGTGCCGGACTGGCTGAGCCAGCTGCTGGACCCCGACCTGGCGACCATGACGGCGGGCGCCGTCTACGTGGTCGTGTGGACGCTCGTGTTCGTGGAGTCCGGGCTGCTGTTCGGGTTCTTCCTGCCCGGTGACACCGTGCTCTTCGCGGCGGGCCTGGTCGCGGCGGAGCCGGGTGCCGGGGTGTCCCTGCCGCTGCTGGTCGGTGGCACGGTCGTCGCGGCCGTCGCCGGCGACGCCGTCGGCTACTGGTGCGGACGCCGGCTCGGTCGGCCCTGGGTGCTCCGCAAGGCGGGCAAGGCAGCGCGCCACCTGGAGAAGGCCGAGCACTTCTACGAGCGGTACGGCTGGTTCGCGGTCGTGTTCTGCCGCTTCATCCCGTGGGTGCGCACCTTCACCCCGATCGTGGCCGGAATGGCGCAGATGTCCTACCCCCGATTCCTGTCGGCCAACGTCGTCGGCGCGCTGGTCTGGGGCGCGGGGCTGATCATCCTCGGCAACGTCGCCAGCTCGCTGGAGTGGGTGAAGCACCTCGCCTACGTGGTCGCAGGTGTCGCCGTGCTCGCGTCGTTCGTCGTCCCGGTGGTCGCGCGCCTGCGTAGCCGGCGTCGGGCGGCTCAGCCGAGCCCAAGCTCGGACGAGGAGAAGGCCGAGAGGTAGCGCAGCCCCTGGGCCTCGACGGCCTCGCGCGCGCCCGTGCCGCGGTCGACGATGACGGCGACGGCGACCACCTCCGCCCCCGCCTCGCGCAGCGCCTCGACGGCTGTCAGCACCGACCCGCCGGTGGTGGAGGTGTCCTCGACGGCGACGACGCGACGTCCGGCGACGTCAGGACCCTCGATCCGGCGCTGCAGCCCGTGGGCCTTGCCTTCCTTGCGGACGACGAAGGCGTCGAGGGATCGCCCTTCGGCTGCCGCGGTGTGCAGCATCGCGACCGCGACGGGATCGGCGCCCAACGTGAGCCCGCCGACGGCGTCCGCCTCGATGTCGTTCTCCCGCAACAAGTCGAGCATCACAGTGCCGACGAGCGGGGCCCGGTGGTCGAGGGTGATCCGGCGCAGGTCGACGTAGTGGTCGGCCTCGCGCCCGCTGGAGAGCGTGACCGTGCCGTGGACGACGGCCAGCTCGGCGATCAGCACGAGCAGTCGCTCGCGCTCGGTCGAGGGCGGGGGCTCGCGCGTGTCCGTCACGGGTGGCGATGCTACCGCCGGCGGCGCGGCCGGCTCCCGGTCAGCGCACGCACCAGGGGGCGGGGTGCGGCTCTCATCGCCGAGGCAACGACTGTGTAGCGCAGGCTCGGCACGCTGATGATGCGACCACGTCTGACGTCGTCCAGAGCCGACTCGACGAGGTCGTCGACATCCAGCCAGGCCAGCTCGGGCAGGCGCATGCCGGCGGTCGACCCGGTGCGCACGTAGCCAGGGCAGAGCGCGGTCGCGGTGACGCCGGTGCCGGCCAGCTCGCACGCCAGGCCCTCGGTGAACGCGGTCACCCACGCCTTCGCCGCGGCGTAGGTGCCACCGGCGGTGAGTCCCGCGACGCTGGAGACGTTGACGACCGCCCCGTGACCGCGGGCGATCATCGCCCGTGCGCCGGCGTGGGAGAGCACCAGCACGGCGCGGCAGAGGACGTCGAACATCCTCTCTTCCGCCGCGATCTCGGCCTCGACGAAGCGGCGCCTCAGCCCGAAGCCCGCGTTGTTGACCAGCAGGTCGATGGGCCGGGCGGCGGACAACCGGTCGGCCACGAGCTGCACGTCGGGGCGCACCGACAGGTCGGCCACCAGCACCTCGACCTCGACGTGGTGGCGGTCGCGCAGGTCGGCGGCCACGTCCTCGAGCCGGGCGACGTCGCGGGCCACGAGCACGAGGTCGTGGCCGGTGGCGGCCAGTCGCCGGGCGAAGGCCAGCCCGATCCCGGAGGTGCCGCCGGTGACGAGTGCGGTGGTCATGGCGCGTCAGGCTATGGGTAGCGTCGCCGCCATGCGGATCGCCACCTGGAACGTGAACTCCGTGCGCGCCAGGGCGGACCGGGTCCTGGCCTGGCTGGAGCGCAGCGACGTCGACGCCGTCGCACTGCAGGAGACCAAGTGCCGCGACGACCAGTTCCCCCACCTGCCCTTTCAGCAGCTGGGGTACGAGGTCGCCCACTACGGCCTCAGCCAGTGGAACGGCGTCGCGATCGCCTCGCGCGTCGGCCTGGACGACGTGCAGGTCGGCTTCGAGGGGCAGCCCGGTTGGGGAGAGCCGGTCGCAGCCGAGGCGAGGGCGATCGGCGCAACCGTCGGCGGCGTCCGGCTGTGGAGCCTCTACGTGCCGAACGGCCGCGAGCTCGGCGACCCGCACCTGGCCTACAAGCTCGACTGGCTCGCGCGCCTGCGCGAGACCGCGCAGTCGTGGCTCGTCGACGACCCTGACGCCCAGGTCGTGCTGGCCGGCGACTGGAACATCGCGCCGACGGACGACGACGTGTGGAACCCGGCCGCCTTCGTCGGGTCGACGCACGTGTCGCCGCCCGAGCGGGCGGCCTTCGACGCCATCGTCGAGGCCGGCTACGCGGACGTCGTCCGACCTCACGCGCCCGGCCCGGGCACCTACACGTACTGGGACTACACGCAGCTCAGCTTTCCCAAGAAGCGCGGGATGCGCATCGACTTCCTGCTCGCCTCGCGCGGGCTCGCTGCGCGTGTCAGCGGCGCTCACATCGACCGCGAAGAGCGCAAGGGTAAGGGTGCGAGCGACCACGCGCCCGTCGTCGTCGACCTCGACGCCTGATCCGGTCGACCCCACAGATCGTCGGGCCGCCCTGGGGGTGACAACCCCCAGAACGGTCCGCCGATCCCTGGGGTCGCCCCCCCCCCGCCGTGGGGGCTTGCCGTCCGGACGTCGTCCGCGCCAGGCTTCGTCCTGCACGCACCGTGGCCGAGGCACTCATCGCGGCCGACGCACTCGATGGGGGAGACATGACACAGGACCCGAACGCACCCCAGCAGCCCGGTGGCTACCAGGGCGCGCCGCAGCAGCCCGGCGGCTACCCGACGGGTGGCCAGCCCTACCCGGCGACCGACCAGCACGGCACAGGTCCGGTGACGCCGCCCCCACCCGTGGCATTGGCCGTCAAGCTCATGTACGTGGGAGCGTTGCTGTCACTCGTCAGCGTGCTGACCAGCTTCCTGTTCACCGACTCGATCCGGGCCTCGATCGAGAGCCAGCCCGGGGTGGACCCGGCCACCGTGGACGCCGCGGTGACGGTCGGCCTCGTGTTCGCGGCCGTCGTCGGCCTGGTCGGCGTCGGCCTGTGGATCCTCAACGCCGTGTTCAACGCCAAGGGCAAGAGCTGGGCTCGCATCCTCTCGACCGTGCTGGCCAGCCTCTTCGTCCTCTCCACCCTGTTCAGCCTCACGCAGCCCGCCCCGGCGCTGAGCCGCGTGCTCGGGATCGTGCAGCTGCTGCTGGCCATCGGGATCGTCGTGCTGCTCTGGCGACCGGAGTCCAGCCGCTTCTACCAGGCCGCGGCGGCACCGCGGTACTGACCACCGTGATCGTCGGACCGTGGCGGGGGTGATCACCCCCAGAACGGTCCGACGATCAGTGGGGTGCAGGCGCGAACCCGGGCAGCCACCGCTCGAGCTCGCCGCGTACGGGCACCTCTGCCTCCAGCAGGCACAGCACCCCGACACAGCCGAGCCAGACCCGGTGCGTGAAGAGGTGCTCAGCGGGCATGTCCAGCTTCAGGGCGACGGCGAAGTCGGGGTCGCGGGGGTCGTTGACCCGGCCGAACTGGGACCGCAACCACTGCGGCGAGAACGCGAACCGCTCGTGCCGGGCCGGCACGGTGAACGGCGAGAGGTAGTCGCTGAGCTTCGTGACGTCGACGCGGGCGCCCTCCCGCACGAACCCCTCCGCCACGAGCCGGTCGTGCACCACCGACGGGTCGCCGTCCAGCAAGGCCCTGATCAGCCGACCGAACGTCGGCGGCATGCCACCCGGCATCGCGAGCGTGGAGCCGAAGTCGAGGACGCCGAGCCGCCCGTCCGGCACCACCCTGAAGTTGCCGGGGTGGGGGTCGGTGTGGAGCAGACCCGCGAGCTCCGGCCCTGAGAGCAGGAAGCGCTGGTAGCGCTCTCCTGCCCGTGACCTGACCGCGGCGTCGGCCGGGTCGAGGTGGGCGATCGGCGTGCCGTCGAGCCACTCGCCGACCAGCACCCGAGGGGTCGCGTGGACGACGCCGGGGACGACGACCTCGTCGCTCCCGGCGTAGGCGGCGGCGAACGTGCGCTGGGCCGAGGCCTCGTGGAGGTAGTCGAGCTCCTCCGCCAGGCGCACCCGCATCTCGCGCACCAGCGGGGGCAGGGTCATCCCGCGAGCCACCAGTCCAGCGACCCGGGTCGCGACCTCCACGCCGCGCAGGTCGGAGCGCAAGGCCGCTGCGACGCCGGGGTACTGGATCTTGACCGCGACGTCGCGCCCGTCGTGCCAGCGGCCACGGTGCACCGGGCCGATCGAGGCCGAGGCCACCGGCACGGTGTCGAGCTGCGGGAGCAACGAGCGCCAGTCGGGCCCGAGGTCACCGCGCAGGACCGGCTCCACGTGCGCCCAGGGCAGCGCCTGCACCGAGTCGGTCAGCCCCACCAGCGCCTGCCGCCAGGTCTGCTCGGGGTCGGGCGGGAACAGCGCCTCGACGCTGGCGAGCAGCTGCCCGGCCTTGAGGGCCCCGCCGCGGGCCCCGCCCAGCACG
>JBBSNO010000130.1:0-7973 GCA_038232615.1 Actinomycetales bacterium
AGGCTCTCCTGCCCCTCTTGCACCACGACCAGGAGCAGGCGGTCGCACTCGCGGTGGACTCACTCGGCGCGTTCCGCAGGCAGTACGGCGCCGCCTGGTCGGCCGGCATGCGGGCCAAGCTCGGCCTGCCCGACAACCTCGACGACGCGGTGACCTCGCCGCTGGTCGACGACCTGCTCACCCTGCTCCAGGACAGCCACGTCGATCACACGTCGTTCTTCCGCGATCTCGGCGTGGCCGCCCGCGGCGACGACGAGCCCACGCGCGGCCTGTTCCACGACATCGCGGCGTTCGACGCCTGGGTGGTGCGCTGGCGCGCGTTGGATCCGGACGCCGACGTGATGGATCGGGTGAACCCCGTCTACATCCCCCGCAACCACCTCGTCGAGCAGGCCCTCGCCGCCGCGACCGAGGGCGACCTGGATCCGCTCGGACGGCTCCTGGACGCAGTGACTACCCCCTACGACGAGCGCCCTGGTCTCGAGCGCTACGCCGCCGCTGCCCCGAAGGACTTCGGCGCCTACCGCACCTTCTGCGGGACCTGAGCCTTCGCACCGCTGCTGCCGGATACAGCGACGCAGCAGCGCCGCTGCCCCGACGACGACCACATCATTTCGATCCCGTCCTCCACTCTCCCCCACGTGCGCATCTGCCGCGAGCCGCGCTCACAGCCGTCCCGGGAGACGAACGGCTCACGTCGACGACGCTCGGGTGTTCGTCACGTCCGAGACGGGCATGGCCGACGTCCCGGTCCGAGCGTCCGCAGCTGTGACCGGTGACGGGGGCGCTACGGCACCCCAGCGCGCCGGTGCACCGGCGCTGGTCGAGCCTCAGCGGGTGACGGGGGTGGTGGGCGAACTGACGTCGTACACCGCAGCCGGTGTCGTCATCAGCACGCGAAGAACCTCGGCCTTGGTGGCGGCGTCGTCCGCGCTCCCCCAGACCACCTGGGCCCCGCCGCGCAGCCGCAGCGTCACGCTGTCGCGGCTGGCCGCGCCCGCCTGCTCGACCTGGGCGCGCAGGTCCGCCGGCAGCGACTGCAGCACGGCCGTGGTCTCCCGCAGCGCGTCGGCGCCCGCGACGGCCACGTCGACCTCGACCAGCGGGAGGTCGGGCGGCACGTCCGGGCGGACGTCGACCACGACGCCCTCGGCATCGACCACGTCGAACCCCTCGGGTGCCGGAACAGCGGCCAAGGGCACCCGCTCGACGACGCGCACCTCGATGGTCGACGGCCACACGCGCATGGCCTCGGCCGAGGCGACCATCGGCAGCGCGGTGACGCGGTCGACCAGCGCTCCGGTGTCCATCAGGGCGAGGGGGGTGCCCAGGTCGGCCTCGGCCAGTGCCGCGACCGCCGGGGCGGGGATCAGCTCGGTCCCGACGACCTCGACGGTGCGAGCCACGAGCAACGGGGAGGCCAGCACCACCCACGCGAGCAGACCCACGACCCCGGCCGCGGCGAGCGCACCGAGCAGCGGGCGCAGCGCGACCCGGTGGGCAGCGCGCGCACGGGTTGCGAACCGCCGCACCGACGTCGCCGAGACCGAGGAGCGCGGACGCGCGGAACGGGCCGGGGCCGGCTTGCCTGCGCTCGTCGTGCGGGAGGTGACGGGCCGGACCGGGCCGGGCCGGGAGGTCCTGGGGCGCTTCGGGGTGCCTCCGGACGACGACACGTCTGGTCCGGACGCCGGCCTCGCGGCGTCAGGGCGGGGGCGCGCAGGTCGGGAGGATGCAGGCCCGGAGGACGCGGGCCTGGAGGACGCACGAGCGGCGGCCGCGGGCATGGACGTCCGGCGGGGCGCGGTGGGACGACGGCTCACGCTGCTCCTCCGGCCAGGGACCCGTCGAGCAGGGACAGGACCTCGCGGCCCAGCATCGTGACGTCACCCGCGCCGATGGTCAGCACGAGGTCACCGGCGCGCACCCGCGAGGCCACCTCGTCCGCGACGGCGGACCAGGACGGCACGTAGGCGACGCGGTCCGCGGGTAGCGGCACGGCGTCGGCGACCAGAGCCCCTGTCACCCCGGGAACGGGGTCCTCGCGGGCGGCGTACACGTCCATCACCACGACGTGGTCGGCCTCGCCCAACGCCGCTCCGAACGCCGCGGCGAAGTCGAGGGTGCGGCTGTACAGGTGCGGCTGGAAGACCACGACGAGGGAGCCCGCCCCCGCGACCTGGCGACCGGTCGCGACCGCTGCGGCCACCTTGGCGGGGTTGTGCGCGTAGTCGTCGTACACCCGCACCCCGCCGGCCTCGCCGCGGGACTCGAACCTGCGGCGGGTGCCGGTGAACGACTCCAGCCCCTCACGGGCAAGGCCCGACGGCACGCCGAGCGCGGTCGCGGCGGCGTACGCGCCGGCGGCGTCGAGAGCGTTGTGCCAGCCCGGCACCAGCATCTGCACCCGGCCCACCCGCCGTCCGGACTCCACCAGGGTGAAAGAGGTGCGCGCCCCCTCCGGGCGGACGTCGACCAGCCGGACGTCGGCGTCCTGCGAGCTGCCGTAGGTGAGCACCCGGCGTCCCGTCCCCACCGACTGCGCCGCGAGACGGGCAGCGCCCGCGTCGTCGACGCAGGCGACCAGCAGGCCGTCGGGCGACACCCGTCCTACGAACGCGGAGAACGCGTTCTCGACGGCCTCGGCGGTGCCGTAGTGGTCGAGGTGGTCGGGCTGCACGTTGGTCACCACCGACAGCTCGGGCGCGTAGACGAGGAACGAGGAGTCGCTCTCGTCGGCCTCCGCGACGAAGACGTCGCCGCTGCCGTCGTGCGCGTTGGTGCCGGCTCCCATCAGGTCCCCACCGATGGCGAAGGACGGGTCCCAGCCCGCGTGCTGCAGCACCACCGTGAGCATCGACGACGTCGTGGTCTTGCCGTTGGTGCCGGCCACCGCCACGGCCCGACGTCCCTGCATCACCGCGTGCAGGGCCTGGGAACGGTGCAGCACCAGCAGCCCGGCAGCGCGCGCCCGTGCGATCTCGACGTTGTCGACCCGGATGGCGGACCCGGCCACCACCGTGCGGGCCGACGCCACACGGTCGGCGGAGAACCCCGCCTCGACCCGGCCCCCCAGCGCCCGCAGCACCGCCATCACCGGCAGGTCCTTGGCGTCGCTGCCGCTGACCTCCAGCCCCCTGGCCAGCATGATCCGCGCGATGCCCGACATGCCGACGCCCCCGACCCCGACGAAGTGCACGGGCGCCAGGTCGGCTGCCGCGGGCACCTCCAGGGACAGGTCGAACAGCGGGAGGCCGTTCACGAGCCCGCTCCCACGGCCGCCATCACCATGTCGGCCAGCCGCTCGTCGCCGTCCCGCACACCGAAGCCGGCGGCCCGCGACGCCATCGCCTCGCGCCGGGGTGCGTCCAGGAGCAGCGGCAGCAGGTCGCTGCGCACCCACGCCGGGTTGCACGCGGAGTCCTCGACGAGCACCCCACCTCCGGCGGCGACCACCGGCTCGGCGTTCAGGCGCTGCTCCCCGTTGCCGATCGGCAGGGGCACGTACGCGGCCGGAAGCCCCACCGCCGTCACCTCGCAGACCGTCCCGGCGCCGGCGCGGCCGGCGACCATGTCGGCCGCCGCGTAGGCCAGGTCCATCCGGTCGAGGTAGGGCACCACGACGTAGGGGACGTCGGAGGACTCCCCTACCGCGGCGACGGACTTCCCGGTCCCGCTGGCGTGCAGCACCTGCACCCCCGCGCCCGCCAGGTCGGCCGCGGCCCGGCCGAAGGTCTCGTTGAGCCTCCCGGCTCCCTGGCTCCCGCCGTACACCAGCAGGGTGACCCGGTCGGGCGCCAGGCCGAAGTGCTCGCGCGCCTGCGCCCGCAGCGCGTCGCGGTCCAGCCCGGCGATCTCGGCGCGCATCGGGAGCCCGGTGCGCCGAGCGTGGGCCAGCCGGGTGCCGGGGAAGGTCACCGCCACGTGGTGGGTGAACAGCGCCCCGACCCGGTTCGCCAGGCCAGGCCGGGTGTTCTGCTCGTGGACGACGACAGGCAGCCCGCGCCGCCGGGCGGCCAGGTAGGCCGGCGTCGAGACGTATCCGCCGAAGCCGACGACCACGTCCGCCCCCACCTGGTCGATCGCGCGCTCGGCCGCCCGTACCGCCTCGCGCAGCCGCCCCGGCAGCCGGAGCAGATCGGCCGAGACGCGGCGCGGCATCGGCACCCGCGGGACGACGGCGAGGTCGTAGCCCCGCTCCGGCACCAGCCGCTGCTCGAGCCCGGACTGCGTCCCCAGGGCCAGCACCGGCGTGGCGGGGTCGCGTCGGCGCAGGCAGTCGGCGAGGGCGAGCAGCGGTGCCGCGTGTCCCGTCGTCCCGCCCCCGGCCAGCAGGACCGCCGGTGGGCGAGGCGTCACCGCGCGCTCCTGCCCCGTCGCCGGCGGAGCGCGGACCCCTCGCCCGCCCGCCCCGTCGACCACGCGGGCCGCAGCGGGACGACGGGCAGCGAGGCCCGGACGACGCCGGCGCGGGCCGACAGGGCGTCGCGCGCGCCGGGCTCGGCCCGGGCGAAGGACAGGACCATACCGAGGGCGACCATGGTCGAGATCAGCGCCGAGCCGCCGCTGGAGACCAGCGGCAGCGGGAGCCCGATCACCGGGAGCAGCCCGAGCACGACGGCGATGTTGATCATCGCCTGGCCGAGCACCCAGGCAAGCACCCCGGCCGTCGCGACCTTGACGAAGACGTCGTCGTGACGGCGCACCACGCGGGCGCCTCCGACGCCGAGGGCCACGAACAGCAGGACCACGACGACCGTGCCGGGCAGCCCCAGCTCCTCACCGATGATCGCGTAGATGAAGTCGTTGTCCGCCTCGGGCAGCCAGGACCACTTCTCCTTGCTGGCTCCCAGACCCAAGCCCCACCAGCCGCCGGACGCCAGCGCCCAGGCCCCGTGGGTCGACTGCCAGCAGGCGCCGAAGGTGTCCGTGCACTCGCCACCGAGCCACGTGTCGATCCGCGCCATCCGGTTCTGGCTGCTCGTGACCAGGAACCCGGCGACCACCGCCACCACCACTCCGGCGAGCGCGAACATCCGCAGCGGCACCCCGGCCACGAACAGCACACCGATGATGATCGCCATCAGCACCAGGCCGGTACCCAGGTCCCGCCCGAGCAGCACGAGCCCGACGACCAGGCCCGCCAGCGGGCCTACCGGAACCAGCACGTGCGACCACCGGTCGAGCAGCGGCTGCTTGCGCGCCAGTACCGCTGCGCACCACACGACGAGCGCCAGCTTCGCGGCCTCCGAGGGCTGGCCACGCACTCCCATGACCTCGACCCAGTTGGTGTTCCCCTTGACGCCGACACCCAGCGGCGAGAAGACCAGCAGCTGGCCCATCAGCGCGAGCCCGAGCATCGGCCACGCCGCGCGCTTCCACACCCGCACCGGCAGCCGGGACGCGACCCACATCAGCGGGACGCCGATGAGGGCGAAGGCCGCCTGACGGCCGAAGACCGTGTACGCGGACTGGTCGCGGGCGATGGCCTCGACGCTCGAGCTCGACAGCACCATCACCAGGCCGATGGTGACCAGCAGGGCCGTGGCGCCCAGCAGCAGGTAGTAGCTGGTGGCCGGCGTCTCCCAGCGGGTGAGGCGGTCGACGAGCAGGGCCGACGTCCGGCCCGGCCCGCGCTCCCAGGCGCGAGCACGCGGCGCGGGCGTGATGACGGCCACGGGTCAGCCCGCCACGTGCGCGCGCACGGCGTCGGCGAAGGCGTCACCGCGGGTCGCGTACGACACGAACTGGTCCATCGACGCGCAGGCGGGGGCCAGCAGCACGGTGTCGCCGGGGCGCGCCAGGTCGGCGGCCGCTTCGACGGCTCGGGTCATCACCTGGCCAGTGTCGGGCGAGTCGACCTCCACGACACGGACATCGGGCGCGTGTCGCGCCAGGGCGTCGCGCAGGGGTGCCCGGTCGACCCCGACCAGCACGACCGCGTGCAGGCGGCGCGCGTGGGTGGCGACGAGGTCGTCGAACCTCGCGCCCTTGGCCAGCCCGCCCGCCACCCAGACCACCGGCTCGAACGCGGCGAGGGACGCCGAGGCCGCGTGGGGGTTGGTCGCCTTGGAGTCGTCGACCCAGGTGACGCCCGCGGCGCTGGCGACCCGCGTGATCCGGTGCGGCTCGGGAACGACACCCCGCAGGCCGTCGCGGACGGCGACCGGCGGGACCCCGTGGGCCCGCGCCAGCGCGGCCGCGGCCAGGGCGTTGGCCACGGTGTGGGCCGCGACCGTGCCGCCACCGGCCTGCTCGAGGTCGGCGAGCGTCCCCAGCTCGGCGGCGGACGTGCTCCGCTCAGGCACGAACGCGCGGTCGCAGAGCACGTCGTCCACGACACCGAGCATCGACAGGCCGGGGACCCCGAGCGTGAAACCGATGGCGCGGCACCCGTCGACCACGTCGGCGTCGCGGACCATCTGCTCGGTCGCGGTGTCGGCGACGTTGTAGACGCACGCGACCTCGGTGCTCTCGTACACCTTCGCCTTGGCCGCGGCGTACGCCTCGACCGAGCCGTGCCAGTCGACGTGGTCGGCTGCCAGATTGAGGCACGCGCTCGCACGGGGTGCCAATGACGACGACCAGTGCAGCTGGAAGCTGGAGAGCTCGACGGCCAGGACGTCGTAGGGCAGCGGGTCGACGACGGCATGCAGCAGCGGTGTGCCCACGTTGCCCACGGCGGCGGTCCGCAGCCCCGCCGCGGCGAGCATCGACGCGAGCATCCGCATGGTGGTGGTCTTGCCGTTGGTGCCGGTGACGGCCAGCCAGGGCGCTGCGCCGTCCCGCGGCCGCAGCCTCCACGCGAGCTCGACCTCCCCCCACACCGGGACGCCGGACGACTGCGCAGCGGTCAGGACCGACTGGTCGGGTCGCCAGCCCGGGGAGGTGACGACCAGGTCCGGGGCCTGGCCACCGACGTCGGGGAGCTGATGGGTGGCGCCGGGTCCGAGGCGCACGTCGACGTCCAGCACGCCCAGGATGTCGGCCTTCTCGCGCACCTGCTCGTTCTCGCGCGCGTCGACGGCGACGACCTGCGCGCCCCGCTGCGTCAACGCGTCGGCGGCGGCGAACCCCGACACCCCGAGGCCGGCCACGACCACCCGCAGCCCCTCCCAGTCGGCGCCCGCGTGGTCGAGCCCGGCGAGGTCCCTCACAGGTTCACGACCCACTCGGCGTAGAAGATGCCGAGGCCGAGGGCGACGAAGAGCCCGGCGATGATCCAGAACCGGATGACGATCGTGACCTCGCCCCACCCGACCAGCTCGAAGTGGTGCTGCAAGGGCGCCATCCGGAAGACCCGTCGCCGCGTCAGCTTGAAGAACCCGACCTGCACGATCACCGAAAGCGCGATCAGCACGAACAGCCCGCCGATGAGCACCAGCAGCAGCTCGGTGCGACTCGTGATCGCCAGCCCGGCGAGCGCGCCGCCCAGACCCAGCGATCCGGTGTCCCCCATGAAGATCTTGGCCGGCGACGCGTTCCACCACAGGAAGCCGAAGCAGGCGCCCATCACCGCGGCGGCCACGACCGCGAGGTCGAGCGGGTCGCGCACCTCGTAGCACTTGGTGGTCAGCACCGTCGGGTCCGCGCAGTTCTGCCCGAACTGCCAGATGCCGACGAGGATGTAGGACGCGAAGACCATGACCGACGTGCCCGTCGCCAGCCCGTCCAGGCCGTCGGTGAGGTTCACCCCGTTGCTCGCACCGGCGATCATCACGTTGGCCCACAGCACGAACAGGATGAGCCCACCCACCGTCCCCGCGGCCGCGAAGTCGATCCGGGTGTCCCGCACGAACGACACCGCCGTGCTCGCCGGAGTCCGGAAACCGTCGGTCGGGAACTCCAGGGCCAGCACGGCGAAGACGACCGCGACCGAGGTCTGGCCGATCAGCGTCTCCCAGGACCGCAGCCCCAGGCTGCGCTGCTTGGAGATCTTGATGTAGTCGTCGAGGAAGCCGACCACGCCGAGA
>JBBSNO010000131.1:0-7961 GCA_038232615.1 Actinomycetales bacterium
GCTCGTCCTCGGGGTCCAGCAGGGCACGGCAGCCGGGGTCATCAACGACCTGTTCGCCCGGGTGCGTGGCGGCGCCGACCTGGTGCCCGGCGAGCTGCTCACGTTCGACGACTGGCCGCACCGGATCGTCGTGGAGGAGGTGCCGAACCCCGGTGAGATCGTCTACGCCGCCAACCGGCACTACCAGCGCCCGTTCGAGGTCTCCGTGCCGGTGCTCCAGCTGACCTGGGACGACACGTCCGCCCGGTTCCCCTGGGACGACGGCTACTCGGTGCCGCCCGCGGTGCAGCCGCGACCCGGGTCGTTCCGCGCCTGACCCGGCGGCCTGCTGCTCGGTCGAGCTGCATGATGCTCAGGACGTTGCCGGCCGGTCCGTGAACCACGCGATCAACGGGCCACCGCCACGGAAGATGCCTTTCTCGTCGGTCTCCGTCTCGGCCCCTGGGTACCGCTCGAAGCGCACCCCGCGCCCCGCCAGGTCGTCGACCGCTGCCTCGATGTCGGCCACCGGGAAGTTCAGGACGGTGAAGGACGCCGGGACGTGGTCGTCCTTGGGGTAGACCAGCACCGCCGCACCGCCGGCAGGTGCAGCGTGAGCATGCCGTTCTCCTCGGATACCTCCAGCCCGAGCGTCTCGGCGTAGATCTCCTTGGCTCGCGGGACGTCGTCCGCCGAGAAGCCGCTGAAGGCCTTGCTGTTCGTCAGCACGATGCATCTCCCTTCCGGTGGGTCGCATTGTCGTGGGGTAGACCGGGACCGGCGCAGGAACTCATCGGTTTCGGCGTCGATGAGTTCCGCCCCGGCGTCCGGTCTGCCCCGGTGGTGGCGTCGTTCGGTGAGGAGGTCCCCGTGGGCGAGACAGTCGTCGTTCTCGCGAGCACCGTCGCGCGCGAGGACGTCCCCGTGCTGTGCGCGAGCCTGCTGTCCCGGCTGGGGGGCGCCCGGCCCGGCGTGGTCGTCTACGACGTCCGGGAGCTCCTCGAGCCCGACGTCGTCGCGGTCGACGCCCTGGCGCGCCTGCAGGTCACCGCGCGGCGAGCCGGCGCCACGGTCGTGCTGCGGCACGCCGGCCCGAGCTCCGCAGCCTGCTCGACCTGATCGGGCTGGGCGACGCCCTCGTGCTCGACGAGGGCTCGTCGCCGGAGGCCGGGCTGACGTCGGTCGGTCACCCCTCCAGGTAGGCCGGCAGCCCGAACGCGGCGAAGAGAGCCGTGCCGAGGAAGTTGGTGATGCTGATGATCTGTCCCTCTGAGACCTCGAGCAGGTGGATCGCCCACGGATCACGACGTCCGCCGGGGCCGCCCGGCTTGTACTGGGCGAAGGCCGGGGAACCGTTGGCCATCACCGGGACCAGCCGCGAGCCACGGCACGCGCCGCCGGGCCCGACGTGCCACTCGCCGATGTCCACCGGTCCACTGAGCCAGAGTGCGTAGGGCGGCATGCACTGTGTGGCGTCCTCGTGCAGGAGCGCGACGAGCGACTCGATGTCGTAGGCCTCGAACGCGGCGACGTAACGGCCCAGCAGCGCGGTGTGCTCGGCGTCCATCGGGTCCGGTGCGCGACCGGGGGAGGCGAGGGCGGCCGATGACATCGTCGAGCGGGCGCGCTGGAGGGCGCTGTTCACCGACGCGACGCTGGTGTCGAGCAGCTGCGCAACCTCGTCAGCCTTCCAGCGCAGGACCTCGCGCAGGATCAGGACGGCGCGCTGCCGAGCCGGCAGGTGCTGGAGCGCGGCGACGAAGGCCAGGCGCACCGACTCCCTGGCGACGGCCAGCTCGGCCGGGTCCCCGACCTCGGGCAGCATGGTGCTGTCGGGCGCAGGCTCGACCCAGGTCCGCTCGGGCAGCGGGGACCCGAGGGACGACACGACCGGTGGCGAGGCGGACGGCGACAGGTCCATCGGCATCGCCCGACGCCTCGTCCCGTTCAGCCCGTCGAAACAGACGTTGGTGGCGATGCGGTAGAGCCACGACCGGAGGCTGGACCGGCCGTCGAACCGGTCGATCGCCCGCCAGGCGCGCACCATCGTCTCCTGCACCGCGTCCTCGGCGTCGAAGGACGAACCCAGCATCCGGTAGCAGTAGCCGGTGAGCTCGCGCCGATGCTGCTCGAGCCGCTGCTCCGTGTCGACGTCCCCGTGGAGCTCGGAGCTGCCATAGGGCGCGGTCGCAGGCCTCGTGCCCTCGGATACCAGACCGGCCACCGCGAACCCCCTCCGTCGTGTCGTGCCCGCGCGGAGTCCGCGGGCGTCACGCTCTCGGCTCGCGCGCCGAGTTCCGTTCGATCCTGTCAGGACCGATCGCGTCGGACAAGGCGTTCTCGCACCGGACAACCATCATCTCCCCGTCCCTGGACGCGGCACGTCCGCACCAGGACGCCCCGGTCATGTCTCAGCCCTCGGGGAGCGTGACCATCACCTTGGCGATGCGCCGCTGGCGCGTCTGCCCCGTCTTGGCTCCCTCGACGTCCAGCACGTGTCTCCGCTGACGGCTGCAGGAGAGCCCGTCGAAGCGTTCTCGCGCGCTGGTGTCCTCCGCGAGCGCGGCCGCGAGGTCCGCGGGGAGGATGATCTCTCGCGGTGGCGGTCTTGCCGCCGAGCTCGACAGTGGTCCGGAACCTCGTCGGGACTCCTCAGCGTCACGAGCAGCGGGGACAGGTCACGAGCAGCCGGGACGGGCGCTCGGAGTGCGGTGCCGGTACCGAGCGGCGAGAGTGGCAGGACCCAGCGTCGACGGCTGTCGTCGACGTGCAGCCTACGGAGGAACCGTGACCGACGTCGCCGCCATGATCGATGCCCACCCAACCAGCGTCGGCCTGGACAAGAGCCTGCTCGTCGCCACCGTCGAGGCTGCCCTGTCCTGCTCGCAGACCTGCACGGCCTGCGCCGACGCCTGCCTGGCCGAGGGGAGTCCCGCCGAGATGGCGCGGTGCATCCGCACCGACCTGGACTGCGCCGACATCTGTGCCACCACCGTGCGCATCCTGAGCCGCCACACCGCCTACGACGCCACCATCACCAAGGCTCAGCTGCAGGCGTGCATCGCCGCGTGCAAGGCGTGCGGTGACGAGTGCGCCGGTCACGCCGACATGCACGCGCACTGCCGGGTCTGCGCGCAGGCGTGCCGAGCCTGTGAGCGCGCGTGCCAGCAGCTGCTCGACAGCATCGGCTGAGCGGCGCCGCCCTGCTGACCCGTCGCCCTGCTGACCCACCGCGCTACCGGCCCATGGCCGCGGGGTCCATCCACAGCAGCTCCCAGAGGTGACCGTCGAGGTCCGAGAAGCTCCGCCCGTAAATCCCCGGCTGCTCGGTGGCCTCCTTGGGCCGCTGCTGCCTCGCCTGCTTCGGCGCCCCAGCACCACCAGTCGCACGATTCAACGCGCGAGGATCTGTCAGCAGCCAGACGTCGTTTCGCGTGTTCAGCTGCCGTTGGCCATGTCCACGAACCGTGAGTAGTGACCCTGGAAGGCCACGACGATCGTGTCCGTCGGCCCGTTGCGGTGCTTGGCGACGATGAAGTCCGCCTCTCCAGCGCGGGGGGACTCCCGCTCGTACGCGTCCTCTCGGTGCAGCAGGATCACCATGTCCGCATCCTGCTCTATCGACCCACTTTCGCGTAGATCGCTCATTGCGGGTCGTTTGTCCGTTCTCTGCTCCGCTCCACGGTTCAGCTGCGAGATCGCGATGACCGGTACCTCGAGCTCCTTCGCCAGGAGCTTGAGCGCGCGGGAGAACTCCGAGACCTCCTGCTGACGGCTCTCGACGCGCTTACCCGAGCTCATCAGCTGCAGGTAGTCGATGACGACGAGCTTGAGCCCGTGCTGTTGCTTCAGGCGCCGGCACTTCGCCCGGATCTCCATCAGCGACATGTTCGGGCTGTCGTCGATGAACAGCGGCGCCTCGCTGACCCGGCCCATGGTCCGGGCGAGGCGGGTCCAGTCCTCCTCGCGCATCGTGCCCTTGCGCATGTGCTGCAGGGAGACCGTCGCCTCCGCGGAGAGCAGGCGCATCGTGATCTCGTTGCGGCCCATCTCCAGGGAGAAGATCACCGACGGCATACCGTGCTTGATCGCCGCAGAGCGTGCGATGTCCAGACCCATGGTCGAGTTGTGCGTCGGGATCATCGACCGCGTGGCCAGGTAGAGATGGTCCTTGTGGTCGACCTCCACGCAGCGCACGGGCACGCTCTCGACCTGACGGACCGAGGTGATGAACCGGTGACCCACGCGTGGTTGCCGCTGTCCCGCGCTCCGCTGCTTGTGCGCGATCTGCTTGCGAGTCAGTCGGAAGACCTCGTCCGCCGCGACGAAGGCGACCTCGGTCGCTGGTCGGTCCTGGGGGAGGTAGCCGAGCCCGAGTACCAGATCCCTCACGTCGGACGCGAGCGCCAGTGAGTTCACTTGCACCCGCACGGTCCCACAGCCGTCGACCTCGCCGGCGACATCCAGCAGACCGGTCAGCACCTCGCGTCGCTGCTCCTTCGACGCGCGTAGGTACGTGGTGCTGATCCTGCACGAAGCATCGTGAGCGATGAGGTCGACTCCCTCGCCCTCCGCGAGCATCAACACCTCGGCGTCCGGTACCCCCGCTCCGGCGATCGACAGGCCGACAGCCGCTCCCCACGAGTAACCCGGCACCGGAAGCTCGACAGCAGGCAACACCATCGGCCCAGCGCAGGGGACGCGATGGGCCGGCCGCCTCGACCTGCCGCGCGTCAGGGTCCGTGAGATCTCTTCAGTCGTCCGGACGGTGGCAGCACTGTCGCGCCCAGCAGCGTCGGTCAGCCACTGGTGCTGCGCGTCGGCGACGACGGTTGTGCCGTCGTCGAAGCTGACCTCAAAGCAGGGACGGTTCGTCATCACCTGCGTGGCTCCCACGACCGTGGTCGGGTTTCCGTCGGCAGCCAGCAGCCGATCCCCCACACGCACCTCGCCCATCGTCGTCCAACCTGAAGGGGTCGGCAGCGGCGTGTCCAGGGCCAGGGCCTTCCCGAGTGCCGGCCTGGCGGCGATGACGATCATCTGACCGGGGTGCAGGCCGTTGGTCAGCTGGTCGAGGTCGGCGAACCCGGTCGGGACGCCGGTCAGCCCGTCGCCGCGGTGGCTGGACGCCTCGATCTCGTCGATCGTGCCCTCGATGATGTCGCCGAGCGCCAGGTAATCCTCGCTCGTGCGGCGCTCGGTGACGGCGTAGACCTCCGCCTGGGCGCTGTCGACGAGCGCGTCGACGTCCCCGCCGCTCGCGGCGTAGCCGAGCTGGACGATCTTCGTACCGGCGTCCACGAGCCGGCGCAGCACGGCGCGCTCCCGGACGATCTCGGCGTAGTAGCCGGCGTTGGCCGCCGTCGGCACCGACGAGATCAGCGTGTGCAGGTAGGCCGCGCCGCCCACGCGGCTCAGCTCGCCCCGCTTGGTCAGCTCAGCGGCCACGGTCACGGCGTCCGCCGGCTCGCCCCGGCCGTAGAGGTCGAGCACCGCGTCGAAGACGAGCTCGTGGGCCGGGCGGTAGAAGTCGGTGCCGCGCAGCACCTCCACCACGTCCGCGATCGCGTCCTTGCTCAGCATCATGCCGCCGAGCACGCTCTGCTCGGCGGCGACGTCCTGCGGCGGGGTGCGGCCGAGGTCCTCCGACGGTGGGCCGGACTGCTCGTACTGGCCGAGATCGGCGAGCGTCACCGCGAGAGCCTCCTAGCGGCCTTGTCGAGCAGCGACCGTCGTTGCCGTGTGTTCATGTCGAACAGATGTACACCGCGGGTCCGACACCGGCGTCGCCGACGGCCGGACTCTGGGTGCACGCAGACGTTAGGGACAGCCGGGTCCCCGGAGCCAGCAAACCGGCGTGTCGCCTGTGCACGGGATGGGGACGGCTTGTGGACAGCGGGGCACCAAACTGTGGACGCGAGCACGGACCTTGTCCACAGCCGGTGGCCGGAGCTGTGCACGGAGCACGCGCGTCGTCGTCGTCCGCGGGGCTGACCAGGGGGGATGATGGTGCACGGGCTGTGGACGGAGATTGTTGCGGTGGCGTCCACCAGGTGAACGCCGGGACGTCGAGGGCAGGACGGGACACGTGCGCGAACAGGACCGCCAGATCCTCCGTCTCGCCGTCCCCGCCTTCGCCGCCCTGGTCGCCGAACCCCTCTTCCTGCTCACCGACTCGGCCATCGTCGGCCACCTGGGCACCCTGCCGCTGGCGGGGCTCGGCATCGCCGGTGCGCTCCTGACGACCGCCGTGGGGATCTTCGTCTTCCTCGCCTACGGCACGACCGCGGGCGTCGCACGGCAGCTCGGCGCAGGCAACCTGAGGGCCGCACTCGCCCAGGGCGTCGACGGCCTGTGGCTCGCTGCGGGGCTGGGCACCCTGACCGCAGCGGTCGGGATGCTCGCCGCTCCCTGGCTCGTCACGACGCTGGGGGCGTCGGCGGACGTCGAGCCGTTCGCCGTCACCTACCTGCGCTGGTCGCTGCCGGGGCTGCCGGCCATGCTCGTGGTGCTCGCCGGGGTCGGCGTGCTCCGCGGCCTGCACGACACCCGGACCCCGCTCGTGGTCGCTGTGTGCGGTGCCCTGGCCAACGTGGTGCTCAACCTCGCGCTGGTCTACGGCGCGGGCATGGGCATCGCCGGCTCGGCGCTGGGCACGGTGATCGCCCAGCTCGGGATGGGCGCCGCCCTGGTCGTCGTGGTGGTTCGCGGCGCGAGGCGGCACGAGGCGTCGCTGCGACCGGACCTCGCGGGCATCCGGACGGCGGGACGCGTCGGCCTGCCCCTCCTCGCCCGCACCCTGACCCTGCGTGCCGCGCTGCTCGTGACGACGTACGTGGCCGCGAAGCAAGGTGACGTGGCCCTCGCCGCGCACCAGGTGGTCGCGGCGATCTGGGCTTTTTTGGCGTTCGCCCTCGACGCGGTCGCCATCGCGGCCCAGGCGCTGACGGGGCGCGCCCTGGGTGCCGGGGACGTCGCGGGGACCCGGTCGGCCACGCGCCGGATGATGCAGTGGGGCGTCGGGACCGGCGTCGTGCTCGGCGTGCTGGTGCTGCTCGGGCGCGGGCTGCTGGCTCCGGTGTTCACGCCGGACGACGGCGTCCGGCTCGCGATCACCACGGCGCTGGTGGTCGTCGCGCTGGGACAGCCCCTGGCCGGCTTGGTGTTCGTGCTGGACGGGGTGCTGATCGGGGCCGGAGACGGGCGCTACCTCGCCGTCGCCGGGCTGTGGACGCTGCTCGCCTACCTGCCACTGGCCGGGCTCGTGCTGGTGGCCGGGCCGGGCGGGGCTGCCGGGCTCGCCTGGCTGTGGGTCGCTTTCGGCGGCGGCTTCATGCTGGCGCGTGCCGTCACCCTCGGGCTGCGGGAGCGCGGGTCGGCGTGGATGGTCACCGGCGCCGTCCGCTGACGCACGACCGCGGTCCGCGGACCCTGGAGTGTCCCCTTCCGGTCAGGCACGCCGGCGTGTCCCTCCGCAGCGGGACACTCGAGTCAGGCCCCCGCTGCGCATCCCTGCGGGGTGACTTGAGCGGGCCACCGACGCGCGAAGGCCCGGCTCCCACGGGTGGGAACCGGGCCTGTCGGGCGGGCTGTCAGGACGCCGCGACGACCTCGATGTCGACGGTGGCCTGGACGTCGGCGTGCAGGCGCACGTGCACCTGGTAGCTGCCGAGCGTCTTGATCGGCTGGGCGATCTCGACCTTTCGGCGGTCGATCTCACGGCCCAGGTCGCTCTTGACCGCAGCCGCGACGTCGGCGGGGGTGACCGCGCCGAACAGCCGTCCGGACGCGCCGGCGTTGGCGGGGAGCCGCACGGTGCCGGACTCCAGCCGCTGCTTGACCTTCTGCGCCTCGTCGAGCGTGGCGATCTCGCGCGACGCACGGGCGCCGCGGATGGACGCCACCTGCTTCTCGCCGCCCTTGGTCCAGGCCGTGGCCAGACCGCGGGGCAGCAGGTAGTTGCGGCCATAGCCGTCCTTGAC
>JBBSNO010000132.1:0-7875 GCA_038232615.1 Actinomycetales bacterium
ACAAGGGCAAGATCACCAACTACCAGATCGTGACCCCTTCGACGATCAACGCCTCGCCACGGGACCCGTGGGGCCAGCCCGGCCCGTACGAGGAGGCGGTGATGAACACCCCGATCATCGAGGACCTCACCGACCCGGCGACCTTCACGAGCATCGACATGCTGCGCGGGATCCGCAGCTTCGACCCGTGCATGCCGTGCACGACCCACGCCCACACCGGGGCCGGCGAGGTCGTCCGTGAGGTCAACACCTGTTCGTGCGGCGGTGACTGAGCCGGTTCGCCTGCCGGCCACCGCGGACGTCCTCGTCGGTGGCGTCAGCGAGCTGTTCCAACGGGACCTCGACGTCGGGCGGCTGGTGGTGGAGAGGCTGCAGGCGGAGGACCTCGGTCGCGGCGTCGTCGTCGAGGAGCTGCACTACGGCGCGATCGCCGTGGCGCAACGGCTGCAGGACCTGCGGCCGGCCACGCTCGTGCTCGTCAGCGCGGTCGTCCGCGGCCGGGCCCCCGGCGCGGTCGCGCGCCGCCGGATCGACGCACCCGAGCTGGCACCCGCCGACGTCCAGCTCGCCGTCGGCGATGCCGTGACCGGCTACGTCCACCCCGACCTGGTGGTGGAGATCGCCTCCGCGCTCGGTGCGCTCCCGGCGCGGACCGTCACCGTGGAGGTCGAGCCCGAGGTCGTCGGCCCGGGTGAGGGACTCTCCGCCTCGGCGCAAGCCGCGCTCGAGGTCGCCCTGGAGATGGTGCGCGTCGAGGTCGCTCGCTCGCCGCTGCTGACCCTGGCCGACGAGCTGCGCCCGCTGGCCACGGGGAACCGGCTCGAGGACTCCGCGGCCCTGAGCGCCTTGCGCGAGCTGCTCTCGGAGCTGCACGGTCTGGACCGGGACGGCCGGTGGGGCCGTTCGTTCGCCCTGCGCGACCGGATGCGGCTGGGCATCGCCGTGGAGGCCGGCAGCGAGGGGATGGACCCTCGCGACTGGGCCCTGTGGTGGGCCTTGATCGAGGAGCTGGACCGCCTCGAGGCCGTCGAGGCGGTGCCGAGCTAGGCCCTCCTGGAGGGCCTGCTCTGGCCGAACAGGCGCTCCGGTGGTTCAACCGGGCCGGCCGGCTCCTCCAGCAGACCGAGGTTGTGAGGAGGGACGGCGACGCGGTTGCCGCGGTCGGTGAGCAGCACCAGGGCCCCGTCGTCCAGCACGTCGACGGCCTCACCGGTGACCTCAGGCCCCCCGGGTCCCATCGGGATCAGCCGGGCCCGCCGTCGCCGGCCCAGGGTGGCGCACCGCGGGAGGTAGTCCGTCAGCACCTGCTCAGCCGGTTGAGCCAGCCGGTGCTCCAGGGCGTCGACCAGCCGGGCCAGTAACGCGGCCCGCGGGGGGCGGGCGTGCTCGACGAGGGCTGTGACGGTCAGCCACTGCGTGCGGGCGGGGCCGAGCTCCACGTAGACGCCGAGCGCGGCCAGGGGGACACCGTCCGCGGTGTGCACGGCGTCGGGCCACGTGAGGCCGACGTCGTCGGTGCCGACGACGTCGTGCAGCGCCAGCAGTGCCGGCACGTACGGCCAGCCCTCACGCTCGGGGGGGAGCTCGGGGCGTGCGAGCAGGGTGAAGCCGAGGCCCTCGCCCGGCCGGACGGTCCAGGGCAGGCCCCCGCGACCCCGGGGGGACGCCTGGTAGTCCGCGACGACGACCGCTCCCGACGGTGCGTCGTGCCTCGCCCACGCCATCGCCGCGGCCTCGGTCGAGAGCAAGGCAGGGTAGGTACGGCAGGGCCGGTCGCCGAGCGCCGCGGCGACCACGGTGCCGCCCAGGTCACCGGCGTCACCAGGGTCACCGGCGTCACCAGGGTCACGCGGGTCGCCGGTCACGACCAGGTCGCCGGCTGCCCGGCCTCGCGTGCCGCCGCGTTCAGGCTCGCCGCCAGCCGTTGCCACTGCGGCAGCGCGAACCTGGCCAGAGCGGAGCCGATCACCGCGCGCAGCCGTGCCGAGTCGACGTCCGGCCGGCCGCCGCAGGCGTCGACGACGGCCCGGACCAGCCGGTCGTAGACCCGCGGCGGCTGCTCGACGACGATCTGCAGCAGGGTCTGGGTCAGGTCGTACGACGCCCCGGGCCGTGCGAGGACGCCGTCGAGGAAGCCACCGACCATGGCGCGGCGCTGCCCGTCCGGCAGGTCGGAGACCCTGAGCACCTCCTCGCGCAGCACAGCAGCCCACTGCTCGGCGTCCGTGCCGTCCAGGACGGTCCACAGGTCCTGCGACACCTGGCCCGGCAGGCGTCCCAGCAGCTGCTGTGCCTGCGCGCGCACCGGGGCGGGGATGCTGGGAACGGCCAGGGCCTGGACGGCGGCGAGCCGTGCCCGGGAGCGGTCCCCAGCCTGCTCGTGCGCGAGGGCGAGGTTCGCCTTGGCCATCGAGTGGTCCGCGGGGCGGGTGCTGGCAGGAGAGGCCGCCAGCGCACGTCGCAGGGCGGCGACGGCCGCGAGCGGCTCCTGCGCCGCCAGCCGGGCGAGCCCGAGCGTGTTGGCGGCCGCCCCGACCCCCGGCTCGTCCCCGGCCTGCTCCGCGAGCTCGAGCGCCTGCTCGAGCAGCGGCAGCGCGTCGCCGACCCTGCCGGCGCCCAGCAGGGAGGCGCCGTGGTCGCGGGCCGCGGCTGCGGCCTGCGCCGGGTAGCGGGCGGTGAGGAACAACGTCCTGGCCTGGTCCCAGGCCGCGTGCGCACCGTCGAGGTCCCCGCCGTCCTGCCGTACCAGGCCGAGGTTGTAGGCGGCGGCTGCCTGCTCGGCCGGCTGGTCCAGGCCACCGAGCTCGGTGCAGGCGGCACGGAAGGCTGCCTCGGCCTCGTCCCCTCGCCCTGCCAACCGCAGCGCGGCACCGAGCATCACGGTCGACTTCGCTGTCTCGAGCACCATCCCGGCACGGCCGAACACGTCGCGCGCGACCGTCAGCGCGCCCAGGGCCACGGCCACCTCGCCGGCGTGCAGCAGCGTCGACCCGAGATGGAACTGCGTCGTCGCGTGCTGCACCGGGTAGCGGCCCACGGGGTACTGGCCCAGCCGCCTGGTGAGTACCTCCTGCTCCGACGTCGCCACGCCTCTACTCTTCCACGGTGAGAGCGATCGTGGCCTGTTTCGGGAACGTGCTGCGCGCGGACGACGGTGTCGGTCCGGTGGTCGCGCAGGCGCTCCTGTCGGCAGCTCTGCCGAACGGCGTGCAGGTGCTGGACGTCGGGATCGGCGGCATCCACCTCGTGCAGGAGCTGATGCTGGGCGCGGACCTGCTGCTGGTCGTGGACGCCGTCGACCTCGGCCGACCGGCGGGCACCGTGGTGGTGCAGCGCCCGGACGTCCTGGACGTGAGCACCCTGTCCGTCGAACGGCGGCGCGACGAGCTCGCCGACATGCACCTGGCGACGCCAGCGCGTGCCCTGATGGTCGCGCTCGGCCTCGGCGTGCTGCCCCGGACCACGCTGCTCGTCGGTGTGCAGAGCACCGACACCGCCGAACCCCGGCACGGCCTGTCCGACGCGACCAGGCACGCGGTACCCGTGGTCGTCCAGGAGGTGCTGCGGCTGCTGGGCGAGCACCGTGCGGAGGTGTCCTGACGCCGCACCGCGTCAGGTCGGTCGCGGCGTGATCTGCAGCAGCACCTGCGTCGGGGGCGGATGGGATGCGGCCCCGTCGTCGGGTTCGACCTCCATCGCCACGAAACCGGGAAGGTTCTCCCGCAGCGCCTCCTCCACCCCGTGCCGCAGCGTCTGGGCGGCCGACGTGCACCCGGAGCAGGCACCGAGCAGACGCAGCCGCACCACCCCCTGGCGCACCTCGAGCACCTCGACCTCGCCCCCGTGCTCGTGCAGGTAGGGGCGCACCTGCTCGAGCGCCTCCGACGTGGCGTCGATGTCGTCGACCCCGACCCCGTACGCCTCGAACAGCCAGTCCACCCCCGCGTCGGCGCGGCGTAACGGCCGCAGGTCCTCACCCAGCGCCGAGGCCAGCCTCGTGACGGCCAGTCGGTGCAGAGCGTCGACGCCGTCCAGCAGCTCGAAGACGCGGTCGCGCACCGGCTCGTCCAGGTTCTCGACGTCGGCGAGAAGCTCCTCGAGCCGGTCGAGCAGTGGCCCGAGCGCGGCTAGCGGGGCATCCGTCGACGGTTGGTCGAGCGCCGTGTGCGTCTGGTCAGGCATCCGTGGACCGGACCTTGGTGACGGCGTAGGCGACGAGGGTCTGGTTGAGCTCGACGTCGTGCTTGGTCCTGGCGTGCTCGGCCACCGCGGCGACCAGCTCGTCCGCGGTCTCGGCGCGGGCGACGTTCTTGCAGGCCACGCCGACGTCCTGGCATCGGAACTCCACGGCCATCAGGTCCTCCTGCGCGGTTGAGAGTTCATGAGGCGCGGGACTCCCGCTGGGGGTCGAGGTCGGCGGCCAGGGCCTCGAGCGCGTCGGCGACGCCGCCGAGGTCGCTGTTGATCTGGCCGACGAGGCCTTCCACCGGTCCCACGCGGTGGGCGATCGAGGCGACACCGAACACGACCTTGCCGAGCGTGTCGGTCAGCCGGCGCAGGATGACGACGACCCAGACCAGGTAGAACGCCAGCGCGGCGACGAGCACCCCGGTGACGACGAGGGCGGCGACGGCAGCTGCGGACACGGGCGGGCTCCTCAGGAGTTGGCGGCGAGGCGACGCAGGGCGCCCACGTAGGCGACGGCGTTCTCGGTGACGGCCGCGACCAGCTCGCGGGTGGTGACCAGGGCGGGTACCGGCTCGACCGCGGCGGTGATGCCGACGCCGTGCTCGAGGATGTCGTCGGCGTAGCGTGCGCACTCGAGCGCGGGTCGGATGACGTAGCTGGCGAGGACGACCACCAGCGGTGCCACGACGAGCAGCCCGACGGCGCTCATGACCCACAAGACGACCATCTGAGGCTCCTGCCTGTCGACCGTGCGGTGTGATGGTGGCAGTCTGCCCCCGGTAGATGATTCGCGCCAGTACCGTTTCCGAGGGAAGGAACCAGACATGGCAGTCACGACGGTCTCGACGGGGCTCAAGCTCGGCGTCGTGGGCAAGGGCGGCGTGGGCAAGACGACGGTGTCGGGGCTGCTGGCGCGGGCGTACGCGGCGCGCGGGCGGAACGTCGTCGCGATCGACACCGACTCCAACCCCAACCTGGGGCTGTCGCTGGGCTTCTCGCTCGCCGAGACCGACGCTGTCCCGGTGCTGCCCAGGTCCGTCGTGGTGGGTTCGGGGGGGTCGACGGACGCCTCCGGCCTCATTGCCGAGTACGGCCGCCGGACGCCCGCCGGGCCGACGCTGCTGTCGGCCATCAAGGTCGACGCGGCGGGGGCCGGCTGCACCTGCGGCGGCCACGCGACCGTGCGCAGCCTGCTGGCCGAGGCGCTCGCGGACGTCGAGCTCACGCTGGTGGACATGGAGGCGGGCCTGGAGCACCTCAGCCGGTCCGGGGGAACCCTCGCCCACGCGGACGTGCTGCTCGTCGTGTGCGAGCCGACCCGCAAGTCGGTGCTGACCGCGGCCCGGACGGCCGCCCTGGCCGCCGAGCTCGGCATCCCGGAGGTACTGGCCGTCGGCAACAAGGCGCGCACGCCCCAGGACGTGGAGTACTTCTCCGAGACGCTTGCTGCCGAAGGGATCGCGTTGGCCGGCGTCCTGCCCTACGACGCGGAGGTCGCCGCCGCCGACCGGGCTGGCGCCGTCGGGCTCAGCGACGTCGCCCCCGCGGTCCAGACAGCGCTCGACGAGGTGCTGGACGCGCTCGAGGCCGTGCAGCAGCGGTCGGCACGCGCTGGAGGCTGAAGCCGGGGCCGGCCGCCGGCCTCTGGCGCTGGCGCTGCCAGCTCAGCCGGTGGCCAGCAGGCTGTCGGCCAGACCGACGAGAGCCCGCACACCGGGGGCGTCCGGTGCGGAGTCGAGCGGCGCGACGCCTCGCCGCTCGGCGTCCACGATCGCCTGGTCGTCGGGGACCAGCACGGGGTCGAGGCCCGGGAAGGCGTCGCGGACGCGGGTCGCGTCCTGCTCGTCACGGACGCGGCTGGCCACGACGACGAGCCGACCCAGGCCCGCCGCGCGGACGGTCTCAGCCGCCCGGCGGCCGACCTCGAGCGACTTGGCGGTGGGCTCGACGACGACGACGACGACGTCGACGGGGTTGTCGCCGAGGCGCATGATGGTGCCTAGCCCGGCCTCGAAGTCGGCGACGACCACGCGGTCTGCCCGTGCCAGCTCTCCGAGCAGCTTCTCGGGTGAGATGCCGCAGCAGGGGCAACCCGGCTGGGGGTTCTCGATGGCGCTGACGACGGCCAGGCGGACGCCGTCCGGCGCATCGACACCGAAGCGCTCGACCAGGTCGTCGGCGCTGGAGGCGTGCTCCTGCTCGCCGGCGTCGACGGCGTCACGGACGGAGACCAGGCGTTCGGTGGCCGTCTCCCCCAGGCCGAGGGAGATCCCGAGGTTGGGGTTGCTGTCGCAGTCCAGGGCGAGCGTCGTGCGACCCGACCGGGCCAGCGCCCGTGCGAGGACTGCGGAGGTCGTCGTCTTGCCCGACCCTCCCTTGCCGACCACGGCGATCTTCATCACGGCTCCGTCTCGCTGCGCAGGGTGTCCACCAGAGAACGTACAGCGCGAGCCGTCGGCCCGTCAGGGTCGTCGTCGAGCACGGCGCGACCCTGCCGATCCGCGGCCTCGACGGCCGGGTCGAACGGCACAGCGCCCGCCAGCACGAGGCCGGTGCGCTCGGCAACCTGGTCGGCGTCGCCGGACTCGCGCACCTTGGTCGCGACAACCACCACCCGTGGCGCCCTGGCGGTGGCCGCCAGCCTCGCGAGCCGGCGCCCGGACAGCACCGAGGCGGACGTCGGCTCGACCACGACGAGGAACGTCTCCGCGAAGCGGCCCCAGGTCATGAAGGGCTGGCGCGTGCCACCCGGGAGGTCGCCGACCACGCTCCACCCCTCGCCGGGCAGGTCGTCCAGCACCCGCTGGTAGCCGAAGTGCTGGCGGGTGTTGTCCCAGCGCGCACCCCTGGCCTTGCCCAGCTGCAGGAAGTGGACGCCGTCCGGACCCCGCACCGAGTACCGCTGCACCGCTGCGGTCCCGGTGAGGCCGGGTCGCAGCCGGTAGCGGCGCCGACCGTCCTCCTCGAACTCCTCGACGGCGTCGTCCGGCAGCCCGGCGTCGCGCTGCTCCACACCCAGCGAGAAGGCCATCCCCGGCATCGGGTCCGAGTCCAGCGCGAGGACCCGCTCGCCCGTACGCGCGAGGACCCGGGCGAAGGTCCCGGCCAGGGACGACTTGCCCGCTCCACCCTTGCCCACGAAGGCCACACGCATGGCAGGACCCTATGGCGGCCGGCGCAGCACGTCGCCACCGGACCCGCTCGCCCACCGGACGGCTTACAGTCGGGGTACGTCCCGACGAAGGAGTGCCTGCATGTGCCTCGGTATCCCCGGGCAGGTCGTCCAGATCAGCGACGCCGCCCAGCTGCGTGCCACGGTCGACGTCCAAGGCGTCCGACGTGAGGTGTCCGTGGCGCTGATCGGCGTGGGCGAGCCCGACGGCGCGCGTGCGGGCGACTGGGTCATCGTGCACGTCGGCTTCGCGATGGAGAAGATCGACGAGGCGCAGGCGCGGCACACCCTCGACGAGCTCGACGCGCTCGGTGACATGTACGCAGAGCTGGAGGGCCTCGACGAGCTCGTCAGCTCAGGAGGTGACGTCCTTACTGGCGAGCCGCGCCCACGCGAGGGCCGAGAACACGGCGACGTAGGCGGCCTGGACGGCGAGCCCGTGCAGCAGGGGACCGACGGAGAAGGGCGAGCGCAGCAGCTCGCCGAACGCCAGCCAGTCGTGGGTGAACAGCCAG
>JBBSNO010000133.1:0-7866 GCA_038232615.1 Actinomycetales bacterium
ACCAGCTCGGCGTGGCGGCCGGCTCCGGCCGCGGGCGCCGGCGTGGCCGCGGCGCCGCGCAGCGCGAGGGCCCAGGGGTCCGCGGGCGTCCCGGTGCCGCGCAGACCGGCCTCGGCGGGGTCGGCGTCGTCGGCGAGACCGCCGAGCAGCGAGGACGCCCACGTGAGCACCGGCGCGAGCGCCAGCAGCGCGTCCCCGCCGCCCACCAGGGCGCGCAGCCACTCCAGCAGCGCGCCCACGGGCTCCGTGACGAGGTCCTCGAGGCCCAGGTGCGCCGGGTCGCCGGGACCCGCGCCCGCCGAGGTGCCCCACCCGAGCAGGTCGCCCAGCGACCGCAGCACCGGGCTGCCCCCTCCGCGCAGCGCGTGGCCGGCCAGGGCCTCGAGCGCCTGCCACGGCGGGTCGGGCAGCACGAGCGCGCCGGTCCGCTCGTCCAGCGACGGCAGCGTCAGGGGCAGGGTCAGGCCGTCGACGTCCAGCCGCAGCCCTTCGGCCGCACCGGTGACGCGCAGGCCGAGCGACGGCGTCCAGCGCAGGCCGGCGCTCAGCCGGGTGGCCGCCACGGCGAGGTCGCCGTCGCCCACGACGATCGGGGTGCGGCCCCCCGCCCCGTCGTCCGCGCCGCTCACCTGCACCCGCACGCTCAGGTCGCCCGTGGTCTCGGCGCTCGCGCGGACCCCGCCCGCGTCCGCGGCCAGGGAGAGGGCCACGAGCGTCGCGTCGGCCAGCAGGCGCAGGTCCCCGAGCCCGGGGAGGGGGAGGGGGGCTGGAGCGGCGCGCAGGCCGAGGGCCAGCCGCTGCGGTGCACCCGCGGCGCCGCCCGTGGCCGAGCACGTGAGCCAGACGTCCGCCGACGCGGCGTCGTCCAGCGCCAGGAGCCAGGGGTCGTCCGCCGTGCCGGTGCCGGCGAGCGCAAGCGGCGAGGGTGCGCCGGCCGAGCTGGGCACCAGGCGCGCGAGCTCTCCGAGCAGGGCGGGCACCTCGCTGGCGTCGACCACCTCGGCGACGAAGGTGGCCACCGCGTCGAGCGGGGTGGCGAGCAGGTCCGGGACGCTGACGCGGTGCGGCCAGGCGGGCTCCCCGGCGCCGCCGCGGCCGTGGGGGGCGCGCAGGCCCACCAGGCTCAGCACGGCGCGCACCTCGTCGCCCGCGCCGAGGGCCGACAGCGCGTCGTCGAGCAGGCTGTCCAGGGTCGAGGTGCCGAGGTCGGCGACCGCCTGCGCGTCGGTGAGGTCGACCCGGGCGCGCACGACCCGCCGTGCGCCGGCGCCGACGACGACGTCGTACGCGGCGAGCAGCGGGACGGCGCGGCGCTGCGCGTCGAGCGCCAGCCCGGCCGCGACCGACCCCACCTCCACGCTGACGGGGGTGGACTGACGGACCAGCGGCGCGGCCGCCCCGGCGGGGGAGTCCGGGCCGACGCGGCCGAGCAGACGGAGCCCGGGGACGGCGACCGCGGTAGGGGTCGCCGCCAGCCGCAGCGTGACGACGTCGACCTCCGCACGGCCGACCAGGCGCGGCACGGCGCCGGCGGCGGCGCTCTCGACGTCCACGCTGACGCGGGGGGTGAGCGTGGGCGACCCGTCCGCGTCGGTCCCCCGGAGCAGGGCGATCTCGAGGGTCGCCGGCCCCAGCGCGAGCCGCACCCGGGCGGGGCTCGCGGCCGTCCCCGCCCCGTCGACGACAGCGGCCGGCGAGAGCAGCCCGGCCACCGCACGGACCCACCCCGTGACCGCGTCCGGCGTCGTGAGGCTCCGCAGCCAGTCCCACACCGCCTCCCGTCCGGCGTCGAGCAGGTCGGCCACCGGGAGGGGCGGGATGTCGGGGTCCGCGCCGAGGCCGAGCAGGCGCAGCAGGGCGCCCAGCCGGGGGTCGGCGCTCTCGGCCAGCCCTCGCAGCAGGGTCGCGCCGACGTCGAGGGCCTGGTCCACGAGCGGGTCGTCGGTGTCGAGGGCCAGGTCGACGGGTACGGCGTCCCCCAGGCGCAGGCCCTCGGCGGTGACGACGACGCGCGGCGGCGTGACGCCGTCGGTGGCGACGGTGAGCTGCGCGCGGAGCGCCTCGACGTCCACGGCGCCGCCCTCGGTACCCGGCAGCAGCCCGGCGTCGAGGTGGATCGCGCCCCGAGCCGTACCGGGGGCCAGGGTCGCGGCACCCACGCGCGGGACGGCGACCAGCGGCACGACGGCGTGCACCGCGAGACGGGGCAGGCGCGCGGGCGCGTCGTGGGTGTAGCGCACGCCGAGCCCCACCACGGTCACGTCCGGGTCGCGGTGGTCCAGCACCACCGAGAGGTCGACGTGGTCGCTCGTGCCGTCTGCGCCGGGGGCGGCGGACCCGATCTCCGGGCCGATCACCGGGAGCCAGTCGCGCCCGTCCACCGACTCCGCGGGGCCGAGGTCGAGCCCCGCCTCGGTGAGCACCGCCTGCAGCACCGCCAGCAGCTTGCCCCGGCGACGGGCGTCGTGGAGCAGCCCCCGGAGCGTCGCGCCCGGGTCGCGCAGGAAGTCATCCTCCAGCGTCCCCTCGCGGGTCAGCCCGAGGGCCTCGAGGAGGTCGCCGACAGGTCCCTCGGCCGCCAGCGTCGTCACAGCAGGCGGCCGCGGTCGACGGCGTGCCGGGCCTGGGGGACGACGGTCAGCGTGGCACCGTCGGTCGAGACCGCCCCGGGGATCAGCGGCATCCCGTCGCGGTCGATGCCCGCGGAGGCGGCGACCGCGGACATGACATCGAGCAGGGCCCGGTACACGGCCGCGACGATCACCGCTCCCCACTGCTCGACGACCAGCGGGGGGCCGTCCGCCCTCGCCGGCACGGCCATGACCAGGCCGGACCTCAGGTCGTCGGAACCGAGAGCGAACGGGACGGCCACCTCCGCCGGCCCCGTCTGGTCGCACTCCACCCGCACCCCGACGACGAGCGTGCCCTTGCCCAATGCGACCCGGGTCCGGTCGGCGTGGACGGCCAGCTCGCTGTCGCCGCGGACCCAGACCACCGACGGCGTCCGGTCGGAGACGGCCAGGGCCGCGCGCACCAGCTCCTCGAGCCGCGGCCGGGAGAGCCCGAGCGTCTTGGCGGTCCCGCCCGAGGTGAGGACGGGCACCCGCCCGGACGGGAAGACCACCGCGGCGCGGGTCAGGTCGACGGGCTTGGCCACGGCGTCGGCGGGAGGGGCGCGGCGTCCCCGGGGACGGGTCAGCGCCTCGGAGACGCGGGGGAGCAGTCGCTGCAGGCGCTCGGGCCCGTCGACGTCGTCGAGGATCTCCGGCTCCTCACGACCGGATGCGTCACGACCCGGTGCGTCACGACCAGGTGCCGCACGACCCCGTGCCCGCGTGCGAGGCGGCGGAGCAGGGGGTCCGCGGCGTCGCGCGGAGGCGGGACGTCCGGCTCCAGCCATCGGCGACTCCCCTCGTGGGCCGCACAGTTAACTCCCTGGGTCCCTGTCGGGACAAGGGATCCGGCGTCCGGAACGATCAACGTGCAGGTGGCGCCGTCGGCGTTTCCGGGACAAGTCGGGTGAGTCCGTACCCCCGCCCGATCGTGCCCGCGCCAAGGTCTTGACAGTGATCACACCGCGAGGATCGTGGTGTGCCCCCCAGGCAGGAGGACGCGCACATGAGCATCCAGGAGTCGTTGGACAGCAGCACGAGGGTGGCCCTGACGATGTCGCTCGTCTCGCTCTTCCTCAGCGGATGGGCCGTGATCGCGACCCTGGACGACGACGCGGACGTCCGCGACGTCGAACGACGCCTGGCCTGCCTGGAGTTGCCGGGTGCCAACGACTGCGGGGCCGACGGGCGCTAGAACCGTTGCAGCACAACCGGTGTGCTGCAACGGGTTCAGCTGCGCCGGCGGGTCGCCCTCAGAACTGGGGCGCGTCGAAGTGCGGCCGGCACTGCGCCAGGACCTCCAGCGCAGGCACCTCGCCCTCGATCTGGCACAGCACCCCGATGCCCCCCAGCCACACCCGGTGGATCAGCAGGTACTCCGGCGGCAGGTGCAGCTTCAGCCTCATCGACCACTGCGGGCGGCGCGGGTCCCGCCGGTACCATCGCGGTCATTGCGTCAGCAGCCGAGGCGGTCGGCCAGGTCCTCCAGGCCGTCGGCGACAACCAGGTCCGGCAGCCCGGTGGGTGGCTTCCCGCCACCGCCGGGACCCCACTCCTGCGGCCGGCGTACGAAGATCGGGCGCAGCCCGACGCGCGCCGCTGCGACCAGGTCGTCGCCGTGAGCCGCCACCATCGCGGCCTCGCCCGGCTCGCACCCGAGCAGCTCCGCGCCGCGCGTGTAGGCCCGGGGGTCGGGCTTGTAGCTGTCGGCGAGCTGCGCGGAGAGGATCGCGTCGACCCTCAGGTCGGCGACCCGGAACAGGTCGACCAGCAGCGCCACGTGCCCGTTGGACAGGGTGGCGGTGCGGAACCCCGACCGCATCCGGTCGAGTCCCGCGCGCGTGTCCGGCCAGGGCCGCAACCGCCGCCAGGCCTGGACGAGCGTCTCCCGATCCTCGATCGGCAACGAGACGCCTTGGCGCGCAAGGACCTCGGCGAGGGTCTCGTGCTGAATCGTGTCCAGGTCACGCCACCCTGACTCGGCGCGCACCCGGTCCAGCGCCGGCTGGTAGGCCCGCCGCCAGTCGTCCACGACCGTCGCCCAGTCCGCGCCGACTCCTGCCCTGGAGCCTAGATCGGCGGCTTCGGCCAGGAGGCTCCCGCGCCAGTCGACGAGGGTGCCGAAGACGTCGAACAGCAGGGCGCGGGTACCGGGCACCCGGCCATCGTGACACCCCGGCTGCCCACTGACCTGCTCAGGCGGTGCGGACCGTGAGGTCGCGCCCGTCCAGTGCCTTGGTGAAGGGGCAGAACTGGGTGGCCTGCTGCAGCACCCGGTCGGCGGCGGACGCGTCGAGCCCGGTGACCGCAAGGTCGAACGAGGCGCTGTAGCCACCACCCTCCGCCGCCTGCAGGGTCACCGTCGCCTGGACCGAGGTGTCCGACGCGTCGACATCCTGGCTGCTGGCGGCGATGTCGAGCGCCTGCTGCAGGCACGCGGCCAGGGCCGCGGCCATCAGGTGCTCGGGTGTCGTCCCGCCGCTGGCGCCGGCATCGACGACGTTGAGGTCGAGTCCTCCCGCGTCGCTCTTGACCGTCCCCGTGCTTGCGGTCGCCACAGCGGCGTCGATCTGCTGGTTCCCGGCGATATTCGCTTCTCCTGACATGTCGTCGTGGTCGGTCGATGACTTCGCAGCGAGGCCGCGGCCCTTCGCGGCGTCCCGGTCTGCGGACGGCCTGGCACATCTCCTCGCACCGCAGGCTGTCACGCATCTCGAGATTCCCCGGAACCGTGGCCCCGGATGCGATCACCAGCCCGAAGGGTAGGCAAGAGGAACGGTCCTCCCGCGATGCCGGGACGACCGACCCGTCGGCGTGTACGTGCCCGAGGACCCCAAGGCCGCCACCCGGCCAAGGAAGGCCGGATCGCCTTCGACTACGGGACGGCGTTCACCAAGGGCATCAGCATCGGCTCCGGCCAGTGCCCGGTCAAGGCGTACAACCGCGAGCTGCGCGACCTGATCATCCTCGGCCGCGCGAACCCCTCGCTGGTCGTCTCGCACGAGGTGTCGCTGGCCGACGCCCCCGACGCCTACGACACGTTCGACAAGCGCGTCGACGGGTGGACCAAGGTTCTGCTGCGCCCCAGCGCCTGACCCCGGCACCCGTGGGCGGGGGCACGGGTCGATCGCCGATACCGTGGGGGTGTGAGCCACCCCCATCCCGAGCTCGGCCGTCCCCCCCAGCTCCCCCAGCACGGCCTGCGCGTGACGGCCCTGGGCGGACTCGGCGAGATCGGCCGCAACATGACCGTCTTCGAGCACAAAGGCAAGCTCCTGGTCGTCGACTGCGGCGTGCTCTTCCCCGAGGAGCACCAGCCCGGCGTCGACGTGATCCTGCCCGACTTCACCTCGATCCGTGACCGGCTGGACGACATCGTCGCGATCGTGCTGACCCACGGGCACGAGGACCACATCGGCGGTGTTCCGTACCTGCTGCGGGAGCGGGGCGACATCCCGCTGGTCGGCTCCAAGCTGACGCTGGCCTTCATCTCGGCCAAGCTCAAGGAGCACAAAATCCGGCCGCAGACGCGGCCCGTGGCCGAGGGCGACGTGGTCAAGCTCGGCCCGTTCGGGTGCGAGTTCCTCGCCGTCAACCACTCCATCCCGGACAGCCTGGCCGTCGCGATCCGCACCGACGCGGGCCTGGTCCTGCACACCGGCGACTTCAAGATGGACCAGTTCCCCCTCGACGACCGCATCACCGACCTGCGCGGCTTCGCGCGGTTGGGCGAGGAGGGCGTCGACCTCTTCCTGGTCGACTCGACCAACGCCGAGGTCCCCGGCTTCACGACGTCCGAGCGTGACCTCACCCCGGCGATCGAGACGGTCTTCCGGACGGCGCCCCGCCGCGTCATCGTCTCCAGCTTCGCCAGCCACGTGCACCGCATCCAGCAGGTGCTGGACGCCGCGCACGAGCACGGCCGCAAGGTCGCCTTCGTCGGGCGGTCGATGGTGCGGAACATGGGCATCGCCCGCGACCTGGGGTACCTGAACATCCCCAAGGGGCTCGTGGTGGAGCTCAAGGAGCTCGAGAAGCTCCCCGACAGCAAGGTCGCGCTCGTCTGCACCGGCTCCCAGGGCGAACCGATGGCCGCGCTGTCGCGGATGGCCACCCGCGACCACATGATCCGTATCGGCGAGGGCGACACGGTGCTGCTCGCCAGCTCACTGATCCCCGGCAACGAGAACGCGATCTACCGCGTGATCAACGGCCTGACCCGCTGGGGCGCACACGTCGTCCACAAGGGCAACGCCAAGGTGCACGTCTCCGGCCACGCCAGCGCCGGGGAGCTCGTCTACTGCTACAACATCGTGCGCCCGTCCAACGTGATGCCCGTGCACGGGGAGTACCGCCACCTGCGCGCCAACGCCGATCTCGCCATCCGCACGGGTGTGGCCCGCGAGCGGGTCGTCATCGCCGAGGACGGCGTCGTCGTCGACCTCGTCGACAGCAGCGCGAAGATCACCGGCAAGGTCCCCGCCGGGTACGTGTACGTCGACGGCTCCAGCGTCGGCGGCGCGACCGAGTCGATCCTGAAGGACCGCCGGACCCTGGCGGAGGAGGGTGTCATCACGGTGGTAGCCATCGTCGACGCCGACACCGGCGAGCTCGCCGAGGCACCGGACTTCCTCGCCCGCGGCATCGTGCTGGACGGCCTGAAGATGGACGACGTCGTCCCCGCGATCCGCGAGGCGCTCGCCAAGGCCGCCGGAGAGGGCGTCGGCGACGTCCACCAGCTCGAGCAGCTCATCGCCCGCACCGTCAGCCGCTGGGTCCAACGCAGCCACCGCCGCCAGCCGATGATCATCCCGGTGGTCATCGACGCGTGACGGTGGCCAGCCCGACGACCGGAGCGGGGACGGCGGCCACCGGGTCGGCGTCCGCGGGTGACGTCGCGCGCGAGGCCCGGTCGCGTCGGACGTTCGCCGTCATCAGCCACCCGGACGCCGGCAAGTCGACGCTGACCGAGGCGCTCGCCCTGCACGCCCACGCCATCAACGAGGCCGGACACATCAACGGCAAGACCGGGCGCCGCGGCGTTGTCTCGGACTGGCAGGACATGGAGAAGGCCCGCGGCATTTCCATCTCCTCGGCCGCGCTGCAGTTCGAGTACTCGGGCCACGTCGTCAACCTCGTCGACACCCCCGGGCACGCCGACTTCTCCGAGGACACCTACCGGGTGCTGACGGCGGTCGACTGCGCCGTGATGCTCGTGGACGCGGCCAAGGGCATGGAACGCCAGACGATGAAG
>JBBSNO010000134.1:0-7764 GCA_038232615.1 Actinomycetales bacterium
AAGAACACCATCCTCAAGGCCTACGACGGCGCCTTCAAGGACATCTTCGCCGACGTCTTCGAGCGGGAGTTCAAGGGCGACTTCGACGCGAAGGGCCTCACCTACGAGCACCGGCTGATCGATGACATGGTTGCGGCCGCAATGAAGTGGGAGGGCGGCTACGTCTGGGCGTGCAAGAACTACGATGGCGACGTCCAGTCCGACACCGTGGCCCAGGGCTTCGGCTCCCTGGGGCTGATGACGTCGGTGCTGATGACGCCGGACGGGTCCACGGTGGAGGCTGAGGCGGCGCACGGCACCGTGACGCGCCACTACCGCCAGCACCAGGCCGGCAAGCCGACGTCCACCAACCCGATGGCGTCGATCTTCGCCTGGACCGGCGGCCTGAAGCACCGCGGCAAGCTGGACTCGACCCCCGAGGTCACCGGTTTCGCCGAGGCCCTCGAGCGCGTGTGCGTCGAGACCGTCGAGAGCGGGAAGATGACCAAGGACCTCGCGCTGCTCGTGGGCGCCGACCAGGGCCACCTGACCACCGAGGAGTTCCTCGCCGCGCTCGACGAGAACCTGGCAGCAGCCATCGGCGCCTGACCCGGGCCGACGGGTCTGCGCCCACGAGGCCGTGACGGAAGGCGCCACCCGTGTCCAGATCCTTCGCCCCACCAGGAGGCCGGGCACGCGCCGCAGCTGTCCTGGTCGCCGCCGTCGCCGTCGCCGGCCTCGGCACCAGCGACAGCGCCTCGGGCGCTCCGACCGACCGGGGACCGCGAGCCGCCGCCCCGGGGACCAGATCCAGGGCGAGGGCGAGCCTGAGAAGGACAAGGACTCCCGGCGCGGTCGGGTCGACCCGTCGGCGAACCAGCGTGCGCTGGCGCAGGAACGCGGGGCCAGCGTCAGGTGGAACGACCTGGGGACGCCCGCCACCCTGGCGCCCGAGGCCGGTGGCGTGCTCGCCACCGGCCTGCCGGCCGACCCAGCGGAGGCGGCCTGACCTACGTCGCCACCAACCGCGACCTGCTGGGGCTGACCGAGTCCGGTGCCGAGGCGCTGGAGGTCATCACCGCGGTCCCGGTGGGCCAGGGCGCGGCCGTCGTGCTGCGCCAGCGGTTCGGCGACCTACCGGCCGGTGTCGACGGCCTGCTGAGCCTGGGCATCGTGGACGGGGCCGTCGTCTACGCCACGTCTTCCCTGGTCCGCGACGGCGGAGCACCCGCGACGGCCACCCTGTCCGAGGAAGATGCGGTCGCGGCAGGCGCCCAGGACGCCGGCATCTCGACCGAGGCGCTGGAGCGCGTCACCGAGGTCGCCGTGCCGACGGCCTCCGACGGCGTCCGTCGTGCGTGCCAGGTCGTCCTGATCGACAACAGCGCCGCCGAGCCCGAGGCCCGCTCGAGCTACGTCGACGCGCGGACCGGGGCCATCCTCGTCAGCGAGGACCTGGTCGACCACGACGACGACAACCCGAGCTGGGAGCTCTTCCCCGCCAACCCGCCGCTCGACTACAGCTCGACCGGCACCCGCGAGACCTGGTGCTGGACGCCCCTGGCGAACTGCGACCGAGCCGTCGCGAACGACGCCGCCGAGCTGCCCTGGGACGTCGACTACGCCCCGGGCCTGCCGACGTTCACGTCGATCGGCAACGCGGCGCGCTCGGTTGAGAACTGGTTCAGCAACAACGCGTTCAGTGTCGGCGTGAACACCAGCACCCCGCGACCCGACCGCAACTACGACTACGCGTGGACCAACGAGTTGTACGAGGAGCGGTGCAACCCGGCGGTCTTCGCCGACCCCAAGGGCAACGACATCGACGCCGCGACCGCGAACCTGTTCGTGAAGCACAACCGCATGCACGACTGGTCGTATGACCTCGGCTTCACCGAGGACACGTGGAACCTCCAGCAGGTCAACCGCGAGGGGACCAGCGGTGACCCCGCGGACCCGGAGCAGGGCAACGTCCAGGCCGGCGGGGTCAGCGGCGGGCCGCCGTCGTTCGCCGCGCGCGACAACGCCAACCAGATCACCCCGCCCGACGGCATCGCGCCGATCACCAACATGTGCCTGTGGCAGCCGATCGCGGGTGGCTTCTACGCCCCTTGCGTGGACGGCGACTACGACATGTCGGTGATCGGGCACGAGTACACCCACGCGATCTCGAACCGGATGATCGCCGGCCCGGACGCCGGCATCACCGGCCACCAGGGCAGGTCGATGGGGGAGAGCTGGTCGGACCTGACCGCTGTCGAGTACCTCAACGAGTACGGCTTCGTCCCCACCGCCGACGAGAACCCCTTCTCCGTGGGGGCGTACGTCACCGGTGACAAGCAGGCCGGTATCCGCAACTACGGCATGAACGCCAGCCCGTTGAACTACGCGGACGTCGGTTACGACCTCACCGGCCCCCAGGTGCACGCCGACTGGGAGATCTGGTCCGCTACCAACTTCAGGATCCGCGAGGCGATGGTCGAGCGGCACGGTGCCGGTGACGCGGCGAGCCAGGAGGCCTGTGCCGACGGCGAGACGGTCGTCGAGGACTGCCGGGGCAACCGGCAGTGGGCACAGATCATGTTCGACTCGTACCTGTTCATGCCGGCCGCGGTCAGCATGATCGACGCGCGCGACGCGATGCTCGCGGCCGACCGGATCCGGTTCGGCGGGGAGAACCAGGATCTGCTCTGGAACGTCTTCGCCAGCAGGGGACTGGGTGAGGACGCGTCCAGCAACACCAACAACGACACCGACCCGTCGACGCCGCTGTCCGAGACCGCCCAGCTGGTGCCCGGCACGTACGACTTCGTCGTCCAGGCGCCCGGGTTCGGTTCCACCCTGTTCACCGAGACCGTGCGGGCCGGCCAGAACCGCACCCCGCTGAACCTGTTGCGCAACATGGCGTCGTCTGCATCCGGCGCGACCGCGACCGGTGACGGGGTGAACGTCGACAAGCTGATCGACGACACCGAGGCCACCAACTGGGCGTCGACAGACGCCGAGGTGCCGGTGGCGGGCAAGCAGGTGACGGTCGACCTCGCCGGTGACCGGCCGGAGCAGGTCCGTCGGGTCCAGGTCAGCGCGATGCTGCGCCCGACGGAGCCGAACGACCCGGGGGGTGACCGCGGGCCAGAGCCGCTTCACGGCCCTGCGGTCGTTCGAGGTGTTGGCGTGCACCGCGCGGGGGACGACGAACTGTACGGACGACGCCGATTTCACCTCGGTGTTCACCAGCGAGCCCGACGCGTTCGGTTCGGTCGCTCCGCGGCCGCGGGCGCCCGAGCTGATCCTGCGGTCGTTCGACATCCCGCGCACCTCCGCGACGCACCTGCGGATGCAGGTGCTGACCAACCAGTGCACGGGGCCCCCGACTACGCCGGGGGCCAGGACGACGACCCGAGGAACGTCACGGACTGCACGGAGGGCAGTACGGCGGACGACTCGGTGCGGGCCGCGGAGTTCCAGGCCTTCTCGCGGTAGTCGCCTCTCAGGTGCCCGGCTCGTCGTCACGCCGGGCCGGGCACCTGTGCGTCTGGTGATCCCGTCGCGCCAGGCCAGCGCTTCTCGCGCTAGTCTGCATGCATGGCGACGATCCAGATCCGCGACGTGCCGGACGACGTCCACCGCGTCTACCGGCGACGGGCCGCCGAGGCCGGCATGAGCCTGCAGGAGTACCTGCGGTCGGACCTGACCGCACGCGCGGGGACGAAGACGCCGGCAGAGCTGATGAAAGAGGTTCAGCAGCGCATCCAGGACAGTGGCGGCGAGGGCTTCGCCAGCATCTCCTCGGCCGAGGTCATCCGTGCAGATCGCGAGTCGCACTGATCGTCGTCGACGCGTCGCTTGTCGTGGACGCGTTCGTGGGTGGCCGGTCGACGCCGGCTGCCCGTGTCGTCATCGGTGAGGAGGAGCACCTGTCCGCGCCGGCGATCCTGAATGCGGAAGCGGCGTCCGCCATCCGTCGGATGGTGCTGCGCGGTGAGGTGTCGAGCCTGCAGGCTCGCACGGCGGTGCTGGCGGCGAGGACCTTGGCCGTCACGCTCTACCCGTTCGAGCCGTTCGTCGAGCGGGTGTGGGAGCTGCGCGAGAACGTCACCGTCTACGACGCGTGGTACGTGGCGCTGGCCGAGGCGCTGGGAGTCCCGTTGCTCACGGCGGACCGGCGGCTGGCCGAGGCGCCCGGTCCGCGGTGCGAGGTGCGCCTGGTCCGCTCGTGACGCGCCGGTCCGCAGGGCCGGGGTGCGGGCATCAGCGGAAGACCACGGTGCGGTGCCCGTCCAGCAGCACCCGGTGCTCGGCGTGCCAGCGCACCGCGCGTGCCAGCACCTGGGTCTCGATGTCCTGACCGGTCGAGACCAGCTGCTGCACGGTCATCGCGTGGTCGACCCGTTCGACGCCCTGCTCGATGATCGGGCCCTCGTCGAGGTCCGGGGTCACGTAGTGCGCCGTCGCGCCGATCAGCTTCACCCCGCGGTCGTGCGCCTGGGAGTACGGCCGCGCGCCTTTGAACGAGGGCAGGAACGAGTGGTGGATGTTGATGATCCGCCCGGAAAGGCGCCGGCACAGGCCGTCCGACAGCACCTGCATGTACCGGGCCAGGACGACGAGCTCGACGTCGAGGGCCTCCACGAGCTCCAGGAGCCGCGCCTCGCCGTCCGCCCTGTTCGCGGCGTCGACGGGCACGTGGTGGAACGGGACGCCGTACGACCGTGCGAGCGGCTCGAGGTCGGTGTGGTTCGACACGATCGCCGGGACCTCGACCTGGAGCAGTCCCGACCGCTGGCGGAACAGCAGGTCGTTGAGGCAGTGTGCGGCGCTGCTGACCATCACCAGGGTGCGTAGCGGGCGGCCGACCCGGTCGACGTGCCACGTCATGTCGAACGGCGCCGCCACCGGCGCGAAGGACCCGCGAAGCTCCTGCAGGTCGCTCCCGACGTCGACCTGCACGCGCATCAGGAAGCGGCCCGTGCCGGGGTCGCCGAACTGGTGGCTCTCGGTGATGTTTCCGCCCAGCGCGGCCAGCAGGCCAGAGACCGCGTGGACGATGCCTGGCCGGTCCGGGCACGACAGCGTCAGCACGTACGACTCGGTGTGGCCCACGAGGCCCGAACCTACCGGGCACCGGTGGGTCGCAGGGGACGACGCCCCGCACGTCCGCGGGTCCCGCCGTGAGGGCCGACGTGCGGCACGCGCAGTTGCTAGCCTGAGGTGCGCCGCGACTGGCGAACAGGTGGGCCACCACCGGGGAGCGGCGCAGAGGTCACCGACGTCGGGTCGTCCGCCTGGGCCCGCAGTCCATCGCCCGAGCGTGCCCGCCAGCCACGAGGAGGACCCATGACCGATCTCTTGACCACCCAGCTCTCCGGCGCCGTCACCAACGCGTCCCTCGCCGAGGTCGACCCCGAGGTCGCCGCCGTCCTGGACGCCGAGCTCGACCGCCAGCGCGACACCCTGGAGATGATCGCCAGCGAGAACTTCGCGCCGCGCGCCGTCCTGGAGGCCCAGGGCTCGGTGCTGACCAACAAGTACGCCGAGGGCTACCCGGGCAGGCGCTACTACGGCGGCTGCGAGCACGTCGACGTCGTGGAGAACCTCGCGCGCGACCGCGCGAAGGCGCTGTTCGGCGCGGAGCACGCCAACGTGCAGCCGCACTCGGGCGCCCAGGCCAACGCATCGGTGATGCACGCGCTGATCCGGCCCGGCGACACGATCCTGGGCCTCGAGCTGGCCCACGGCGGCCACCTGACGCACGGCATGAAGATCAACTTCAGCGGACGCCTGTACGACGTCGCCGCCTACGGCGTGGACCCGGAGACGTTCCTGGTCGACATGGACGTCGTCCGCCAGGTGGCGAAGGAACGCCGTCCCAAGCTCATCATCGCGGGCTGGTCGGCCTACCCGCGCCAGCTCGACTTCGCAGCGTTCCGCGAGGTCGCCGACGAGGTCGGCGCGCTGCTGATGGTCGACATGGCGCACTTCGCCGGGCTGGTCGCCGCCGGGCTGCACCCGTCACCGGTGCCCCACGCCGACGTGGTCACGACGACGACCCACAAGACGCTCGCCGGCCCGCGGGGCGGTCTGATCCTGTCGCGCGCCGAGTACGCGAAGAAGATCGACTCCGCCGTGTTCCCCGGCCAGCAGGGCGGGCCGCTGATGCACGTGATCGCGGCCAAGGCAGCTGCGCTGAAGGTCGCCGCCTCCGCCGACTTCCGCGAGCGCCAACAGCGCACCGTCGCAGGCGCGCGGGTGCTCGCCGCGCGCCTGTCGCAGGACGACGTCGCAGGCGCCGGGGTCTCCGTGCTCACCGGCGGCACCGACGTCCACCTGGCCCTGGTCGACCTGCGCGAGTCGCCGCTGGACGGCCAGCAGGCCGAGGACCTCCTGCACCGGGTCGGCATCACCGTGAACCGCAACGCCGTGCCGTTCGACCCTCGGCCGCCGATGGTCACCTCCGGCCTGCGCATCGGGACGCCGGCGCTGGCGACGCGGGGCTTCGGGGACGAGGAGTTCTCCGAGGTGGCCGACGTCATCGCCGAGGCCCTGAAGCCCGAGCCCGACGAGGAGGCCCTGCGAGCCCGCGTGCACACCCTGACCGAGGCGTTCCCCCTGTACGAGGGCCTGGAGGGCTGGTGAAGCACCGGTGAGCGCACGCGTCCTGGACGGCAAGGCGACGGCTTCGGCGATCAAGGCGGAGCTGGCGGAGCGCGTGACCGCTTTGCGGGACAAAGGTTTCACACCTGGCCTGGGCACCGTCCTGGTCGGTGACGACCCGGGCAGCCACGCCTACGTGCGCGGCAAGCACCGTGACTGCGCCGAGGTCGGCATCGCCTCGATCGCCGTCGAGCTGCCCGCCACCGCGACCCAGGGCGAGGTGGAGGACGCCGTCCACCGCCTCAACGGCGACCCCGCCTGCACCGGCTACATCGTGCAGCTGCCCCTGCCGGCCGGCCTCGACGAGCAGAAGGTGCTCGAGCTCATCGACCCGGACAAGGACGCCGACGGCCTGCACCCCTACAACCTCGGGCGGCTCACCGGCTCGCTGTCCGGCGCCATGGACACGGCCGTGTCGTGCACCCCACGTGGCGTCGTCGACCTGCTGGAGCGGCACGGCGTCGACCTGACCGGCGCCGACGTCGTCGTCATCGGCCGCAGCGTCCTGGTGGGACGCACGCTCGGGCTGCTGCTCTCCCGCAAGTCCGTGAACGCCACGGTGACGTCCTGCCACACCGGCACCGCGGACCTCGCGGCGCACACGCGTCGCGCAGACGTCGTCGTCGCCGCAGCCGGGGTACCAGCCGTTCTGACGCCCGACATGGTCCGTCCCGGTGCTGTCGTCGTCGACGTCGGTGTCAACCGGGTGACCGACCCCGAGACGGGCAAGGGTCGACTCGTCGGCGACGTCGACCCTGCCGTGGAGGAGGTGGCCGGGGTCTTCACGCGGGTGCCCGGCGGGGTGGGGCCGAGGACCCGGGCGATGCTGCTGACGAACGTCGTCGAGGCTGCCGAGCGGGCGGCCTCCCGGACGGCGTGACGCGTCCTCGCGTCGCGCCCAGTTAAAAACCCGGGCCGGTGGCGTACGGGACGGGACTACGCTCCCGGCCATGGCAGACACCTACACCGTGGAGCGCTCCGCGACGATCGACGCCCCGCCGGCGCGCGTCTACGATCAGGTCGCCGACTTCCACCACTGGACGGCGTGGTCGCCCTGGGAGGGCGTGGACCCCGAGCTCGAACGCACGTACTCCGGGGCGGAGTCGGGCACTGGCGCGGTCTACGGCTGGT
>JBBSNO010000135.1:0-7761 GCA_038232615.1 Actinomycetales bacterium
CTCGATGCTGACGCGGCGACCGGTGGCGTCGAAGTACCGCTTGGCCGCGTCGAGCGCCTCGGCGACCTTCCAGCGCGTGTTGATCGGCACCAGCTCGTCGCGCAGCTCGTCGTCCGGCGCGTGCAGGCTCAGCGCGAGGCGCACCGGGATCCCTTCGCCCGCCAGCTTGTCGATCGCCGGCGCCAGCCCGACCGTCGACATCGTGATGCCCTTCGGCGACATCCCGAGGCCGTCCGGCGTCGGGTCGGTGAGCCGGCGGATCGCCCCGATCGCCGCCTTGTAGTTGGCCAGCGCCTCGCCCATGCCCATGAAGACCACGTTGCTCACGCGCAGCGGCTCGTCCAGCGCGGACCCACCCACGTCACCGTGGCGCAGCGAGCGGGCGGCGGCCACGACCTGCTCGACGATCTCGCCCGCCGACATGTTGCGGGTCAGGCCCGCCTGCCCGGTCGCGCAGAACGGGCAGTTCATGCCGCAGCCGGCCTGGCTGGAGATGCAGATCGTGGTCCGGTTCGGGTACCGCATCAGCACGGTCTCCACCATCGCGCCGTCGAAGAGCCGCCACAGCGTCTTGACCGTGTCGCCGGCGTCCGCCTGCTGCGTGCGCACGTGGGTCAGCAGGCGCGGCAGCAGCGCCCCGACGAGCTCGTCGCGGCCAGCCTTGGGCAGGTCGGTCATCTGGGCCGGGTCGTCCACGAGCCGCTCGAAGTAGTGCGTCCCGACCTGCTTGGCCCGGAACGGCTTCTGACCCATCCCGGCCACGACGTCCGCCCGCTCGGCGGGGGTCAGGTCGGCGAGGTGCTGCGGCGGCTTGCCCCGGCGCGGAGCCTGGAACTGCAGCTGCCCCGGTCGTGGCGGGGCGACGGGGGTCGTGGCGGGACTGGCAGCAGCGGCGGGGGCGGGGTCAGGGGGGCTCGACATGGGTTCTCATCGTCCCACGCTGCTCGCCCTGCCACCGTCCCCAGTCGCTCACCAGCGTCCCCTGGTCGATCGTGGCGTGGTCGGGCAGTCCCATCCGCTCCCAGGCCACCAGGTCGACCGGGGCTCCGGTGAGCTCGCTGACCAGTAGCGTCCACGCCGTCCCGTGCCCGACCAGCACGGCCTCGGCCTCCTCGCCCTGCAGGACCTCGCGGACGGCGCCGGTGACGCGCTGCCGCGTCTGCGTCGAGGTCTCCCAGCCCTCGGCGGCGGGCTCGTCCGCGCGCACCATCGAGCGGTGCACGCGCACCGCGTAGTCGTCCACCCAGCCCGCCGGACGCCGCTGCTCTCGCAGTGCCGGCAGCTGCTCGACGGCACCGGGGCTCAGCAGCGCCGCCGTCTCGACCGCCTTGGGCTCGTCCGACGACAGCCATCGTGCGTGCGCGGGAAGGACCCCCGAGTCGGCGAGCGCGAGGACGGCGGCGTGCGCGGTCTCGTCCAGGGACCAGGCGTGCGGCGGTGCGGCGGGGTCGATCCGGGGAGGCCCGTGGCGGACCAGGTGGAGCCTCATCCGCTGACCGGGACCAGCGTCGCCAGCAGCAGGTACACGACCGGAGCCGTCGGGAGCAGGGAGTCCAGCCGGTCCAGCACCCCGCCGTGACCCGGCAGCAGCGAACCCATGTCCTTGATGCCGAGGTCGCGCTTCAGCAGCGACTCCGACAGGTCGCCGACGCTCCCGGTCACCACGGCCGCCAGCCCGACCATGGCACCGGCCCACCACGGGCCGTCGAGCAGCCAGACGACGGAGCAGATCCCGACCGCGAGGCAGAACAGTGCCGACCCGCCCAGTCCCTCCCACGACTTCTTCGGGCTCACCGACGGAGCCAGCGGGTGGCGTCCCCACAGCACGCCGACGGCGTACCCGCCGATGTCGCTCGCCACGGTCACCAGCACGAAGACGATGATCCGCAGCGCCCCGTCGTCGGCGGCCAGCATGAGCATCGTGAATCCCGCGAGGAACGGGACGTACGCCGCGGCGAAGACCCCGGCCGCCACGTCACGGACGGCGCCGTCCAGCCCGTCCAGGACCCGCCACACCAGCAGGCCGAGCGCCGTCAGCACGAAGGCCACCAGCAGGCCCTCCTCCCCGGCCGCGAACGCCGAGACGAGCATGCCGAGGCTGCCCACCAGGACGGGCACGAGGGGGACGTGGATGCGCCGGGCGGCGAAGGCCTGGGTGAGCTCCCACACCGACAGCACCACCGCGAGGGCGCACAGGACCAGGAAGCCCTCCTTGCGCACCAGGAGGGAGCCGGCGATCACCGCGCCGAGCCCGACGCCGACACCGACGGCGACGGGAAGGTCGCGCCCGGCACGGCCGTGGTCCCCGCCCTCACGCCGGGCTCGCCGCGTCGGCGGCGCGGACGGTGCCTTGTCCATGGTCATCGTCATGGTCTCGAGTCGCTGGGTGCCGTCACGGCGGCGTCACACCTCCAGCAGCTCGACCTCTTTGTGCTTGAGCAGGTCGTCCACGACGTCGACGTGGCGCTTCGTGAGCAGCTCGAGCTCCTTCTCTGCGCGACCTCCCTCGTCCTCGCCGGCCTCGCCGTCCTTCACCACGCGGTCCAGCTCCTCCTTGGCGCGGCGGCGGACGTTGCGGATCGCGATCTTCGCGTCCTCCCCCTTGGCGCGGGCGAGCTTGACGTAGTCCCGGCGCCGCTCCTCGGTCAGCATGGGGAGCACGGCGCGGATGACGTTGCCGTCGTTCGACGGGTTGATGCCCAGGTCCGACTCGCGCAGCGACTTCTCGATATCGCTCATCGACGCCTTGTCGAAGGGGGAGATGAGCACGGTGCGCGCCTCAGGGATCTGGAAGGACGCCAGCTGCTGCAGCGGCGTCGGGGCCCCGTAGTAGTCGACGGTGATCTTCGAGAACATGCCGGCGTTGGCGCGACCGGTGCGGATGGCGGCGAAGTCCTCCCGCGCCACCTCGAGAGCCTTGTCCATCTTCTCCTCGGCCTCGAGGAGGGTGTCGTCGATCACGTCGTCACTCCTTCGTGTCGGTGTCGTGCGCCGGTCGTGGTGCCGGGCACGGGTCCTGGTGTCGCACCCTCACTGCTCAGCGACGACGAGTGTGCCGATCCTCTCACCCCGTACCGCTGCCGCCACGTTCCCCTCGCCCTGCATGCCGAAGACGATCATGCGCAGTCGGTTGTCCATGCACAGGCTGAACGCCGTGGCGTCGACCACCTTCAGCCCCCGGCGCAGCGCCTCGGCGTAGGTGACCTGGTCGAGCTTGACAGCGTCCGGGTCGCAGCGCGGATCGGCCGAGTAGACCCCGTCCACCCCGTTCTTGGCCATCAGCACGACCTCGGCGCCGACCTCGAGGGCCCGCTGCGCAGCCACGGTGTCGGTGGAGAAGTACGGCAGCCCGGCACCGGCGCCGAAGATGACGACGCGGCCCTTCTCCAGGTGCCGGATGGCCTTGCGGGGGATGTACGGCTCGGCGACCTGCCCCATCGTGATCGCCGTCTGCACGCGCGTGTCGATGCCCTCCTGCTCAAGGAAGTCCTGCAGGGCCAGGCAGTTCATCACCGTCCCCAGCATGCCCATGTAGTCGGCGCGCGAGCGGTCCATGCCCCGCTGGGAGAGCTCCGCGCCGCGGAAGAAGTTGCCGCCGCCCACCACCACCGCGACCTGCACCCCCTCGGCCGCCGCGACGGAGATCTCGTGCGCGATGCGCTGGACGACGTCCGGGTCCACACCGACCTTGCCGGCCCCGAACATCTCCCCCGAGAGCTTCAGCAGGACGCGCTCGAACCGCGGGCGCGGGACGTCGGTCAGGGTGGGAGTCGAGGTCTCGGTCGTCGTCATCCTGCGTCGTCTCCTCGCATCGGGCCGGCCTGTGCTCACGGGATCGGTCGCGGGGCAGTCTGCCCGACACCGAGCGTGTCGTGCTCGCACCGCGGCCCCGCCCCTCGATCGGGACGGGGCCGGGGCGTGCGGATCAGGGGTTCAGGAGCCGACGCGGAACCGGGCGAACGCGGTGACCTTCGTCCCGGCGTCCTTCAGCACCTGCGTGACCGTCTTCTTGGGCTCCTTGGCGAACGGCTGCTCGAGTAGCACGTTCTCCTTGAAGTACCCGTTCACACGACCCTCGACGATCTTCGTCATCGCCTGCTCTGGCTTGCCCTCCTCGCGGGCGGTGTCCTCGGCGATGCGGCGCTCGTTTTCCACGACCTCGCTGGGCACCTCCTCGCGGGTCAGGAAGCTCGGCGACATGGCTGCCGCGTGCATGGCGACGTCCTTGGCGACGTCGACCGCAGCCGAGTCGACAGCCGTGTCCACCGCAATGAGGACACCGATCTGCGGAGGCAGGTCGGGGCTGGTGCGGTGCAGGTACGACGCCACGTGAGCGCCCGAGACCCGTGCGACCCGGCGGATCTCGATCTTCTCCCCGATGGTGGCGTTCGCCTCGTCCAGGACGGCCTTCACGGTCCGCCCGTCGAGGTCGCTCGCGAGCAGCGCCTCGTCGTCGGCCGAACCGTTGGCGACCGCCTGGTCCAGGACCTGCTGGGCGAGCTCGGCGAACTTCTCGCCCTTGGCGACGAAGTCGGTCTCGCAGTTGACCTCCACGAGCGTGCCGACGCCGCCCTCCACGTGGGCGGCGACGAGGCCGTTGCTGGCGCTGCGTCCCTCGCGCTTGGTGACACCCTTCAGACCCTTGACGCGCAGGATCTCGATGGCCTTGGCGCGGTCGCCGCCGGCCTCGTCCAGGGCGTTCTTGACGTCGAGCATCCCAGCACCGGTCTGCTCGCGCAGTGCCTTGATGTCAGCGGCGTTGATCGTTGCCATCGTTACGTTCTCTGCCTCTCGTGCGGGTGTGGGTGGCTGGCGCGCGCGACGTCGGCGGGGGACGTCGCCCGCGTGCCGACGTCAAGACTGAACCGAGGTGTCCTTGGGCTGGTCAGCCTCGGGGCTCTCGGAACCCGGCTCCTCGGCCTGCGCCGCGGCCGCCTCCGGGGACTGACCGGCCGCCTGCTCGGCGTCCTGCGCCTCCGCGTCTGCGGCCTGCGCCTTGGTGCCCTCGGACTCGCCCATCTGAGCGGGTGCCTTGTCCTCGCTGAGGTCGGTCGGAGCCTCAGGTGCCACCGGAGCCGCTGCAGGAGCCACAGCTGCCGGCGGAGCCGCTGCCGGCGCCTCAGCTGCCGCCTCGGTCGACGCCGACGCGGACGCGGACGCAGCCTGGTCCGCCGGAGCCGCCTGGGCGTTCTCCGACGTGGCGAGCAGCTCGCGCTCCCACTCCGCCATCGGCTCGTCACCGGCGACGTCACCGGCGTCGCCGGGCTCGTTGCCGCGAGCGCGGGCCATCAGCCCGTCGGCCACGGCGTCGGCGATGACGCGGGTGAGCAGCGTGACGGAGCGGATCGCGTCGTCGTTGCCCGGGATGCGGTAGTCGACCTCGTCCGGGTCGCAGTTGGTGTCGAGGATCGCCACGATCGGGATGCCGAGCTTGCGCGCCTCGTCGACCGCGAGGTGCTCCTTCTTGGTGTCGACGATCCACACGGCGCTGGGCACCTTGCCCATGTCGCGGATGCCGCCGAGGGTGCGGAGCAGCTTGTCGTGCTCACGACGCATCATGAGCAGCTCCTTCTTCGTGCGACCGCTCGCAGCCACGTCGTCGAAGTCGATCTGCTCGAGCTCCTTCAGGCGCTGCAGGCGCTTGTTCACCGTCTGGAAGTTCGTGAGCATGCCGCCCAGCCAGCGCTGGTTGACGTAGGGCATCCCGACCCGGAGCGCCTGCTCGGCGACCGGCTCCTGAGCCTGCTTCTTCGTACCGACGAACAGCACCGACCCGCCGTGAGCAACCGTCTCCTTGACGAAGTCGTAGGCGGTGTCGATGTACGTCAGCGACTGCTGGAGGTCGATGATGTAGATGCCGTTGCGCTCGGTGAAGATGAAGCGCTTCATCTTGGGGTTCCAGCGACGGGTCTGGTGCCCGAAGTGAACGCCGCTCTCGAGGAGCTGGCGCATGGTGACGACGGCCATGCCGACGTTTCTCCTTCCGCGCTGCCGCCCTGGGGCGTTGCAGCGCCGCTCGGTTCCTTCGCGTCGGGCACCTTGCCCACCGCGCCTGGTGCCCGCGACGCACCCCACCGCACCGCCCCTGGGAACATCGGGGTTCGTGCGGACCGGGTGGCGCGCCCCGCCGGTACGTCGGCGGTCTGCGGGCACGCGAATTTTGGCCGGCTCGCACCGACCTGGGGTCATGCTACGCCCGGGCCGCCCGCGCTCCCAAACGCTCTAGGGTCGGGCGATGGCTTCCCAGACGAGATCGGACGGCGACAGCCCGCTGGTGGAGCGGATGCGCGGCTTCACGAGCACGATCTTCGCCGAGATGACCGCCCTCGCCCAGGCGACGGGGGCGGTCAACCTCGGCCAGGGGTTCCCCGACACCGACGGCCCGTCGGCCCTGCTGGAGGACGCGGTCTCGGCCATCAGGTCGGGGGCGAACCAGTACCCGCCAGGACGCGGCGTCCCCGAGCTGCGGCAGGCCGTCGCGACCCACCAGCACTCCTGGTACGGGCTGGACGTCGACCCCGACACCGAGGTGCTGGTCACCACCGGCGCGACCGAAGGCATCGCCGCCGCGGTGCTGGCCCTGTGCGAGCCGGGCGACGAGGTGGTCGTCCTCGAGCCGTACTACGACTCCTACGCCGCCTCGATCGCACTGGCCGGGGCCGTCCGGCGCACGGTTCCCCTCCAGCCTCCCGGCTTCCGCCTCGACCCCGAAAGTCTCGCAGCCGCCTTCGGACCCCGGACCCGGCTCGTGCTGCTCAACTCACCGCACAACCCCACCGGGCGGGTGCTCGACCGCTTGGAGCTGGAGGCCGTTGCCGCCCTCGCGCGCGAGCACGACGCGATCGTGATCACCGACGAGGTGTACGAGCACCTCGTCTTCGCCGGACAGGCCCACGTGCCGATGGCCACCCTGCCGGGCATGGCGGCCAGGACGCTGACGATCTCCTCCGCCGGCAAGACGTTCTCCGTCACGGGCTGGAAGATCGGCTGGGTGACCGGACCGGCAGCACTCGTGGACGCCGTCGTGGCGGTCAAGCAGTACCTCACGTTCGTCAGCGGCGCGCCGTTCCAACCGGCCGTCGCCCGCGCCCTGCTCGAACCGGCCGCGGAGTTCGCGTCCCGGGCGGCGGACCTGGGCCGACGCCGCGACCTGCTCGCGGGCGGGCTCGTGGACGCCGGACTCGACGTCCTGCCCACGCAGGGCGGCTACTTCGTGCTCGCCGACGCCGCGCCCCTGGGCTACGACGACGGCGTCGCGCTGTGCCGCGACCTGCCTCGCCTGGCCGGCGTGGTCGGCGTCCCCGTGCAGGCGTTCTGCGACGACCCGGCGCCCTGGCGCTCCCTCGTCCGCTTCGCCTTCTGCAAGCGCGACGAGGTGCTGCTCGAGGCAGTCTCCCGACTGAGGTCGCTGCACGGCTGAGTCGCTGCACGGCTGAGTCGCTGCACGGCTGAGGTCGGCGCCGCACGACGTCCCGTCCACAGGCCCTCGGTTCGCCCCGTCGTCCCCAGGCGGCCGCCACACCCTGGTGGACGGGCGGACCCGCCGACAGCCTCGACCCATGGGTTGGAGCTCCTGGTCGGTCCGGTCGGCGTGGACGGCGGTGCTGGTGGTGGCGCTGCTGACAGCTACGGGTCCGAGCGGGTCATGGTCCACCACCGCCCGGTTCGACGACTTCCCCCGGTCGTCGGCTCGGGCGGTGGTCCCGGTCGCTCCACCGGTCGCACCTCGCGACCGGTGGACGTGGCCGCTCGACCCTGTCC
>JBBSNO010000136.1:0-7713 GCA_038232615.1 Actinomycetales bacterium
ATCGGCTCCCCTGCGATGAACCTCCTCGATCTCGAGGTGGTGGACGGCGGCGTCAAGTTCGGCGACACCGTGCACCCGGTGGAGCGCGAGGTGGTCGGGCAGGCCAGCGACGGACGGGTCACCGTCGGCGTCCGCCCCGAGGACCTCGAGATGGCCGACGCCGGCATCGCGGTCGAGGTGGACGTCGTCGAGGAGCTCGGCGCCGACGCCTACATCTACGGACGCACGACGGTCGGCGGCGAGGAGCACCAGATCATCGCCCGCGTCGACGGCCGCCGTCCCCCGGCCAAGGGCGAGACCATCCACCTGAAGCCCGCGCAGGGGCACACCCACCTGTTCAGCACCTCCGACGGCCGACGGCTCGGCGACTGACCCTCGGCGATCAAGGAACTCACCCCCCGCGATCAAGGAACTCATGCACGTCCCCTCTTCGCGATCAAGGAACTCCCGACCGGTGATCAAGGATTTCACGACCGGTGATCAAGGATTTCGCGCACGCGGGGAGGGGCCGGCCCTGAGAGGCGTCCGACCGTGAGCCCTTTGCAGATCACCGCGTCGGCGCCCGACCCGGCGCTGCTCGACCTGCCGTGGTCGGTGCCGCTGGAGGACTGGCCGGCGAGCCACCTCGCTGCGCTGCCGCGCGGCATCTCCCGTCACGTCGTCCGTTTCGTGCGGCTCTCCGGCGCCGTCATCGCCGTCAAGGAGATCAAGGAAGAGCTGGCGCGCAAGGAGTACGGGCTGCTGCGCATGCTGGGGCGGCTCGACGTGCCTTGCGTCGTTCCCGTCGGCGTGATCACCGGGCGGACGACGCCGGACGGTGACCCGCTCGACCCGGCGCTGGTCACCCGCCACCTCCAGTTCTCGCTGCCGTACCGGGCCCTGTTCAGCCAGACGTTGCGCCCCGACACCGCGACCCGAGCCATCGACGCGCTCGCCGTCCTGCTGGTCCGACTGCACCTGACCGGCTTCTTCTGGGGCGACGTGTCGCTGTCCAACACCCTGTTCCGTCGCAACGCAGGCGCCTTCGCGGCCTACCTGGTGGACGCCGAGACCGGCGAGCTGCACGACAGCCTCTCGAACGGGCAGCGCGAGCACGACCTCGACGTGGCGCGAGTCAACATCGCGGGAGAGCTGATGGACCTCGCCGCGGGCGACCTGCTGGACACCGCGGTCGACCCGGTCGACACGAGCGAGTTCATCATGGCGCGGTACCGGTCGCTGTGGTCCGAGCTGACCGATCCGGAGTCGTTCGAGTCCGGGGAGCGCTGGCGGGTCGCCGCGCGCATCGAACGGCTGAACTCGCTCGGGTTCGACGTCGGCGAGCTATCGATCACCACGGACGTCGACGGGACCAGCGTCCACATCCAGCCCAAGGTCGTTGACGCCGGCCACCACACGCGTCGCCTGCTGCGGTTGACCGGGCTGGACGTCGAGGACAACCAGGCACGACGGCTGCTGAACGACCTCGACTCCTACGGTGCCGGCACGGACCAGCAAGGTGAGGAAGAGGAGATCGTCGCCCACGAGTGGCTGGCGCGGGTGTTCGAACCCGTCGTCCGCGCCGTTCCCCGTGAGATGCGCGGCAAGCTGGAGCCCGCCGAGGTGTTCCACGAGGTCCTCGAGCACCGTTGGTACCTCTCGGAGCAGCAGAGGCGCGACGTCCCCATGGCCGAGGCGGTCGCCGCCTACATCGAGAGCGTGCTGCCGCACAAGCCCGACGAGGCTGCCGTCCTCGGCGTCGACACCCAGGCGCTCCCCGTCACCCCCACCCCCGACTGACCCCCACCCGCCCCCGGAGCCCGCACGCGATCAAGGAACCCGACCCTCGCAATCAAGGACCTCGCCCCCTCCCCCGCGATCAAGGAACTCGGCTCCCGCGATCAAGGAACTTCCGACCACCTGTGGACGACGCCAGCGCGAGTCCGGCGAGGAGGCGCACGCTGTCTCGGCATGAGGCCACACGACCCAAGCCATCCCTTCCTCACGAGAGACGCCGCGTCGCTCGGCGTGACACGGCCACGGCTGGCGCTCTTGCGCCGCACAGGTGTACTGGTCAGTCCCGTTCGCGGTGTGCTCATGCGGGCGGACCAGGTCGACGACGTCGTCGCGCGGGCGGCGGCTGTCGCGATGGTCCTGCCGCCCGGCGCCGCAGTCTGCCGGTCGCTCGCCGCCTGGATGCACGGCACGGACACCCGCACGCCGGCTCAGCGCCACGCTCCCCTGCCGCTCGAGTGCGTCGTCCCCAGGGGCAAGGAGCCGCCGTCGTTGCCCGGTGTGGTCTCCCACGTCGACATGGTGCCGCCCGACGACATCACGTGCGCAGGCGGCATCCCGGTGACGAGCCTCGAACGCACCGCGCTGGACGTCGCCCGCTTCAGCCCGCCGCACATGGCCTTGGCGACGCTCGATGCGTTCGCCGCCGAGAAGGCGGTGGACGTCGAGCGACTCGCCGAACGCATCGAGCAGTGGGGTGGCCTGAGGGGAGTGGCGCAGGCTCGCCGGCTGATCGCCTGGACAGACGGCGGCAGCGAGTCGCCCGGAGAGTCGTGGCTCCGGCTCAGGAGCCTCGACGCCGGCTTTCCCGCGCCGGAGACGCAGATCTGGATCACCGACGTCGACGGCGTCCCTCTCTACCGACTCGACCTCGGCTGGCCCGACCTCAGGATCGCTGTCGAGTACGACGGGCTCGAGTTCCACGATGCGCCGGAGCAGCGACGTCGGGACATCGCGCGTCGTGAGGACCTGGCCAGACGATTCGGCTGGAACGTCATCGGAGTCGGACGCGGCGAGGTCCTCGGGTCTTCGCTGGAGCTGGAGCGTGGCATCGGCGAGCTGCTCGGGATGGCGCCCCAGATCCTCCGCCGGACGTGGTGACGTGTCGCGAGCACCTTGATCGCGGGGCGTGAGTTCCTTGATCGCGGGGAAAGGGGACTAGAGGGAGCGCTGGCGGGACACCTCGTACAACGCGACGCCAGCCGCGACGCCGGCGTTGAGCGACTCCGTCGCCGCCTGCATCGGGATGGAGACCACCTGGTCGCAGGTCTCCCGGACCAGCCGCGACAACCCTTTGCCCTCGGAGCCGACCACGAGCACGACCGGATCCCGGGCGAGAGCGAGCGACGGCAGCATCACGTCACCGTCGGCGTCCAGGCCCACGACGAAGACGCCCTGCTTCTTCAACGACTCCAGCGCGCGGGTGAGGTTCGTGGCGCGGGCGACGGGCACACGAGCCGCGGCGCCGGCCGAGGTCTTCCAGGCGGACGCCGTCATGCCGGCAGCCCGACGCTCCGGCACCAGGACGCCGTGCCCCCCGAACGCCGCGGCGGATCGGACGATCGCGCCGAGGTTGCGCGGGTCGGTGATGCCGTCCAGCGCCACCAGCAGTGCCGCCTCACCGGCGGAGGCGGCGGACGCCAGCAGGTCGTCGACGTGCGCGTAGGAGTACGGCGGCACCTGCAGGCCCAGCCCCTGGTGCAGGGCGCCGTCGGTCATCCGGTCGAGGTCGGTCTTGGAAACCTCGAGCAGCGGCATGCCGCGGTCGGCCGCGATCTTCATCGACTCGCGCACCCGGTCGTCGTGGTCGATACGCGTGGCCACGAACAGCGCCGTCGCCGGTACCAGCGCCCGCAGCGCCTCCAGCACCGAGTTGCGACCGGCCACGACCTCGCTCGTCGCGGCTCCGGAGCGTCGCGACCCACCGGAGCGAGGAGGTCCCGACGACGAGCGGCCGGCAGAGACGCGCCCCGTGGACGAGGCCGCCGTGCCCTTGCCCGCGGCCGCCTTCTTCTTGGCCGCCACGTGGTACGGACGGTCGGTCGCCTTCGGCGTCGGACCCTTGCCCTCCAACGACCGGCGGTTCTTGCCGCCGGTGCCGGACGACGGGCCCTTCTTCGAGCCCGTCTTGCGTACGGCCCCGCGTCGCGCCGAGTTCCCTGCCATCACCGACAACCTTCCGTTGCTCGTCCGCGGGTCACTGCTTTCCCCTGGCCAGGCTCCACCGGGCGCCCGAGGGGGTGTCCTCGATCACCACCCCGGCCGCCACCAGGCGGTCGCGGATCGCGTCCGCGGTAGCGAAGTCCCTGCCCTCGCGGGCGTGGGCCCGCGCGTCCAGCTCTGCCCGGACGACGGCGTCGAGCGCGGCGCGTTCCGACGAACCGTGCCCGGACCCCACCCACTGCGCGTCGAGCGGGTCGAGACCGAGCACGGACAGCATGGACCGTGCCGCGCGGGCGCACGACGCCGCCACCTCGTCGTCCCCCTCGGCCAAGGCCCGGTTGCCCTCGCGCACGGTGTCGTGCACGACGGCCAGGGCGCCCGAGACGTTGAGGTCGTCGTCCAGCGCAGCCGCGAACTCGGCGCAGACCGGAGCCGACGCGACGACGTCAGCCGGGTCTGCGCCGAAACGCTCGGATGCCCTGTGGACAAAGCCTTCCAGTCGCTCCCACGCCGCGCCGGCCTCGTCGAGGGACTCGGGGCGGAACTCGATCGCCGAACGGTAGTGCGCAGCCCCGAGGTAGTAGCGCAGGACGACGGGACGCACCGTCTGGAGGATCTGCGAAACCACCATCGAGTTGCCGAGCGACTTGCTCATCTTCTCGCCGCCGATGGTGACCCACCCGTTGTGCAGCCAGTAGCCCGCGAAGCCGAAGCCGGCCGCGCGCGACTGCGCCTGCTCGTTCTCGTGGTGCGGGAAGCGCAGGTCGATACCCCCGGCGTGGATGTCGAACCGCTCGCCGAGGTAGCGCCAGATCATCGCCGAGCACTCCAGGTGCCACCCGGGCCGACCGCGGCCGTAGGGCGTCGACCACGACGCGGACGCCGGTTCGCCGGCCTTCGCGCCCTTCCACAGCGCGAAGTCCCGCGGGTCGCGCTTCCCGCGTGGGTCGGCGTCCTCCGCGGGCTCCAGGCCGTCGAGCGCCTGACGCGTCAGGGACCCGTACTCCGGCCACGAGCGGACGTCGAAGTAGACGTCGCCGCTCTCACCGGCGTAGGCGTGACCGCGCTCGACGAGCCGGTCCATCAGCCCCACCATGTCGGGTACATGACCGGTCGCCCGTGGCTCGTAGGTCGGCGGCCGGACGCCGAGCGCGTCGTACGCGGCCTGCGTCTCGCGCTCGTGGGTCAGGGCCCAGGCGAACCACGGTCGACCGGCCTCCGCCGACCTCGCCAGGATCTTGTCGTCGATGTCGGTCACGTTGCGCACGAACGTGACGTCGTAGCCGTGCCCGCGCTCGAGCCACCGCCACAGCACGTCGAAGGCGACGCCGGACCGGACGTGCCCGACGTGGGGCGGCGCCTGCACCGTGTTGCCGCACAGGTAGATCGACACGAGACCGGGCGAGACGGGGACGAAGTCCCTCACCTCACGGGTGGCGGTGTCGTACAGGCGCTGGCTCACCGGGCCCAGGCTACCGGCCGGTGCGGGCCCTTCCGGGACAGCGCCGGTAGGTTGAGGGCACGCCACCCACCCCTGCTGGAGGTCCTTCGTGCCGCACACCGTCAAGGGAGTCGTCGCCCGTGCCAAGGGCGCACCGGTCGAGCTGGTCGACATCGTCGTGCCGGATCCCGGGCCGGGGGAGGTCGTCGTCGACGTCCAGGCGTGCGGGGTGTGCCACACGGACCTGCACTACCGAGAAGGTGGCATCAACGACGAGTTCCCCTTCCTGCTCGGGCACGAGGCGGCGGGAGTCGTCGCCGAGGTCGGTGAGGCCGTGACGCAGGTGGCCGTCGGGGACTTCGTCGTCCTGAACTGGCGCGCCGTCTGCGGCGAGTGCCGCGCGTGCCTGAAAGGCAAGCCGTGGTACTGCTTCGACACGCACAACGCCGCGCAGAGGATGACGCTGACGGACGGGACCGAGCTGTCCCCGGCGTTGGGCATCGGGGCGTTCGCGGAGAAGACGCTCGTCCACGCCGGGCAGTGCACCAAGGTCGACCCGGCCGCGTCGGCCGCGGCCGTCGGCCTGCTCGGGTGCGGGGTGATGGCGGGCTTCGGCGCGGCCGTCAACACCGGTGGTGTCACCCGCGGCGACAGCGTCGCCGTGATCGGCTGTGGCGGAGTGGGCAACGCGGCCGTCGCCGGTGCCCGGATCGCCGGCGCGACCACGATCGTCGCCGTCGACGTCGACGACCGGAAGCTGGAGTGGGCCAAGGGTTTCGGGGCCACCCACACGATCACCACCACGAGCACGGACGCCGTCGCGGCGATCCGCGAGCTCACCGGCGGCTTCGGAGCCGACGTCGTCGTGGAGGCGGTCGGCCGGCCGGAGACGTACGCGCAGGCGTTCAACGCCCGTGACCTCGCGGGCACCGTCGTCCTGGTCGGCGTCCCCACCCCTGACCTCGAGGTCACGCTGCCGATGATCGAGATCTTCGGGCGGGGCGGTGCGCTGAAGTCGAGCTGGTACGGCGACTGCCTGCCGAGCCGCGACTTCCCGATGCTGGTCGACCTGTACCTGCAGGGGCGGTTCGACCTCGACGCCTTTGTCTCCGAGACGATCTCGCTCGGCGACGTCGAGGCCGCGTTCACCAAGATGCACCACGGCGACGTGCTCCGCTCGGTCGTCGTCCTTGACGGAGGGAACAGCTGATGAGCGCACGCATCGTCCACCTGGTCACGTCCGGCACGTTCAGCCTCGACGGCGAGACGCACCAGGTCGACAACAACGTCTGGCTCCTCGGGGACGACGAGGAGTGCGTCGTGATCGACGCCCCGCACGACCTCGAGGCCATCGCGGATGCCGTCGGCGACCGCACGCTCGCCGCGATCCTGTGCACCCACGCGCACGACGACCACGTGCGTGTCGCCCCCGCCCTCGGTGAGCGCTTCGCCGCCCCCGTGCTCCTGCACCCGGACGACCTCGGCGTCTGGACGCTGACGCACCCGGCGATGTCGCCCAGCGGCGACCTCAGCGACGGGCAGGTGATCACCGTCGCCGGCACGGACCTCCACGTGCTGCACACGCCCGGACACTCTCCCGGCGCCGTGTGCTTCTACGTGCCGGCGCTGGCGACCGTCTTCAGCGGCGACACGTTGTTCGCGGGTGGCCCGGGAGCCACGGGTCGCAGCTTCAGCAGCTTCGACGTCATCGTCGACTCCATCCGCGAGCGGCTGCTGGCACTACCTGCGGAGACCCGGGTCCTGACGGGCCACGGCGACTCCACGACCATCGGCGACGAGGCACCGCACCTGCAGGAGTGGATCGACCGCGGCAGCTGAGCGACTACCCCCGAGCCGGTGGGCCGTTCTGCGCTCACCCACCCCGAGCGCAGGGGTCCCCAGTGCTCGCTCTATGCGCACAGGGGAGCCCTGCGCTCATAGGGGGACGACGAGGGCGGTGGCGATCGCGGCGACCCCCTCGCCTCGACCGGTCAGGCCCAGCCCGTCGGTCGTCGTGGCCGACACCGACACCGGTGCCCCGCACGCCGCCGACAGCACGGCCTCGGCCTCGGCGCGGCGCGGACCCAGGCGCGGCGAGCTGCCGATCACCTGCACCGAGACGTTGCCGACCTCGAAGCCGGCGGCGACCACCCGCCGCGCGGCCTCCGTCAGCAGCACGACACCAGCGGCGCCGGCCCACTGGGACGACGACGTCCCGAAGTGCGAGCCGAGGTCACCGATCCCCGCGGCGGCGAACAGTGCGTCGCAGCAGGCGTGGGCGGCGACGTCCGCATCGGAGTGCCCCGCGAGGCCGACGCCGTCCCACCGCAGTCCGG
>JBBSNO010000137.1:0-7705 GCA_038232615.1 Actinomycetales bacterium
CGTCCACCGGCTCTCCCAAGGCCGGTTGCGGGTTCGAGTCCCGCTGCTGACCCTGATGTGGGCGACGCCATGACCGAAGCGGGAGAAGGGCATGCACTGGATGCCAAGGACCGGTCACGTCCGGGTCACAGTCGCCGGACGGCGTGGTACATCGGTTGACATGGGTCCGTGGCGACGGCAGGGTCGAGAGGGACTCCAATCCGCGTCGAGAGGTTGTCCTCATGCGCTGTGTGCGCGTATCCGCCCTGCTGACGGCCTCGATCCTCGCGCTGGCAGCGTGCGGCGCCGGCGAGGAGGTCGATACCGGTGACGGTGGTGATGCGGACGGCGGCGAGGGCGGTGGCGGCACGCTGATCGCCGCGATCGGGGCCCAGCCCGACCAGCTCGACCCGCACAGCACGACCGCCTACCCGAGCTTTCAGGTGCTGGAGAACGTCTACGACACGCTGGTGGTGCCCAGCGCCGACGACCTGAGCATGGAGCCAAGCCTGGCGACGGAGTGGCAGACCAGCGACGACGGTCTGGAGTGGACGTTCACGCTGCGCGAGGGCGTCACCTTCCACGACGGCTCGGAGTTCGACAGCGCGGACGTCGTCTACTCCTTCAACCGCATCATCGACGAGGAGCTGGCGAACGCCTACCGATTCGGCAACGTCGAGGAGGTCAGCGCACCCGACCCGAGCACGGTCGTGATCGCGCTCACCGCCCCGACACCGAACCTGCTGTCGCTGGTGGGCGCCTTCAAGGGGATGTCGATCCTGCCCGAGGGCGCCGCGGACGAGGTCGACCTCGCCAACGAGGCCGTGGGAACCGGCCCCTTCAGGTTGGAGGAGAGCGGGGCCGGCGGCATCACGCTCGCCGCCTACGACGACTACTGGGGCGAGGGTCCGAACGTCGACGGGGTGGAGTTCCGGTTCGTCTCCGAGTCGGCAGCCGCGCTGACTGCCCTCAGCAGTGGCGAGGTTCACTGGACCGACAACATCCCGCCCCAGCAGATCTCGACGCTGGTGGACGACGAGGCCGTCGAGCTCGGCCAGACGGGCAGCGTCGATTACTGGTACATGGCGATGAACCTGGCCACGCCACCGTTCGACCAGGTCGACGTCCGGCGCGCGATCGCCACAGCTCTCGACCGGCAGGCCATCACCGAGGCGGCCCGGTTCGAGGCCGCCACCGTGAACCAGACGGCGATCCCCGAATCCAGCTTCTGGTACTACGACTACGCGCCGTTCGACACCGACGTGGAGGCCGCCCAGCAGCTGCTCGCCGACGCCGGGGTGCAGACCCCGATCGACATGGGCTTGATGGTGACCGACGAGTTCCCGGAGACGGTCACCGCGGCACAGGTGATCGCCGCGCAGCTCGAACCGATCGGCATCAACGTCCAGATCCAGTCGGAGGACTTCGCCACCTGGCTCGACCGGCAGGGGCAGGGTGACTTCGACGCCTTCATGCTCGGCTGGCTCGGCAACGTCGACCCGTTCGACTTTTACCACGCCCAGCACATCACCGACGGGCCCAGCAACTTCCACGGCTACAGCAACGCCGAGGTCGACGAGCTGCTGAGCTCGGCGGCCAGCGAGACCGACATGGACGCCCGCAAGGAGCTCTACGACCAGGCCGCCACCGTCATCGTCGACGAGGTGTCGTACCTCTACCTGTACAACCCCGACGTCGTGCACGCCTGGGTGCCGGGGCTGGAGGGGTATGAGGTCCGAGCCGACAAGGCCATCAACTTCGAGAATGTGACGCTGCCCTGACCGGGTATGTCGGGCGGCGGGCGGCGCAGTCGCTGCTCGTACTGGCCGGCGTCAGCGTGCTCGTCTTCCTGCTGGTCCACCTCGTCCCGGGCGACCCGGTCAGGCTGGCCCTCGGCACCCGGTTCGACCAGGAGACCTACGAAGCGTTGCGGGAGCGGGCCGGGCTCGACCTGCCGCTGCCGGTGCAGTACCTCGCGTGGGTGACGTCGGCGCTGACCGGAGACCTCGGCGTGAGCTTTCGCAGCGGTGACCCGGTGACCTCGCTGATCCTGGAGCGGTTGCCTGCGACGCTGTCCCTGGCGACCACCTCGATCCTCGTCGCCCTCGCGGTCTCGATCCCGCTGGGAACGCTGTCCGCGCTGCGTCCGCGGTCGGTGATCGACCACCTCGCGACCCTCGTCAGCCAGGCCGGGATCTCCGTGCCGGACTTCTGGATGGGGATCCTGCTGATCCTGCTGTTCGCCGGAACCTTCGGGCTGCTGCCCGCTGGTGGCTACGTTCCGCTGTCGCAGGACCCGCTGGCCTGGGCTTCGCACCTGGTGCTGCCCTCGGTCACGGTCGGCGTCGTCTCCGGCTCGATCCTCACGAGGTTCGTGCGGTCGAGCGTGCTGGAGGCCATCGGCCAGGATCACGTGCGGACCGCCCGGTCAAAGGGGCTGGGCGCCCGCACGGTGCTGCGCTGGCACGTGCTGCGCAACGCCCTGCTCCCCCTGGTGACGGTGACCGGCGTCCAGCTCGCGTACCTGCTGTCGGGGGTCGTCGTCGTCGAGATCGTCTTCGCCTGGCCGGGTCTGGGGCAGCTGGCGCTGCAGTCGGTGCAGTCGCGCGACTACCCGGTGCTCCAGGGGGCCGTGCTGCTGTTCGCGGTGGTGTTCCTGGTGATCAACCTGATCGTGGACCTGCTGTACGCGCGCCTCGACCCAAGGATCTCCTACCGATGACGGCGCCGACGCCCGAGGCCGGGGCGCTACCCGCCGGCACCGCGCGACCGCGGTGGCGCGAGAGCCTCGCGCTGCTGTTGCGCAACCCGATCGCCGTGTTCGCCGGCGCGATCCTCGGGCTCGTCGTGACGGCGGCGCTGTTCGGAGAGGCATTGGCGCCCAGCGGTTTCAACGAGGTCGACATCGCTGCGCGCCTACAGCCCCCCAGCGGCAAGCACCTGTTCGGCACCGACGAGCTCGGTCGCGACGTCCTCAGCCGCGTCCTGCTCGGCGCGGCGGTCTCACTGCAGGTCGGGCTGGTCGCCGTCGGCATCTCCCTCGCAGTCGGCACGACGGTCGGCCTGCTGGCGGGGTACTACGGCCGTCGGCTGGACGACGTCCTGATGCGGCTGATGGACGTGCTCTTCGCGTTCCCGGCGATCCTGATGGCTATCGCCGTCCTCGCCATCCTCGGCCCGGGGACGACCAACGCGATGGTCGCGATCGGCATCGTCTACACACCGATCTTCGCCCGGGTCACCCGGGCGGCGGTACTGGGCGTGCGAGAGGAGGTCTTCGTCCGCGCGTCGCGGTCGGTAGGCGCCTCGGACCTGCGACTGCTGGTGCGCCACGTGCTGCCGAACGCGGCGCCGCCGATCATCGTGCAGACGTCGGTGAGCCTGGCGTTCGCGGTGCTATCGGAGGCGGCCCTGTCGTTCATCGGCCTCGGCACACAGCCGCCCGACCCGTCATGGGGGCGGATGCTGTCGGAGGGCCGCGGGTTCATCGAGCTGGCGTGGTGGATGGCGTTCTTCCCGGGACTGGCGATCTTCGTGACCGTGCTCTCGTTCAACCTGCTCGGCGACGCCCTGCGGGACGTGCTCGACCCGAGGCAGCGCACCGCGATGTCGTCGACGGCGACGGGCGAGGGGGGCGCGAGGGCATGACGTACCCCGGACGGCGAGGCGCGCCGGTGATCGACGTCGCGGACCTGCGGGTGCGGCTGCGCACCCGTCGCGGCAGCGCGCAGGTGGTCAACGGACTGAGCTACCAGGTGCACCCCGGCGAGACGGTCGCCGTCGTGGGGGAGTCGGGCAGCGGCAAGAGCGTCTCGGTGCTGGCCCTGCTCGGCCTGCTGCCCGAACGCATCTCGCAGGTCGAGGGGTGTGCGACCTTCGACGGGCAGGACCTGCTGAGCCTCGATGAGGAGGCGTTGCGACGGGTGCGCGGCGCGGGGATCGGCATGGTCTTCCAGGACCCGATGACGTCGCTGAACCCCGTGCTCACCGTGGGACGCCAGCTGGTCGAGGGCATCCGTGCCCACGCCAGGATCGGGGTGCCGGCCGCGCGGACCCGGGCCGCCGACCTCCTGGGCGAGGTCGGCCTGCCGGACGCGAGGCGCGCACTCGACCGCTACCCGCACGAGCTCAGCGGAGGCATGCGCCAGCGGGTGATGATCGCGATCGCCCTGTCGTCCGAACCGGCCCTGCTGGTCGCCGACGAGGCGACGACCGCGCTCGACGTGACTGTGCAGGCGCAGATCCTCGAGCTCGTGTCACGGCTGCAGGCCGACCGGGGAACCGGCGTCATCTGGATCACGCACGACCTGGGTGTCGTCGCGGGGATCGCCGACCGGGTGCTGGTGATGTACGGCGGGCGCTGCATCGAGGACGGTGACGTCGACGATGTCTTCTACCGTCCCGCGCACCCCTACACGCGCGGCCTGCTCGGCGCGCTGCCCCGCACCGACGAACCGGACGACAAACCCGGTGGCGGTACGCCGGGCGAGCTGGTCACCATCCCCGGTACCCCGCCGTCGCCTACCGACCTCCCGCCAGGTTGCGTGTTCTGGCCCCGATGCCCGGTCAGGGCCGACCCGCGATGCGAGACCGAGGTCCCGCCCCTGGTGCCGGTCCACGAGCCGGCGGGTACGCCGGCCGGCGTCCAGCACCATGCCGCAACGTTCTGCCCGCCGGACGCCGTCCAGGGTGGTGCCTCGTGACCGCGCAGCCGGCGCCGGTGACCGATCAGGTCCTCGTCGCCGCCAGGGACCTGCAGGTGCACTTCCCGTTCCGCTCCGGTGGGTTGCTGCGACGACGAACCGGACAGGTGCGGGCGGTCGACGGCGTCGACCTCGACATCGGACGGGGCGAGACGCTCGGCCTGGTCGGGGAGTCCGGATGCGGCAAGTCCACCCTCGGCAACGCGCTGCTGCGGCTCGTCGAACCCACCAGCGGCTCGGTCACGTTCGACGGCACCGACGTCACGTCGCTGTCGGCGAAGGACATGCGAGCGTTGCGCCGCCGCGCCGTGATGGTGTTCCAGGACCCGTTCGCGTCGCTGGACCCGCGGCGGACGGTCGCCCAGACGGTGTCGGAACCGTTGGAGGTGCACCGGCTGCACGTCGGCAAGACGGCGCGGGCGCGGCGCATCGGTGAGTTGCTCGAGCTGGTCGGGCTCGACCCGGCCGTCGTCGACCGGTACCCGCACGAGTTCTCCGGCGGGCAGCGCCAGCGCATCGGTATCGCCCGGGCGCTGGCCGGCGAGCCCGACTTCGTCGTCTGCGACGAGGCGATCGCCTCCCTCGACGTCAGCGTCCAGGCGCAGGTCGTCAACCTGCTGCGTCGGCTCCAACGCGAGCTCGGCCTGACCTACCTGTTCATCTCCCACGACGTGGCAGCGGTCCGGCACGTCAGCGACCGGATCGCGGTGATGTACCTCGGCAGGCTGGTGGAGGTGGGGCCGGCCAGTCAGGTGGCGCGCGACCCGCAGCACCCCTACACCCAGGCCCTGCTGTCCGCCGTCCCCGTGCCGGAGCCGGAGAGGGAGCGGCGTCGCGAGCGGGTCGTGCTTACCGGTGACGTACCGAGCCCCGCCGCCGTCCCGTCGGGCTGCCGGTTCCACACGCGCTGCCCGCGCGCCTTCGAGCCCTGCCCGGACGTCGACCCGGCCCTGCAGGCGGTCGGCTCCGTCGGTTCGGGTCAGCAGGCAGCCTGCCACCTGCACGGCATCGTCCCGGTCAGCGGCGACCGAGACCCGTAGGTCATCGTGCGACGACGTCGCCGGACGACAACGACCGATCCCTGACATCAGGGTCGTGCCGGGCCAGTTCGGCCGATGGAGCGCGATGCCCTGGTCCGCTTCATCGGGCTGGCCGACCTCGTCGACACCTCGCCCTTCGCCACCTGGCGCAAGGTGGACGAGCAAGCCGGCTGCCACGTCGTGCCGCTCGGCGGCGGTCAGCTACTGATGGCGTCGTCGGCGCCGCGGTGAGGTGTTCGTCGTCTTCTCCAACCGGCTGGGCTGTCTCGGCTCGTTGGCCGTCTCCGTCCTGCTGACCGCCGGCCTGCTGATCGTCTTCTTCCAGGCGCCGGCTGGACGACGAGCAGCACCACGGCGAGCATCCCGACCGCGAACGACCACGCTTCCCTTGCTCACCAGCCGATGGTGCCAGCACCGTCGCGCGCCGGGCAGGGCTACGGCCGGACGAGACGCTGCAGGGCAATCTGGGCCACGGGCGCGTACGCCAGGACGACCGGTGCCGGGCCGGTCACGCGCAGCCGCGTGACGGTGCCGCCGCCCGGGCGCGGCTCGACCGTGTGGTGCAGGTGGAGGCGCACCGGACCGAGCCGAGCGGTCCAGGTCCAGGTGCGAGCGGTCTCGTCGACGGCCGTCACGTGGACGGCGACCGAGACCCCCACCGGCCCGTGGACGCGGCCCCGAGTGCCGCGGGCGATGCGGTCGTCCGGCAGCTCGACCCTGCGGATCTGCGGCGACCACGACGACCACAGCGCGGGTCGGGCGTAGCGCTCCCAGACGACGTCGGGCTCGGCGCGTCCACCCGCCCGCAGCTCGATCACCGTCATGCGGGTACCTCGTCCAGGCGCACGCGCACGGCGCGGCACCGCTGCGCGACCTCGGTCAGGACGACGAGCCTCGGGTCGCGCACCGGCAGCAGCGGCGAGCGCGGCAGCGCCGCGATCCGGGCAAGCCGGGGGTCGGCCAGCAGGAGGCGGTCTCGCCGCTGACCTTCGCAGCGGGCCCCGGTGGCGTGCCGCTGCCGCCAAGGCCGACATCGACGGCGCTGTGACCGGAACTGCCGTCTGAATTGCAACGTGGTTTGAAGGCCCGCGCGCAGCGCGCGCGGGCGCGGGTCGAATCGAAAATCGTGCCGGCAGCAGCGCCGGCACGCTCGTTTCCGGATGGCCCACGCGGCGGCGCCGCGGGACAGCTCCTACCGCGGGACGGGTCGATGCCCTGCGCGAGGGGCCTCGGTGTCCGACGCTCGTGACGCGGCGCCGGCACTAGGCTCAGGGAGTCTTGATCTGACCAAAGGATGCGTCATGCTCGATCGAAACATTTCGAAGACGGTCGTGCGTCGGACGGCCACGCGCGTCGGCGCGGCGCTGTTGGGTTTGCTCTCGGCCTCGACGGTGCTCGGGGTCGAGCCCGTGACGGCGAACGACGCAAACGCGCGCTACGCGCGCGAACGCGCGGAGTGCCTGCAAGGTGCCACCGGACAGGATCGCGAGACCTGCCTGAAGGAGGCCGGCGCGGCGCGCGACGCAGCGCGGCGACAGCAGCTCGCCGAGGGCGACGAGAATTACCGGCGCAATGAGAAGGAGCGGTGTGATGCACTCGCGGGCGACGAGGCAAAGGACTGCCTTGCGCGGATGCGTGGCAAGGGCAGCAAGAGCGGCAGCGTCAAGGGCGGAGGCATCTATCGCGAGACGGTGACCCGCGAGGTGACGCCGGCTTCGGGTCCCGCTTCCGCTGCTTCCGCTGCTTCCGCGCCCTGATCGAACAGGCCCTTGATTTGCCGCCGGGACACGACTGTCGGCCGCGCGACAGCAGGCGACGCCTCTGTGCGGGCGTAGGACAACGCGGACACGAGAACCGTGCGTCCGCCTCTTGTTCCCGGTCGAGGCCGCGAGCATCGTCGGCATCCAGACAAGCTGCGTGCCGCTCCGCGGCGTTCTCGGGTTATTCATCTGCCGAGAACGCATCCATCTTCGGGGAGCGAGC
>JBBSNO010000138.1:0-7662 GCA_038232615.1 Actinomycetales bacterium
AACCCCGAGGACTACACGAACCGGGGCCGCATCATCACCCCCCTGAAGGACCGGTTCGGCGCCGAGGTCCGCACCCACTACCCCGTCGACGTCGAGCTGGAGGTCGAGCTGGTTCGGCAGGAGGCCGCGCTGGTCGGAGCCGTCCCGGACTTCCTGCTGGAGGTGATCGCGCGGTTCACCCGGGCCGTGCGTGACTCGCCCGCCGTCGACCAGCGCTCCGGGGTCTCGGCGCGCTTCGCGGTGGCTGCTGCCGAGACGGTCGCCGCCGCCGCCCTGCGTCGCGGGGCCCTGTCCGGCGAGGACGACCCGGTCGCCAGGGTCGGCGACGTGGACGCCGTGATCACGACCCTGCGGGGCAAGGTCGAGTTCGAGTCCGGCGAGGAGGGTCGCGAGCACGAGGTGCTGGCGCACCTGCTGCGGACGGCGGTCGCCGAGACCTTCAGGCGTCGCACCGGCGGTCTGGACCTGTCCGGCTTCACCTCGGTCGTGGCGGACGGCGGAACCGTCGAGACCGGCGAGCTGGTGCCGTCGTCCGAGGTGATGGCCCAGCTCGGCACGGTGCCGGGGCTGGCGAAAACGTTGGGACGACTGGGTTTCGGGGACTCCCCCGGGGCGGGCGACGCGGCGTCCGGCGTCGAGATGGTGCTGGAGGGGCTGCACCTGACGCGTCGCCTGGGCAAGTCCACGCGCCCCGGCGGGAGACAGGTGTACGGCGGGTGAGGAGGCTCAGCGTGCGAACCCGGTGGCGCATGGCTGAGCTCACGGCGACGAGGGACGAGGAGGCGTGAGCCGTTTCGTCTACGGGCCGTGGGCCGGGGGGCCCGACCCGCTCGCGCCCCCCTATGACGTGCGGGCGGCCGTGGACCGGCTCGGGGCGGACGTGATGGAGGGGCGTGGCCTGGCCGAGGCCATGCGAGACCTGATGCGGTCGGGCGCCGACGGACGGCGTGGCCTGATGGACCTGCAGGCGCGCGTGGACCGCCGGCGCCGCGAGCTGCGCCGTTCCGGAGACCTGGCCGGGACCCTGGAGCGGGTCCGCGAGCTGCTGAAGGAGGCGACCGACGCCGAGCAGCAGGCGCTGGCGGACGACGACTCGCCCGAGGCCGACGCCTCGCGACAGCGCCTGGACGGCCTTCCGCGCGAGACGTCGCAGGCAGTGCGGGAGCTCGAGGACTTCGCCTGGCGCAGCCCGCAGGCGGAGGCGACCTACGCCGAGATCCGCGACATGCTGCGCCGCGAGGTGCTCGACCAGCAGTTCGCGGGGATGAAGCAGGCCCTCAGCGGCGGCGACCCCGCGAGCATGCAGGCGGTGCGCGACATGCTGGCCGACCTGAACGCCCTGCTCGCGGCCCATGCCCGGGGCGAGGACACCACCGACCGGTTCGCGCAGTTCATGGACGCCCACGGCGACACCTTCCCCGGCGACCCGAAGACCGTCGAGGAGCTGGTGGACGAGCTGGCCCGGCAGGCTGCGGCAGCCGAGCGCCTGATGCAGTCGCTGACACCGTCGCAGCGCGCGGAGCTCGCGCAGCTGATGTCCGACGCGCTGGGTGACGCGGACCTCGCCGCCGAGATGACGGCGCTGCACGAGCACCTGCGCGACCTGCGACCGGGTCTCGACCGCCGTTCGCGCGAACGGTTCACCGGCTCCACGCCGTTGGGGTACGGCGAGGCCACGAGCGCGCTGGCCGAGCTGGCGGACCTCGACGACCTCGCAGACCAGCTCGCTCAGGACTACCCCGGAGCCTCTCTGGACGACGTGGACGTCGAGGCCGTGGAGCGTCAGCTCGGACCTGGCACGGCGGCCGACGTCGAGGCCCTGCAACAGCTCGAGCGTGAACTGCGCCGTCAGGGCTGGGTCTCGCGTGGCACCGACGGGCTGGAGCTCACCCCCAAGGCCCTGCGACGACTGGGCCAGACGGCGCTGCGGCGCGTGTTCGCCGACCTGTCCTCGTCCCGGCGCGGTGGCCACGAGGACCGGTCGGCCGGACTGGCCGGCGAGCCGACCGGGGGGTGGAGGGAGTGGCAGTTCGGCGACGAGCAGCCGCTGGACGCCGTCCGCACCGTCTCGAACGCCGTCCTGCGCACCCGCGGTGGAGGCGAGACGTCGCACGTGCGTGAGTCCCTCGATCGCCGCGGGGACAGCAACGATCAAGGACCTCGCGCACACCCTGGCGGTGATCAAGGACTTCGTGCACGAGTGAGCCTGGCGGTGGAGGACTTCGCCGTCGTGGAGACCGAGCGTCGTGCGGGAGCCGCCGTGGCGCTGTGCGTCGACCTCTCGTGGTCGATGTACGCCGAGGGCCGCTGGGGCTCGATGAAGCAGACGGCGCTGGCGCTCGGTCACCTGATCGCCACCGAGTTCCCCCAGGATGCGTTGCAGATCATCGGTTTCGACCGCTGGGCACGTCCGCTGAGCACGTCGGAGCTGGCGGCGATCGAGCCCGCGATGGTGCAGGGCACGAACCTGGCGCACGCACTGGCCCTGGCGAGGCGGCACGTGGTCCGGCACCCGGGCGCCGAACCCGTCGTCCTGGTGGTCACCGACGGGGAGCCGACGGCGCACAACGAGCCGGACGGCGAGCCGGTCTTCCACTGGCCGACGCTGCCGGAGACCCTGCGCGCGACGCTGCGCGAGGTGGACCAGCTCGCTCGCTCGGCCATCACCCTGAACACGTTCGTGCTCGGCGACGACCCCGGCCTGGGGCGCTTCGTCGACGCGGTCGCGCGCCGCGCCGGGGGCAGGGTGTTCGCTCCGTCACCCGACCGACTCGGCGAGTACGTCGTCTCGGACTACCTGCGGATGCGGGCCAGGCGCTGACACCCGCGGAGGATCAGACGGCGGAGAACGGGGCCGGGTAGACAGCCTCCCCGACGGGTGCGTCCGAGGCGAGCTGCAACGCCTGGAAGGCCTCACCGGTGTACGGGCCGATGATCCCGAGATCAGCCGCGGCGCGGAACCCGAAGCGGGAGTAGTACGCCGGTTCGCCGAGGACGACGACCAGGGTCTCACCGGCCACGCGGGCGTCGCCGAGGAACCGCGCCACCAGTGCCGACCCGACGCCGCGGCCCTGGTGCTCCGGCAGCACGGCTAGGGGTGCGAGCGCCACGGCCGAGGCACCGCCCACGACCAGGCGGCTGCCCAGCACGTGGCCGACGACCGCCCCGGCGTCCACGGCCACCAGGCTGAGCGCGGACAGCCAGGCCCGGTCGCGACGCAGCGCCTCGGCGAGGTCGACCCCCGCGACGGCGGCCTCGTCCCCGCCTTCGAACGCCTGCGCGACAACACGTGCGACGGCGAGCGCGTCGCCCGCCGCCTCCGTGCGGACGTACAGGTTCATGGTTGGACGTCGGCCCTCGGGCGCGCATCGACGCCGGCGTCCTTGCGCTGCTCGACGCTGATCGGCGCGGGGGCACCGGTCAGCGGATCGTACCCGCCCCCGGACTTCGGGAAGGCGATGACCTCGCGGATGGACTCCGCGCCCACGAGCAGGGCGACGATACGGTCCCAGCCGAAGGCGATGCCGCCGTGTGGCGGCGCGCCGTACCGCAGCCCCTCGAGGAAGAAGCCGAAGCGGGCCTGCGCCTCCTCGGCGTCCAGCCCCATCACGTCGAAGACCCGTTGCTGCACCTCGGGTGAGTGGATCCGGATGGAGCCGCCGCCGATCTCGTTGCCGTTGCAGACGATGTCGTAGGCGTAGGCGAGCGCGTCGCCCGGCGAGGTGTCGAACGTGTCGAGGAACTCCGGCTTCGGCGAGGTGAAGGCGGGGTGCACCGCGGTCCAGGCGCCCGAGCCGACGGCGACGTCGTCCGTCGCGCCAGTGGGCTCGAACAGCGGGGCGTCGACGACCCACACGAACTGCCAGGCGTCGGTGTCGATGACCCCAGTGCGCCGGCCGACCTCCAGCCGGGCGGCACCCAGCAGCGCGCGGGCCGACGGGGCGGCTCCGGCCCCGAAGAAGATGCAGTCGCCTGCCGAGGCCCCGACATGGGCCGCCAGGCCTGCACGCTCATCTTCCGACAGGTTCTTCGCGACCGGACCGCCGAGCTCCCCGTCGTCCCCGATCGTCACGTAGGCCAGGCCCTTCGCCCCGCGCTGCTTGGCCCACTCCTGCCAGGCGTCGAACGTGCGACGGGGCTGCGACGCGCCGCCAGGCATCACGACAGCGCCGACGTAGTCGGCCTGGAACACGCGGAACGACGTGCCGGAGAAGTAGCCGGCGCAGTCGGTGAGCTCGAGCCCGAAACGCAGGTCCGGCTTGTCGGTGCCGAACCGCGCCATCGCGTCGGCGTAGGTCATCCGCGGGATCGGCGTGGTCATCTCGTGCCCGATGAGGCGCCACAGTGCGACGAGGACCTCCTCGGCGAGGGTGATGACGTCGTCGGTGTCGACGAAGCTCATCTCGACGTCGAGCTGGGTGAACTCCGGCTGGCGGTCGGCGCGGAAGTCCTCGTCGCGGTAGCACCGCGCGATCTGGTAGTACCGCTCCATCCCGGCCACCATCAGCAGCTGCTTGAACAGCTGCGGGCTCTGGGGCAGCGCGTACCAGGATCCCGGCGCCAGACGTGCGGGCACGAGGAAGTCGCGCGCACCCTCCGGCGTGGAACGGGTCAGCGTCGGGGTCTCGACCTCGACGAAGTCGTGACCGGCCAGCACCTCGCGGGCAGCGTGGTTCACGTTGCTGCGCAAGCGCATCGCGGCAGCGGGCGCCGCGCGGCGAAGGTCGAGGTAGCGGTACCGCAGGCGCGCCTCCTCGCCGACCTCGACGTGCTCGTCGATCTGGAAGGGCAGCGGCGCGGAGGCACCGAGCACCTCGACCTCGGCGGCGACCACCTCGACGGCGCCGGTGGGCAGGCCCGCGTTCTCGTTGCCCGCCGGCCGCACCTGCACCTCGCCGACCACGCGCAGGCAGTACTCGTTGCGCAGCCCGTGGGCCACCGCCTCGTCGCGGACCACGACCTGGGCGACGCCGCTGGCGTCGCGCAAATCGAGGAAGGCCACCCCGCCGTGGTCGCGTCGACGGGCCACCCAACCGGTGAGGGTGACGGTGGTGCCGGCGGACTCGGCACGCAGCGTGCCGGCCTCGTGGGTGCGGAGCACAGTGGTCCTTCCGATCAGGTGGAGGCCGCGGGTAGCGACTCGTGCAGGAACCCGCCGATCCTACGGAGGGCGTGCCGCGGGCGGAAACGAGAAGCGTCCACCGCGCGCTGCGGGTGGACCAGGAGGAAGGATGGTGGTTCGTGACGTCGTCCGCCCCGGCACGGGCCAAGGAAGCCGATCCCCGCCGGTGGCGTGCCCTGGGTGTCTGCCTCATCGCCGGCTTCATGACGTTGCTGGACATCAGCATCGTCAACGTCGCACTGCCCTCGATCGACGCCGGTCTGGACGCGAGCGCCAGTGACCTGCAGTGGATCCTGTCCGGCTACGCGCTGGCCTTCGGGCTCGCGCTCGTTCCCTCGGGACGTCTCGGCGATGCCCGCGGACGACGCCGCATGTTCCTGCTGGGGCTGGCGGTCTTCACCGCGGCCAGCGCCCTCTGCGGCCTCGCCCCGACGTCCGAGCTCCTGGTCGCCGCCCGGCTGCTCCAGGGCGTGGGCGGCGGGATGCTCGTGCCCCAGAACTCGGCGCTGATCCAGCAGCTGTTCAGCGGAGCGGAGCGGGGCAAGGCGTTCGGGCTGCTAGGGGGCAGCATCGGCCTCTCGACCGCGGTGGGGCCGCTGCTGGGCGGCGTCATCCTGGTCACCGTGCCGGGCGAGGACGCCTGGCGGTGGGTGTTCCTCGTCAACGTCCCCGTCGGTCTGGCGGCCCTCCCGCTCGCCGCGCGCTTCGTCCCCGGCGACCTGCCGACGCGCGAACGGGAGCCACTCGACCCGGTCGGGATCGTGCTGCTGGGCGCTGGTCTGACGTTGCTGCTGCTCCCGCTGCTGCAGGGCGGTCAGGGCGCGCCGGCCCTGCTGTGGCTCGCCGCACCCGCAGGCGCGGCGGTGCTCGTCGGATTCGTGGCCTGGGAACGCCGGTACGGCCGCCGGGGGCTGACCCCGCTGGTGGATCTGCGCCTGTTCGGGCAGCGCTCGTACGCCCTCGGTACGGCGATCGGGGCGAGCTACTTCGCCGGGTTCACCTCGATCTTCTTCGTCCTCACCTTGTTCCTCCAGCAGGGCCTGGGTCTGACGCCCCTGCAGGCGGGCCTGGTGCAGACCCCGTTCGCCCTCGGCGGCGCCGTGGCCGCGACCGTGGCCGGTCGTGCCGTGACCAGGGTCGGACGACGGATGGTCGTCGCCGGCGCTGCCCTGACGGTCGTCGGCCTCCTCGGGTCGCTGGCCGCCGTCGAGCTCGTCGACGGCACGGGCGCTGCATGGGTCCTGACCGCGCCACTGCTGGTGGCCGGCGTCGGCAGCGGCCTGACGATCTCGCCCAACGTGACCCTCACGCTCGCCGAGGTGCCGGTCGCCGGGGCCGGTAGTGCCGGCGGGGTGCTGCAGACCGCCCAGCGCGTGGGGACGGCGCTGGGGATCGCCGTCGTCGGTGCCGTCTTCTTCGCTGTGCTGGACGGGAACCGCTGGCAGCAGGCGCTCTCGGCCGGCCTCGGCCTCGCCGCAGCCTTCGTCGCGGTCTCGCTCGGGCTCGCCGTGGCCGACGTCCGGTCCCAGGGGATCCGCGACACCAGGCCGCGAGGTCAGTCGCCGGACCGGTAGTGCTCGAGGAACGGCGCCCAGACGCGCTGGACGGCGCGCAGCCGGTGGCACGCGGCCAGCAGCGCGTCGTCGGCGACGTGCCCGGACGCCTCCACGTACGCCGCGACCGCCGCGTCGCCGTCCAGCCGGGTCGTGCGCTGCAGGACAGCGAGGTCGAACTCGACCGGCCCGCGCCAGGCGTCCTCGAGGTCCCACCAGCGGACGCCGTCACGTGCCGAGTCGTCGGCCACGGCGTTCCACGGGTGCGGGTCGCCGTGCAGCGCCTGCCACGGACGCCGGCCCGCCTGCACGCCGGCGTCCGCCAGTGCCCGCAGGTCGGCGACCACCTCACGAGCCTCGTCGCACACGGCAGCCACCTCCTCGACAGGAAGCAGGTCGAGCCGGCCGAGCAGGTGGGCGATTCGGTGGGCGTCGGCGGCGATCCGCTCGGGCCCGGGCAGGTCGCCGCCGTACCCGGCGAGGGACTCGTGCAGCCGCGCCAGGGCCCTGCCCACGGCGACCGGGTCGCTCGGGTAGGTGGCGGGAAACACCAAGGGCCAGAACGACATCACGTGCCCGTCGCGGCAGTGCGGACCGGCCAGCGCGCCGTGGCACGGACCCAGCACGTCGGCCCCCGCGGCCACAGCCCACCGGGCCAGGTCGACCTCGACCGCCAGGTGCCCGCCGGGGTCGGGACGCACCAGCGACGTCGCGTCGGCTACCCTCGCGACCACGGGCGCCGGCGCCAGGTGCACGACGACGTTCGCACCCACGTGCAGCAACCGCGGCCAGGCGACGACGAGACCGTGCGCCCTGGCCACCGCCGCGGCCGCGGTCGACGCGGAGGCGGCGTTGACCGGCGCGGCCTAGCTCACAGGTTGTCGATCGGCACCGTCGGCAGGTCCTCCCCCGGTGGCAGGTCGAACCCCAGCACCTGCGAGTAGAACGACAGCTCGCTGTCCAGCGCGGTCCGGATGTTCGCGGCCT
>JBBSNO010000139.1:0-7660 GCA_038232615.1 Actinomycetales bacterium
GGCCCGCACCCCCGGCACGCTGCGGCCCGGCTTCGTCGACCCCGAGCGACGCCGGCGGGCTACCCCCTGCGCGTCGGACCTTCCGGGGGGTGATCCCCCCCAGAAAGGTCCGACGATCAGTGGGTAGCCCGCCTGCGTCACTCGGTGTCGACGAAGCCGGTCCGCAGCGTGCCGAGGGTGCGGGCCAGGAGCCGCGACACGTGCATCTGGGAGATGCCCACCTCGTCGGCGATCTCCGACTGCGACAGGCCGCGGACGAACCGCAGCGCCAGGATGCGGCGCTCCCGCGCGGGCAGCTGGGCCAGCAGCGGACGCAGCGCCTCGCGGTTCTCGACCCCTTCCAGTCCGCTGTCGTCGAACGCGAGGTGCGCCTCTCCAACGTCGTGGTCGGTGTCCAGCGGCACCGTCGCGTATGCCCCGGCCGACTCCAGCCCCTCCAGGACGGACTCGGCGTCGACACCGGCCCGCGTCGCCAGCTCGTCGACGGTCGGCGCGCGAGCGAGCTCCTGCGTCAGCGTGGCGCGTGCCGCGGCGATCGTGCGGGTCAGCTCCTGGAGCCTGCGCGGAACACGTACTGCCCAGCCCCGGTCGCGGAAGTGCCGGCGGATCTCCCCGAGGATCGTCGGCACGGCGTACGCGGCGAACGACGGCCCCAGCGCTGGGTCGAAGCGGTCGACGGCCTTGAGCAGCCCGATCGTGCCGACCTGGACGAGGTCAGCGTAGGGCTCCCCGCGGTCGGTGTAGCGGCGGGCCAGGTGCTCGACCAGTCCGAGGTGGGACTCGACGACGTGGTCGCGCAGCTCCGAGCGTCCCGGTTCGTCCTCGTCCATGGACGCCAGCACGCGAAGGTCCTCAGCACGGGGGTCGTGCGCCTGGCCGTCCTGCACCTGGCCGTCCTGCGCCCCGTCGTCCTGCGACACGCCGTCCTGGGCCCCGAGGTCCTCATGCCCAGCCTGGTCCGCCCGCGGGTCGCCACCGACCTGTGCCGCTGCCGGAGCCGGCGACGCAGGGGCTCCGCCCGCGGCCCGCGGGACGGGCAGATCCGGAGCGGGCACGCGCGACGCCTTCACCGTCTCCCGCGAGCGGGAGGTGCCCCCAGCCGTCGGGCCCGCTCGTGGCGCATGCGGATGAAGGACCCCGTCCCGTGCGTGCCCGTGGTGCACGGACCGGTCTCGATCTGGCCGACCAGCGCCTCCAGGACCGCCCACGCGAAGGACTCGCGCTGCGGCAGGTGGCGTGCGGGGCCGGTGACGTGGACGGCGAGGGCGTCGGCCTCGAGGTCGAAGACGGCGACGAGCTCGTCGCCCGGTCCGGCGTCGGCCAGCAGCAGCGCGCAGGCCTCGTCCACGGCGATCCGCAGGTCCTCGATCTCGTCGAGGGTGAGGTCGAGGCGGGCCGCGAGGCCGGCGCTCGCGGTGCGCAGGACCGCGAGGTAGGCGGGACTGGCGGGTACCCGCAGCTCGACCTGGTCCCGCCCGGGCGCGATCGGATCGGCATCGGTCAGGGTCATCGGCCCCTCGTCCTCGTCACGGCTCCCCCTCAAGGTTCCGGGTCATCTTGTCCTGGTCGTCGGTGGCGCGTCGACCCGACCCGGCACCTTCTCCGGGCGAACCGAGGGCTCCGAGGCCCTCGCCGTCCAGCCGCCACACCGTCCACTCGTCCTGGGGCAGGGCGCCGATCGAGCGGTAGAAGCCGTGCGCCGGCTCGTTCCAGTCGAGCACCCACCACTCCAGCCGGGGCCAGCCTCGCGCGACGCACTCGGCGGCGAGCGTCTGCAGCAACGAGCGGCCGAGTCCGAGGCCCCGGTGCTCGGGGCGGACGAACAGGTCCTCCAGCCAGATGCCGTGACGGCCACGCCAGGTCGAGAACGTGACGTACCACAGGGCCATCCCGACGACCTGCCATCCGACGTCCGCACGCACCTCGGCTACGTGGCAGTGCACGCGCGGGTCGGGGCCGAACAGAGCCGAGCGGAAGTCGTCCACCCCGGCCTCGACGGCGTCCGGCTCACGCTCGTAGACGGCCAGCTCTCGCACGAGCGCGTCGATGGTCTCGACGTCGCCGGGACGGGCGGCGCGGACACGGGACACGGGGACGGTCATCGGTCCTCCAGCGGTAGAGGGGGTGCGTCACGCAGGGTGGACGAGAGCGGCAGCGCCACCTGAAGCGGCACCATCTCACCCCGACGCACCAGCAGGCCACGACCCGGTCTGCGCTCCGGTCTGCGGGGTACGCGGACCCCGAACAGGTCGCCGTCCAGCGGCGAGACCGGTCCGAGCAGGATCCCCACCCCGCGCTTGCGTGCCTCGACGCCGACGCCCGTGAACCGGGCCACCAGGTCAGGGCTCGACCCTGCCAGCAGGCACAGCTCGCCACTGGTCTCCGCGCGCGCCAGCAGGTCGAGCAGCGCCGGCTCCACGCCGGTGTGGTCGACGAGCTCGACGTCATCGACGAGGACCGCCACCGCATGCCCGGCGCGCCGAGCCGTCCTCAGGCAGCCGTCCAGCCCGTCGCCGTCGTCCGTGCCGAACCGGCCGAGCAGCGCGTTCGCACCGATGTGCTCCAGCTGGGACCGGCGCGGCGCCACCACGACCAGCCGTCGTCCGGCGCGGACGCACGAACCGGCGAGGGTCACCAGGGTCGTCGACCTCCCGGAGCGGGGGTGCCCGGCCACCAGCAGGCACGGTCCGTCGTCGGCCGGGTCGAGGGCGACCGACCGGACGTCGTCCCCACCGACGCCGAGCAGGAGACCCACCGATGGCGCGGACAACGACCCCACGCACACCTGCTCGGGCATCGTCGGGACGCGTGGCGGCCCGGCGGCGTCCGGCCATCGTGGTGTGTCCTCGACGTCGAGGACCGCCACCTGCACCTCGCGGACGCCGGCGGTGCCGACTCGCAGCCCGCGGCCGGGTGGCAGGTGCGCCGGGACGTCCCGGGCGGGCACCCCCGCCAGGACAGCGTCCGTCGGGTCCGCCGTGCGCAGGACGAGCCGCTCGGCGACGGCCGCGCCGGTCGCTCCCATCAGCACCGAGCGGTCTCCGGCAAGGACGGTCAGGACGCCGAGGGAGGGGCCCTAGCGGACCATCTGCACGACGGGGTCCAGGCCGGGACCCTCGAGAGCGTCGGGCACCGCGCGCAACGACTCCCAGCCGTCGACGACGAGCAGCAGGCGCCGCTGCCACCCGCCCGGGTCGGCGGCACGCCGCGCGACCTCGGCGGCGAGCAGGCGCAGCACCCGCGCGGTGCGGTCGGTGTCGTCGCGCGGCACCACGGCGCCCACGTGCGGCAGCCCGGCGAGCCCGGCGAGCCCGCCACCGCCGTCGAGCACGTAGACACCGAGGTCGGACGGCGACCACCGCCCCGCCGCCGCGACCACGAGCGAGCGCAGGGTCGTCGTCCGCCCGCTGCGGCCGGTGCCGACGACGGTCAGGCACCCGTCGAGCGCCAGGTCCCAGGTCAGCGGCTCGCGGCGCTGCTCGTCCGGCAGGTCGACCAGGCCGTAGGGGATGGCGGCGGCCCCGACAGGTTCGTCGACGGCAGCGACCTCGGCGGCCCCCACAAGCTCGGGCAGGGGCGCGAGCCAGGGGCTCGCGACCGGCGCCGCGCCGACGTCGCGGGCCACCGCGCACAGCGTCCGGACCAGGGAGCGCAGGTCGCTCGGTCCGTTCCCGGTCGCCGCCGCGGGCACGTGCGGCGGCGGCTCCCCGAGCGTGGCGACCGTCGTGCGCCGCAGGGTCGCGAGGACCGTGTCGTCGGCCACGGCGCTGCCGCTGACGTAGGCGGTCTGGACGGTGACCAGGGGGTTCGAGCCCGCCCGCACGACCGCGCGACCGGGCGTCCGGCCGCTGATGGCCGTGGCGTCGGGGCAGTCGACGACGTCGCTGGAGTCGACGGCGTCGCGGACGCGCAACGCGATGCGCAGGTTGACGTTCGCGCGCATGTCGGCGCTGACCGCGCCCCCGGGTCGCTGCGTCGCCAGCACCAGGTGCAGACCGAGCGAGCGGCCGACGGCCGCGAGGCGGACGAGCCCGGAGACGAAGTCGGGAAGCTCCTCGGCGAGGACCCGGAACTCGTCGACCACGATCACCAGCCGGGGCAGCCGGGGGGCGGAACCGGCGTCGACGAGGCCGAGGTAGGCCTCCAGGTCGGCGGCGCAGTGGTCGCGCAGCAGGCGCTCGCGGCGGCGCACCTCGGCCTGGAGCGAGGCCAGGGCACGCCGGGTCAGGTGGCCGTCGAGGTCGGTGACCACGCCCACGGTGTGAGGCAGCCGCGCGCAGTCCTCGAACGCGGCGCCGCCCTTGTAGTCGACCAGCACGAAGGCCAGCTCGTCCGGCCGGTTGCCCAGCGCCAGCGACGTGACCAGGGTGCGCAGCAGCTCGGACTTGCCGGACCCCGTCGTCCCGGCGACCAGCACGTGGGGGCCGTCGAGGCGCAGGTCGACGACGAAGGGACCGGCGGTCGTGATGCCGAGCAGGACCTTGGTCGTGCGTGGCGACGCTGCCCAGGCGCGCCGGACCGACGGCGCGTCGGCATCGCCCGGGGCCAGGACGTCGAGCAGGCGCACGCTGTCGGGCAGGCCGGGCCCGGACTCCTCGGGGGTCGCGTCGCGCAGCGGAGCCAGCGCCCGGGCCAGGCGGTGTGCCCAGCGGGGGCCGGCAAGGTCACCGACGACGCCGCGCACCTCGTCGTCTCCGGCGACCCGGACGTGGGCACGGGTGCCGACCTCGCCGCCGAGCAGCACGGTTGCCCGGCACTCGCTGGGCAGGGCGCCGGCATCGTCGTCGGTGCACACGAACCGCAGCCCGACCGCGGGACCTTCCTCCAGGAGGCGCACGACACCCGGCACCGCGCGCAGCGGCCCGGCGCCGTCCAGGACGACGACGACGCGCGGCCCGGTCCAGGCCTGGCCCGACGGCGCCGCATCCAGCCTCGCCGCGACCAGCGCGTCGAGGGCGCAGACCCGGCGGCGGACCTGTTCGGCATCCGCGCCGACCATCACCTGGCACCCGCCGGGGGGCTCGACTCCGCCTCCGGCGGCGGGCTGGGCGTGCGGCAGCCACGAGGCCCACGCCCAGTCCTCGGCGCTGCCGTACCGACCGGCGAGGACGACGCACGCCACGTCGCGGGGGGAGTGCAGCGCCGCGACCTGGCCCAGCAGCGAACGGGCCAGCCCGAGCACGCGGTGCCGCGGTCCGGCGACCCCCAGCACCCCGACCTCGTCGAGCCGGACGGCCACGGGGACGTCGTCCAGCACCGGAGTCGGCACGTCGCCGTCGCAGGGGTCGACCAGCCGGACCCGTGCCGGCAGGGCGGCGGTGCCGACGCGCAGGTCGAGCACGTCCGGGTCGTCGCGGCGGCGCTCCCACAGACGCGTCGTCGGTTGACCCGCGCATCGCAGCAGCGCCGCGGCGTCGAGGTGGTCGTCGCGGCGCACGGCCAGCTCGTCGGCCAGCGCCGTGGCGAGCTGCGCGTCGGCCTGCGCCCGTGCCACCCGGTACCCCTCGAGCGCGCGGCGGTGGTCGCGCCGGCCCGACCGCCGGTCGCTGACCAGCGTGCCGACGAGCACGATCGGTGACATCACGGCGAAGATCAGCGCGTACGGCGACCAGAGCACGGCGAGCGGCACGGCCACGACGAGGGGCAGCACCATCGGCAGCACGGGCAGCCGGGTGGGCCTGGGCTCCTCTGGCGGCGTCGGCAGCCGGACGACGACCTCGGGACGCGGGCCGCGGATCCGCGGCGACCGGTTGACGTCGATGGTCCCGCGCCCGGTGGGGTGGCACGACGCTGGCGCTCCGGCCGGGCGCCGGACGAGCAGGGTCGAGCCGCCGACGCGCAGCCGCGTGCCCTCGCCCATGTCGGTGGGCTCCCGGCCGAGCGGTTCGCCGTCGAGCGTCGATCCGTTGGTGGAAGCCAGGTCGCGGACCGTGACGCCTCCCGGCGCGAGGTCGACCCGGGCGTGCCAGCGTGAGACGTCGGGGTCGTCCAGGGGCACCTCCGCCAGGGCGGCGCGTCCGATCCGGTGGGCGCCGGGGGTCAGGGTGTGCACGTGCCCGGCGTCCGGGCCCCCGACGACGTGCAGCTCGACGAAACCGCCCACCCGGCCGGCGAGCCGGCCCGCGACCGACCCCGGCCGGCCGACGGTGAGGACGGCGCCGTCCACCAGGGGAGGGACGCCGAGGAGCATCCGGTCGTCGACCCGCCGGCCGTCCACGAACAGGGCCACCGCTGCGTCGGTGTCCTGGTCGAGAGCGTCGCTGAGCAGCGGGACGACGTCCCCGACCGCCGCGTCAGGGGGAGCGTCGAGGACGACGTCCCGCGGCGGCGTCGCGTGCGCCGGGTCCAGCAGGGTCAGCCGGATCTGCATGCGGCTCCAGCGATCGCGGGCCGGCGGTGCGTGGTCCGCACCGCCACCGGTTCATCGTGGCAGCGGAGCCGCCGTCCGCGCTGACGCCCTGTGGACGAGCGCTGCCTGCCGATCTCCTCGGTCGGCGACGACCGGGCGGCTCGGAGCGTGGTGGCTGCGCGCGACCACACGGGCCGTCGTCCGGGCGATCAACGGGGAGCCGACCAACGTCGGCACGACCCAGGAGAGCCAGTGCCCGCCGGTCATGGTCACCGCGAAGGCCGTCACGAAGCTGATCACGCTGCCGCACATGAGGTTCAGGTGCCAGACCATCCAGCCGCGTCGACCCACCCGTGGCCGGTGGCGGGCGAACCACACTCCTACGACGCCAGCCGCGAGCGTGGCGACGGCTATCACGGCGAGCCCGGCCAGGCGCGCCGGGTCGGCGGACGCGAGGACCAACGCGGTCGCCGTCATCACGACGAGCGCACCGGCGTACACCCGGCCGGCCACGGTGTGCAGCCCACGGCGCTTCGGCGCCAGCAGCGCGGGCCAGGCGACGACCAGGCCGATGACACCGGCGGCGACGTGGGTGACGAGGACGAACGACATGGTGGCCTCCAGACCTTCCACAAAGGAGTGTTGTATCTTCCACTGTGGAATGTCAAGAGTCGAAGGAGGGCGCGTGGCGGTCGGGAGCGTGAACGCGACGGCGGCGTCGCTGCTGGGGTTCTTGCACTGGACGTCGATGAGCGGCTGGGACGTCGTCCGCGTGGCGGAGCAGACGATCGGCGACTTCTGGTCGCTGACGCCCAGCCAGGTCTACCGGGAGCTCTCGGCGCTCGCCGACGCCGGCCTGGTGACCGCTGGGGAGCGCGGCAGCCGCGACCGGCGCACGTTCACCATCACCGAGGCCGGTCGCACCGCCTTCGAGAAGTGGGTCAGCCGGGAGCCCGCCGCCGAGACGATCCGCTTCCCGCTGCTGCTGACCCTGCTGTTCGGGGCGCGGGTGCCAGGGGCGCGGCGCGCCGAGTTCGTCGCGGCCCACCGGGCCCGGCACGCCGCGACGCTGGCCCGCTACCGCGAGCAGCTCGCGGCGGCTCAGGCGGCGCTGAATGGCGGCGACCCCGGGGACGCGTTCGCGATGGCCACCCTCGACTTCGGGCTGCGGTACGAGACCGCGGTGCTGGAGTGGTTCGACGCTCTGACGCCCGAGGTGCGCGGGGAGGTGGCGCCCGGATGACGGGTCGCGCCGGCCCGCTGAACGGGAGGACGAGAAAGTCCTCCACAGCCGTCGATGCCGCGCAGGCC
>JBBSNO010000140.1:0-7658 GCA_038232615.1 Actinomycetales bacterium
GGCATGCGCGCGCCGACCTGCCACGGACCGTCATCGAGGTCCGCGCGCTGCGCGGACGCTACGCGATGGTAGGCGGGGGGCACGCTAGACAGACTCGACATTATTAGTACCTACAACCCTTGACATTCATAGGAACCTATCGTGATGCTCAACGCGCTAGGTACCGACCCTAGCGAGCCGGTCGGAAGTCCGGCTGCCTTGCTCATCCTTGTCCGGACCCACCCGGGCGCCGATAGGAGTGCTGTGAAGCGAACCAGGTATGTGGCCGGCCTCGTGGCAGCCACCGCCGTCCTTGCTCTCGCTGCCTGCGGGAGCACCGAATCACCAGGCAGTGCCACGCCCGCCGGCGGGTCCGGCGGCTCCGGCGGCTCCGAGGGCGGGATCAAGATGGCGTTCGTCCCGCAGATCATCGGGATCCCCTACTACGCGGGTTTCGAGGCCGGCGCTCAGCGGGCGGCCGAGGAGTTCGGTGTCGAGTTCACGATGTCCGGCCCCTCCACGGCCAACAGCGCCGAGCAGCTGCGCATCTTCGAGAGCCTGGTGCAGCAGGAGTACGACGCCATCACGATCTCCCCGTTGGACCCCACATCGATCAACTCCGCCATCGCGCAGGCGAGGGCGGACGGCGTCGTCGTCACGACCTCCGACGCCGACGCCGCCGACAGCGAGCGCCAGCTCTTCGTCTCCCAGGCGGACGACAAGGAGCTCGGGTACGCGGTGATGGACAGCCTCGCCGAGCAGATGGGCAGCGAGGGCCAGTTCGGGATCGTGTCCGGCGCCCCCGACACCGCGAGCCTCGACGCGTGGACGAACTTCATCCTCGAGCGGGCCGAGACCGAGTACCCCGACATCGAGTTCGTGGGCGACGTCCGGCACGCCACCGACAGCGAGCTCGCCCTGAAGGAGGCCCAGAACCTCATGACGGCCTTCCCGGACATCAAGGGGATCGTCGCCGTCCCCTCCACCGCTGTGCCTGGCGTCAGCCAGGCCGTGCAGAACGCGGACAAGGCGGGGAAGGTCGCCGTGATCGGCTACGGGTCCCCCAAGACTGCCGGGCCGTTCATCGAGTCCGGTGTCATGAAGGAGACCGTGCTGTGGGATGTCCCTGAGCTCGGCTACCTCACGGTCTGGGCGAACCAGCAGCTCATCGAGGGCAAGGAGCTCGCGGCCGAGAACGAGGTCCCCGGCATCGACCGGCCGATCAGCTACGACGAGGCCACCAAGACCCTCCTGCTCGGGCCCCCGAAGGTCTTCGACAAGTCCAACTACGCCGAGTTCGACTTCTGAGCGACTCCTTGTCCGACGAGAACGCCACCCCCTCCGCGGAGCAGCGGCAGGCTCGCGAGCCGCTGTTCCGCGGGGAGGGGCTGTCCCTGTCCTTCGGCGCCACCCGGGCCCTGCGCGGGGTCGACCTGGACGTCCATGCCGGGGAGCGCGTCGTGGTCGTGGGCGAGAACGGTGCCGGCAAGTCCACGCTGATGAAGCTGCTCGCCGGGGTGCTGCGCCCGGACGACGGGCAGATGACGTTCGAGGGGAGCCGGTACGCGCCCGCCTCGCCCGGTGAGGCCATCGGTCTCGGCGTCGCCATGGTGCACCAGGAGCCGACCTTCTTCCCGCAGCTGTCGGTGCTGGAGAACGTCTTCATCGGGCGCGAGATCCGCACCCGGACGGGGAACCTGCGCTGGTCGGCGATGCGAGCCGAGGCCGTCCAGCTCTTTGAGGCGCTGCGACTGCCGGTCCGCCTGCTGGACTGGCGGATGGACCGGCTCAGCCTCGGCGAGCAGCAGCTGGCGCTCATCGCGCGGGCGGTACACCAAGACTCGCGGCTGCTGATCCTGGACGAGCCGACGTCGATCCTGACCGACAACGAGGCGGAGATCCTGTTTGGGCTGGTGGACAGGCACGTTGCGGCGGGAGGCGGCGTCCTGTACATCAGCCACCGGATGGGCGAGTTCCCCCGGGTGGCTGACCGTGTCGTGGTCCTCAAGGACGGGCAGGTGGTCGCCGACGTGCCCGCCGCCGAGGCCGACGAGCAGACCCTGATCAGGCACATGAGCGGCCGTGAGCTGCTGGCCTTCCAGCGATCGGAGCGGACCCGGCGGTCCGCGGAGCCGGTGCTGGCGTTGCGAGGGCTGACCCGCCGCGGTGTGTACAGCGACGTCAGCCTCGACGTGCACGCGGGAGAGGTCGTCGGCCTCTACGGGCTGATCGGCTCCGGCAGGTCCGAGCTCGCCATGACCGTGTTCGGTGCGATGCAGGCCGACTCCGGCGCGATGACGCTCAAGGGTGCGCCGCACCGGCCAGCCACCCCGGGCGAGGCCATCCGGGCAGGCGTCGCCTACGTGCCCGAGGACCGCAAGACGCTCGGGCTCTACACGCTGATGAGCTGCGGGGAGAACCTCTCCTCGGCCGCCCTGCCCCGCCTGACCCGGCGGGGCCTGATCCAGAGCAGGCAGGAGGCCCAGGTGGTCGACACCGGGTACGCGACGCTGTCGGTGAAGTCGACCGGTGCCGACGAGTCCATCCTCAACCTCAGCGGCGGCAATCAGCAGAAGGTCCTGCTCGCGCGCTGGCTCGCGAACACCCCGCAGCTGCTGATCCTGGACGAGCCGACCCGGGGGATCGACGTCGGGACGAAGACCGAGATCCACCGTCTCGTGGACCGCGAGGCCGCCGACGGCAGGGCGGTCCTGCTCATCTCCAGCGAGCTTCCGGAGCTGCTGGCCCTCAGCGACCGCATCTACGTGCTCTACCGGGGCGAGGTGGCCGCCGAGCTCCCCGGCGGCCCGGACTCCGAGGCAGCCGTCATCACCGCCACGATGGGGGCGCACCGCGTTGGCCAGTGACACCGGCACCCGCGGGGCGGCGGCGCCCGTGGGCGAGCGCGAGGGCCGGTCGTGGGGCGGCCTAGGCCCCGTCCGCCAGCTCGTCGTCCCGGCGTTGCTCGCCTTGGAGCTGCTCGTCTTCGCGTCGCTGTCGGACAGCTTCCTGACCGGCCCCAACCTGGCCAACGTCATCCTTAACTCGGTCGACCTGGCCCTCATCGCCGGTGGCCTGACGCTGGTGATCATCCTGGGCGGCATCGACGTCTCGACGGGCCCAGCCCTCGGGGTCGTCGCCTGGGTCGTCGGGACGTCGACAGTCGCGGGGACGCCGGCGGCCCTGACCGTCGTGCTGGCCATCGCCCTGGGCGCCCTGCTGGGGCTGGTCAACGGCGCGATCGTCTCGCTGCTGAACGTGACCGCCATCATCGCGACGCTGGGCACCGCCGCGATGTTCCAGACCGCCCTGTTCGGGCTCTGGGGCGGCACCGACCTCTTCGCGCCACCGGTATCGCGGTACGCGGCGACCGACCGGCTGCTCGGCGTGCCGACCGTGGCGTTCCTCGTCCTGGTCGTCTACGCGGTCCTGTGGTACGTCACCCGGTATCGCGCGTTCGGCCGGCACGTCTACGCTGTCGGCAACGACACCGAGGCCGCACGGCTGAGCGGCGTGGCCGTGCGCAGGGTGAGCCTCGCGGCCTACGTGCTGGTGGGCGCGCTCGTCGGGCTGGCGGCCGTGGTCTACATGGCCCGTGTGGGCGTGGTGCAGGCGACGTCGGGCACGAACCTGACGCTGGCCGCCATCGCGGCCGTCGTCGTAGGCGGGACCTCCATCACCGGCGGCCGGGGCAGCGTGGTGGGGACCCTGTTCGGCGTCCTGTTCATCGCCGTCCTGCAGAACGGGGTCGTCCTGACGGGCGTGCCGCCGCTGTGGAACGGCGTCCTGGTAGGGATGTTCATCCTCGTCGCGGTCGGCATCGACGTCGTGAGCGAGCGCCTCTCGGCGCGGAAGGCGGCAACGCGATGAGCTCGATGTCCCTACGGCCCCAGCGGCTGCGCGTCACCAACCTGCTGCGTGAACGGACGGCCCTCCTCCTGGTCCTGATCCTGGTGACCTCCGTGGTGATGTCTGTCATCTCGCCGTACTTCCTCGTCCTGGACAACCTGCTGACCATGACGCAGTTCGGTGCGGTCATCGGCCTGCTGGCCCTGGGCCAGACGCTGGTGCTCCTGGGCGGGGGCGGGGGCATCGACATCTCGGTCGGCGCCACGCTCAGCCTCTGCGGCGTGCTGATGGGGCTCGTGGTCGGCGAGGGCGTCAACGTGTGGGCCGCCGCCGGCCTCGCGCTCGCCGCCGGCCTCCTGCTGGGTGCGCTGAACGGGTTCGCGGTCACCGTCGTGGGGATCCCGGCCCTGATCGCGACCCTCGGCACGCTGTACCTCTTCGGCAGCGCCGCGCAGGTACTCGCCGGCGGCACGCAGGTGGGCGGCTTCGATCAGGCAGGCTTCTCGTTCTTGGGCACCGGGACCGTCGCCGGCATCCCGGCGCAGGTGCTGTTCGTCCTGCTGCCCGCGTACGCCCTCGCGGCTTGGGTGATGCGCCGGTCGCTGTTCGGCCGGCGCGTCTACGAGGTGGGCAACAACGGGCAGGCGTCGCGGCTCGTCGGGTCCTCGCCTGCCAGAACCCGCTTCGTCCTCTACTGCGTGTCCGGCCTGCTCGCCGGGCTGGGAGCCGTGGTGACCAACTCGTGGCTCCTCGTTGCCCGCCCCGGCGCCGGCGAGGGCTTCGAGCTGCAGTCGATCACGATCGCCGTCCTGGGCGGGACATACATCTTCGGGGGCCGAGGCCGGGTCTCGGGCACTCTCCTGGCTGTCCTGCTGATCGTCATCCTGGGTTCCGGCCTCCAGCTCGCCGGCGTCGACCCCTCGTGGCAGGGCGGCGTCCTGGGCGTCGTGCTCGTGCTCGCGGTCGTCCTGAACAACGCGTTCCTGCGCGGGCGCGGCGAGCGCCGGTGAATCACTCGCCGCGCCCGGCGCCCCCCGGTTCGCGTCGGTGGGACGTCGTCGGCGTCGGGGACGTCGACGTCGACATGTTTCTCGAGGTGCCCGCGCTCGCGGGCCGGGACGAGAAGGTGCCGGCCCGCCTGCTGGGTGAGCATCCCGGGGGCATGATCGCGAACGTCACGTGCGCGGTCAGCGTGCTCGGCGGCTCCGCGGCCATGGTCGGTCGCGTCGGCACGGACGCCTACGGCGAGATCGCCGTCCGCGGTCTGAGTGACCTCGGGGTCGACACCTCGCTGGTGACGGTGGTGGCCGGGGGCCGCACGTTCTACTGCGTCATCATGCTGGATGGGTCCGGCGAGAAGGCGCTGACGGCCGTGCTCACCGACTGCCACTGGCCAGGGCGTGGGGACGTCGACCCCGAGTGGTTCGCCGACACGCGGGCGGTGCACCTCGCCGGGGACCACCTCGACCTCGCGACGTGGGTCGGGCGCGAGGCGCGGGAGCGCGGCGCCCTGGTCTCGCTGGACCTCGAGGCAGCCACCGCCGCGCACGGCCTACCGGCGCTGCGCCCCCTGCTGGGCGACACCGACGTGCTGTTCATGAATCACGCGGGCAGCCGCCTGCTCCACGACGACCCCGAACGGGCGGTGCGGCTCGCGCACGCACTGGGCCCCCGCGTCGTGGTGGTCACCCTTGGAGCAAGCGGTGTCCTGGCGTCCGACTCGGTGGACTTCGTCCGCGTCGAAGCGCTCCAGGGACCGGTCGTGGACACCACCGGTGCCGGCGACGCCTTCATCGGAGCCTTCCTGAGCCAGCTGCTCGCCGCGCACGGGGTGGAGCAGGCCTCGCGGTACGCCGTCGCCGCCGCGACCGCCAGCATCCGCGCCGTGGGGGCACGCAACGCCCTTCCAGGCCACCAGGCGGTGCTCGAGCTTTTCGACCGGACCAGAGCCACACACGTACGACGAGGAGACACATGAACCGCGACCACCTCTACGACCGCGTCCTGGGGTCGCTGGCGACCGCCTGCATCGGGGATGCCCTCGGTGCACCGGCGGAGCAGCGCTCGCCCCGGGAGATCCAGCAGCAGTGGGGCGGGTGGCTGCGCGACTTCCAGGCGCCCCCCGACGACTCGCCGTACGCGGAGGGGCGCACGCCGGGGCAGATCACGGACGACGCCAGCCAGATGCTCGGGCTCGTGCAGGCCTACCTCGACGAGCCGGCAGGGATCACCGCTGCCGGTGTCGGCCGGATGCTGCTGCGGTGGAGCGAGACGGCGTACTACCCGCGGTTCGCCGGCCCGAGCACCTCGCGGGCCATCGAGGCGCTGCTGGCCGGAAGCGACCCCGAGACGCTCGGGGCGCAGGGGCGGCTGTGCACCGACGGCACGAGCAACGGGGCGGCGATGCGCGTCGCCCCGGCCGGGCTGCGCCACCCCGGCGACGTGCGGTCCGCGATCGCCGACGCCGTCACGACGTGCCGGCCCAGCCACCTGACCAGCATCGGCGTCGCCGGCGCGGCAGCGGTCGCCGCCGCCGTGGCGGTCGCAATGATGCCGGGCGCCCGCCTGCCCGAGGTCGTCTCGGCAGCCAGGCACGGGGCCCGGGAGGGTGAGCGCCTGGGACGAGAGCACGGACGCGACGTCGCGGGACCCTCCGTGGAACGGCGGATCGAGCTTGCCGCCGCAGCGGCTCTGGCCGCCGACGACTTCCACGCCGCCGTCGCGGCGGTCACAGACGTCGTCGGCTCGGGCCTGGGCATGGCCGAGGCGGTGCCAGCCGCGTTCGGCATCCTCGTCGCGGCGGACGGCGATCCGCTGCTGTCCTGCATCGGGGGCGCCAACGCCGGTGACGACACCGACACCGTCGCCTGCATCGCCGGCTCCGTCGCCGGAGCCCTGCGCGGGTTCTCGTGCGTCCCGGCGGACCTCTATGCGCAGATGCTCGCGGCGAACGAGCTCGACCTCGCGGCGACAGCCGCGGCGTTCGTCGCGCTCCATCCGGACGAGGCGTGAGCGCCGTCCCGGGCGGCACCCCAACGCTCCCGCCGCAGGCCGCGGCGCTGCTGCGCTCGATCGACACCGGCGCGGTGCTGGGCGCCAGCCGTCAGCTGCACGTGCTCGGGGACGTCTTGGCGGAACTGGCGCGGGTGCACGGCCAGGACGCGCCAACACTGGCGGCCCGTGCGGAGGGGCTCGTGGCCCATGTAACCCGGACACGCGGCGCGTCGAGCCAGGCCGTGGCGAACGGGATCGAGCAGATGGCACGGCCTGTCCTGAGCGTGTCAGGGCGGGCCGCCGGCGAGAACGCGGGGGAACTGCTGGTGGCCTCAGTCGAGGCCTTCCGCCGACTGCTCGACGATGCGCTGGCGTCCGTGCGGGGCCACGGGTACAACGTCTTGCAGCCCCACCAGCGCATCCTGGCCTACGACTACTCCAGCACCGTTGCCCAGGTCGTCGCGGATCTCGCCCGTGGGGCGGGAGGTAGGCGGCTCACGGTCTTCGTGCCTGAGGCGCGCAGCCTCGACGGCGGGCGCAAGTACCTGGCGGACTGGAGCGACCTGGGGATCACGGTCCGGCTCGTGCCCGACGCGGCGGTGGGCTGGGTCCTGGGCCGGTGCGACGCAGCGGTCGCGGGCGCCGAGACGCTCTCGGGCGAGGGTGGCTGCTACAACACGATCGGCACGGCCCTGGTCGCGCAGGGTGCGCGCCGCGCCGGCGTCCCCTTCTACGTGCTGAGCGTGCTGCTGAAGACGGACCTGCAGGACCCCGACGGACGGCGCGCGCTGCCCTCGCTCGACTTCCTCCAGCGGCTGGACGCGGTGCTGCCGCCC
>JBBSNO010000141.1:0-7644 GCA_038232615.1 Actinomycetales bacterium
GACCCAGCAGCGTGCCGGTCGCGTCGGGCAGCTCGGGCGTCCGCTCGCCGTCGAGGTAGGGCAGCATCACCAGCCCGCCGGCACCGGCCGGGGCCTGCAGGGCCAACGCGTCGAGGCCAGCGAGGTCGGTCCCGAGCATCGCCGCGGCGGCGGTGAGGACCCGGGCGGCGTTGAGCGTGCAGACCAACGGGAGGTGACGCCCGGTGGCGTCGGCGAAGCCGGCCCCCGTCCCCGTCGCGTCGGTGGTCGCGGTGTCGCTGACCGCGGCCACGACGCCGCTCGTCCCGAGGGAGACGACGAGGTCGCCCGGCCCCGCGCCCAGGCCCAGGGCGGCGGCCATGTTGTCGCCGGTGCCGGCTGCCACTGCCGTGCCCGATGCGGTCTCCCCGACCATCTCGGCCGGGCCGGCGACCCGCGGCACGGACAGGGACCGACCGAACGCGAGCTCGAGGAGGTCCTCGCGGTAGGCGCCTTGCGCCGCGGACCAGTATCCGGTCCCGGACGCGTCCCCCCGGTCCGTCGTCGTCTCGACACCGGCGCCCGTGCCCAGCCCGCCGCCGCGCAGGCGCCAGGTGAGCCAGTCGTGCGGCAGCATCACCTGCGTGACCTTCGCAGCCAGCTCCGGCTCGTGCTGCGCGAGCCAGCGAAGCTTCGTGACGGTGAAGCTCGCGAGCGGGACCGACCCCGTCGCCTCGGCCCACGCCCGGCGCCCGCCCCCCTCGACGACGAGGTCACGAGCCGCGGCCGCCGACCGGCTGTCGTTCCACAGCAGGGCCGGGCGCACCACGCCGCCGCCCTCGTCGATGGTAACCATGCCGTGCTGCTGGCCGCCGACCGAGATGGCCTCGACCCCGCCGAGCATGTCCCTCGAGGCCGCCTGCAGCGCCTCCCACCAGTGCCGCGGGTCCACCTCGGTCCCGTCAGGGTGCGGCGCGCGACCCTGGCGTACGACCTGCCCGGTGTCGGCGTCCACGACGACGACCTTGCACGACTGGGTGGACGAGTCGACGCCGGCGACGAGGGTCATGGCCGGGGATAATGTCACCTGCACCCGGACGGTTGCGCTCGTCCGTGCCCCACGACGACCTGCACGGGGTCCTTGATCACCACAGCCTGGGTGATCAAGGACCCCGTGCTGGGGTGGTCAGCCGCGGTCGGAGTAGACCGTGTCGCTGACGAGGCGGGCCGCTCCGATGACGCCGGCGCTGCCGCCGAGCTCGGAGAGGACGACGGGGAGGTTGCGGGTGGCCAGCGGCAGCGACCGTCGGTAGACCACGCCGCGCACCTCGGCGAGCAGGGCATGGCCGAGCAGGGAGACGTCGCCGCCGATCACGACGAGTCCGGGGTTGAAGAACGACACCAGCCCGGCCAGCACCTGACTGAGCCGGCGGCCGCCGTCGCGCACCAACTGCTGGGCCTGGGCGTCCCCGCGTGCCAGGGCGATGCCCACCTCGGCGGCGGTCAGCTCGCCCCTGCTCGCCAACAGCTCGGCGAGCACCGGAGAGTGCCCGCTGCGGGCCGCGGTCATGGCCTCGCGGGCCAAGGCTGCACCCCCGAAGAACGCTTCCAGGCAGCCGGTGTTGCCGCACGCGCACGTGGGGCCGTACTCCTCGACGCGGATGTGCCCGATGTCGCCGGCCGAACCGTCGATACCCCGGTACAGCCGGTTGTCGACGACGATGCCACAGCCGATCCCGGTGCCCACCTTGACGAACAGGTAGTCGCGGGCCGAGCGGGCGACGCCGGAGTGCTGCTCCCCCAACGCCATCACGTTGACGTCGTTGTCCACCTGCACCGGTACGCCGAGCTCGCGCGCGACCGCGTCGCGCACGGGGTATCCGTCCCAGCCGGGCATGATCGACGGGGACACGGGAACTCCACCGTTGAAGTCGACGGGGCCCGGCAGCCCGATGCCGACACCGGCAGGTCGCTCGACATCGTTCTGCTGCAACAGCTCTCGCGTCATCCTCAGCACCACCGCCAAGACGGCCTCGGGCCCGGCGCGGACGTCGAACGGCTGAGACGTCTGTGCCAGCACGCTCAACCGGCCGTCGGTGAGGGCGACGTCGACAGACGTCGCGCCGACATCGACCCCACGAAGCGGAGCTGGGGGTCGATGTCGACGAGGGTGGACCGGCGCCCGCCGCGGGAGGCAGCGGGACCCGCGTCGGTGGCCAGCCCGAGGTCCACGAGTCCTCCGACCTCGGCGGCGATGGTCGTCCGGGAGACGCCGAGCCGCGAGGCGAGGTCGACACGCGAGAGCGACCCCTCGTCCCGGAGCAGCGTGAGGACGCGGGCCTGCGTCGGGTTCTCGGCCCGTCCCGCCAGTGTGATCGCCACGCCGCGATCGTGCCACGTCCCACCGGGGGTCCGAACCGATTCAGGCGGGATCGTCGCGCTACCGGTGCGTCGCGCCGCGGCCCAGGGTCCGTTCGTACCAGTCGTGGAAGGCACTCACCGAGCCCTCCGTCACCGGGGAGAGCGGACCCGGGACGTAGCCACGCGAACGCACCCCTGCGTAGTTCTGCTCGCACAGCGACCAGTCCTGCTCGGACGTGGCGACCCACACGGCGGCGAGCTCGTCGAGGTCGTAGTCGGTGCCCTGCTCGGCGTCGTCGCGGACGAGGAACGTCACGTCGACGTCGGTGACGTCGGGCGCCACGGGCGTCAGCCGGGTCGTCATGGCGTAGTCGGCGTTGGCGTGCGACCACGAGTTGGGCAGGGTGATGACGCGCAGGCTGCCCACGTCGCTGCCGGCCAGGTCTCCGAGGACGGGCGCGACGAGCCGCCCGCTGAGGCTCTCGGTGACGTAGCCCTCTCGCAGCGGCAGGCGCGCGACCCGGAACGAACCCCCGCCGTCGAAGCTCACGTCCTGGGGCGAGAGCCCCTGAGCCGCCCACCTGCGCCGGTGCTCGGTCAGCGTGGCCTCGTAGCCGTGGTTGGTCCGCGTGTCACCGGAACCGCCGAGGTCGTAGTTGGACTGGCAGAACTCGGGGTGGTTGACCCTGCAGTGGTAGCACTCCCGGTTGTTCTCGACGAGCATCTTCCAGTTCGACCGCACTGTGTAGTGGTACCTCGCGGCCACCTGGGTCCGTTCGATCCGGTGCGGCCCGAGCTGCGGTCCGACCGCCGCCACCGCGTCGTCGAACGCCGGCGGGACGTCCGCGAGGCACACGAACAGCAGACCGGCGAGGTCGCGGACGTGCACCGGGCGCAGTGCCAGCGCGTCCCGCGGCAGGTCCGGACCCATGTGCGGCGCCCCTCGCAGCGCGCCGTCCAGGCCGTAGGTCCATTGGTGGTAGGGGCAGACGACGGCGCGCACCGAGACGCGTCCGTCCGGCAGCAGCCGGCACCCGCGGTGCCGGCAGACGTTGTGGTGGCCGGTGACGGCGCCGTCCTGGCCGCGCACGAGGATGACGGAGTCACGGCCCACGCTCCACGTCACGGTGTCGCCCGGGCGTGGCAGCTCCGCTGCCGAGGCGGCGAAGAGCCACTGCGTGGCGAAGACCCGTTCCAGCTCCGCCTCGAAGATGTCGGTGCTGACGTAGTAGTCCTGGGGCAGGGAGTGGCCCGCGCTCCGGGCGGGGAGCGTGTCGAAAGCAGTCGTGGTCATGGTGATCAGCTCCAGGGGAACGGGGAGTGGCTGACGGGGTGGAGGCGGCCGGCGGCGTAGCGGGAGAAACGGAACGGTTCCAGCAGGTCCTGTGCATCCCCGAGCAGCTCGGCGGCCACGAGCGCTCCGACGCCGATCATCTTGTAGCCGTGGTTGGAGTCGGCGATGACGTAGGCGTTGTCCCCGAACACGTCGAAGACAGGGAAGCTGTCGGGAGTGAAGCACCCGATCCCCCCGGACGGCTCCTTCGAGAACAACCCGCTCTTGCCCTCGAACCGCCCCAGGCAGTGCGCGAGACCGGCGGTCCACATCCGCGCGAAGTCGGCGCCGACCACGAAGTCCGGGCTGGCTGGACCGTAGGGGTCGACCGCCACCTCGTCTGTCGGACGGTCCACGACGAACGGCATCGCGCCCCCTTGCACGCCACCGAAGTTGAAGTCGGGCTTGAAGTAGATCCCCCACAGGCCGTCGGTGACGAGCGACCCGTCGCTGTCGTCGTACAGCGGCGCATCCGTGTCCACGTGGACCACGGGCGGCATCCGCCCCTGGCGGTCGGTGAGGAACTCGGGGTCGACCCCGAGGGTGCCCTCCTGCAGGGACCAGTACGTCCACATCGGCCGCTCGTGCAGCTCGCCGTCCGGAGTGCGGACGCCGACGGTCTCGGGCAGATCCAGCAACCGCCAGACGTCCCTGACCCAGGGACCCACGGCGACCACCACGTGGTCGCAACGCACGGTGCCGGCGTCCGTCTGGACGGCGGTGACGGCGGAACCGGCGCGTTCGAGACCGGTGACGGCCACCCCGGGCACGATGCGCACTCCGGCGGCGGTGGCCCTCGCGGCGAGGCCGCGCAGCGAGGCCTGGTTGTTGGCGTAGCCGCCGCGCTGCTCGTGCAGCACGCTGGTGATGTTCTGCGCTCGCCAGTCGGGGAAGATCGACTGCATGTAGCGACGACAGGCGTCCTCGCCCTCCACGAAGGTGGAGTCGTAGCCGATTCCCTGCTGTTCGCGGTGGATCCGGGCGACGTCGTCGTGCATCACCTCCGCGGAGATCTGCAGGTAACCGACCGGGTGGTAGGCGAAGGCCTCGGGGTCGGACTCCCAGACCGCCACCGAGTGGGCCATCAGCGCACGCATGGCCGGCTGAAAGTAGTTGTTGCGGACGACGCCACACGCGATACCGGACGCTCCCGCGCCGACGCCCGTCTTGTCGAGCACCACGACGTCCGCGCCCGAGCCGGTGCCCCGCGCGACGAGCATCTCGGCGAGGTGCCAGGCGGTCGACAACCCGTGGATGCCGGCGCCGATGATGACGTAGCGGGCGGTCTCGGGGAGCGTCACGGAAACGACCTTCCTGATGTCGCGGTGCGGGCGAAGCCCTCCACCTCGATGCCGAGCTCGCCGCCGGCGTCCAGCAGCACGTCGAACAGGTACTGCCCCGAGGACCGTTCGCAGTGCAGCAGGTACGAGCGCTCGTCGTCGGCGTCGTCCCGCACAACGTCGGTCACGAGCTTCGCCACCGAGCTGCGGAACGCGGCGCCGTCCGGCGTTCCCCGGTCGGACAGGTCGATGGCACAGACCTTGGCGAGCAGCCGGTCACCGGCCGAACCGGTCAGTCGCACCAGGGCACGCCCGTGGGTCAGGTCCAGCACGCTGACGAGCCCGTCGTCCGCGGTGTCGACGCGCGACATCACGGCCGACACCGACCCGGAGGCGCCGACGAGCAGCCACTCCCCCGGGCCCGCGCCGACGACCAAAGTCCCGTGCGGGTCGCGCTGCGCACGGCCGTGGGGCATCCCGAGGCAGGCGGCGACGGCCCCGTCGGGGCGTGCGCGGACCCCGACCTTCGCGAGCGGGCTGTGGTCGGCCAGCCTCAGGGCGGCGTGCGAACGCAGGTCGCAGACCTCCCACCCGGCGCGGACGACGACCGGCGGGCGCTGGCGGATCGCACTGCGGGCGACCGGCGACCGTTCCGCCACGGGATCCCCAGCCACGGGATCCCCAGCCACGGGATCCCCAGCCACGGGGCCTCCGACCGACCAACGCTCAGCCACGCAGCCGCACCCCCTCGGGGTCGACGTGCGCGAGCGTCGGGGTGACCCTCGCCTGCACGCGTCGTCCGTCGGGGAGCAGGACCGTCACGAGGGTCCCCGCCTCGGTCAGGTCGGGGACCAGGTGCCCCAGGCACACCGACCGGCCCAGGGTCGGTGACATCCGGCTGCTGGTGACCCGACCGACGATCTCGCGGGGGCCGCGCACGATCTGGCTGGCCTCGGGTGGGACGACGGCAGGGTCCAGGGTCTGCAGGCCGACGAGCACCTGGTACCCGTGCCGGCGCTGCTGTTGCTGCCGCCAGGCCAGCGCCGTCCGTCCGACGAAGTCGTCCTTGTCCAGCTTCACCAGCAAGCCGAGACCCGCCGCGAACGCGGTGGTCATCCCGTCGGTGTCCTGGCCGACCACGAGGTGGCCCTTCTCCAGCCGCAGGATGCGCTGGGCCTCGACGCCGAACGCGCGGGCCCCCAGATCGCGACCTCGCTCCAGCAGCGTCTCCCATACGTGCAGCCCGTAGGCGGCCGGCACGTGGACCTCGTAGCTCAGCTCACCGGTGAACCCGATCCGCCACACCAGGCAGTCGTCGACGCCCGCGATGGTGGCGGCGCGGACCCGCATGTAGCCGAACGCCTCGGGCGAGAGGTCGACACCCGCGCTGACCCGGGTCATCAGCTCGCGCGAGCGTGGACCCGCGACGTTGATGCTCGCGTACGCGGTCGTCATCGGCGTGACGTGCACCTGCCAGTCCGGGTGGTCCATCTGGAGCACACCCTCGAGGTGCTCCCAGACCGCTGCGGCACCCGAGGACGTCGTCGACATGAGGTACCGGTCGGGGCCGAGCCGGCCCGTGACGCCGTCGTCCATCACGACGCCGTCCTCGGCACACATCACGCCGTAGCGCACCGAGCCGACGGCGAGCTTCGACCACTTGTTGACGTAGACCGCCTCGAGCAGCCTCGGCACGTCCGGCCCGCGCAGGTCGAGCTTGCCCAGCGGCGTCACGTCGATGATGCCGATCGCCGTGCGGACGTTGCGCGCCTCCGCCTGCGGGTCGCCGTAGTGGTCCGGGCGGATCCACTGCCCCGCGACCAGGGGCCGCGCGCCGTGCGCCTCGTGCCAGGGCTGGATCGGCGAGTGCCGCACCGGCTCGAGGACCCGGCCCGCCAGCGCGCCGAGGGTGACGGGCGCGTACGGCGGGCGCCACACCGTGGTCCCGAGCTGCTCGATGGTGCTACCGACCGCCTCGGCCAGCACCGCCACGGTGTTGACGGTCTCGAGCTTGCCCTGGGAGGGCCCCATCGTCGCCGTCGTGAACCGCTTGACCAGCTCGCTCGAGTCGTAGCCTTCGGCCGCCGCCGCGAGGATGTCCTTGGACGACACGTCCTCGGAGAAGTCGACCATCCCGTGCGTGGACGCCCTGAACATCGCCAGGTGCGGCTGCGCCGGCAGGGGCTCGGGAGGGGGCGCCTCGCCGAAGCCGGCACGAGCCGCGGCGGCCGCGCCGACTGCTCGGCCGTGCGTCACCAGCTCGTCGGTGCTGCCGTCGCCGACGATCCCCCCGGCCGCGAGCACCGAGGGCGGCAGGTCGTCGCTCGGCCGGAACCGGGCGGCCGAGCTGTCGTAGTACGGCCGGTCGCCCGCCATGTTCAGCAACGACGTCGGCGCCGTCCAGCCGATGGAGACCACGAGCAGGTCGCAGTCGATCTGGCGACCGTCGTCCGTCTCGATGCCGGCCAACCGGCCGCGCCCGACCGCCCGGCGCAGGCCCTGGCCCTGGCGGGCGTCCAGCACGCAGGCCACGTCGACACCGACGCGCGCCAGGTCGGCGGCCGCGGCGTCACCGTCGGCGTTGGCTGTCAGGACGACGGCCCGCGTGCCCGGTCGGACGGCGTACAGGTTTACCAGACGACGCACCGCGGTACCGAGCATCACCCCCGGCAGGTCGTTGCCCTCGAAGACGTACGGCCGCTCGACCAGGCC
>JBBSNO010000142.1:0-7580 GCA_038232615.1 Actinomycetales bacterium
CGCGGTGTGCAGGTCGCCGACGAGGGCGTAGTCCTCGATGTTCGATGCCATCGGCCCATCCTGCCGCCCGCGCCCCGGCTCGCACCCGGGGGTGGTCTGTTGGCAGGGTGTGGCCATGCCCCCCGACACCGGCGCACCGGTCCGCACGCTGCTCGTCCTCGGAGCGACCGGGGACCTGGCGGCCCGACTGCTCCTGCCGGGTCTGGGTCAGCTCCTGGAGCGGGAGCCGGAGCGCCGGCTGGCCCTCGTCGGGTCTGGCACCGAAGACTGGGACGACGAGCGGTGGCGAAGCCAGGTCGACGCGTCCTTCGCCACCGTGGGGGCGGACGGCGGCGCGGCGGCAGCTGCCCAGGCGGGTGCCCGGTACGTGCGGGCCGACGCGACCGGCGCGGGCGAGCTGGCCGGCCTCGTCGCCGGGTGCGAGGCCCCCGTGGCGATCTACTTCGCCCTGCCGCCGGCGGTGACGGCCGCCGCCTGTGCGGCGCTCGTCGACGTCCCCCTGCCCGAGGGCACGCGGCTGGTGCTGGAGAAGCCGTTCGGTACCGCCGCGGTGGAAGCAGCGGCGTTGAACGCGCTGGTGACGAGGCTGGTGCCGGAGGACCAGGTGCACCGGGTCGACCACTTCCTCGGCCGGTCGACCGTGCTGAACCTGCTGGGCCTGCGGTTCGCCAACCGCATCCTCGAACCCGTCTGGAACGCCTCGCACGTCGAGCGGGTCGACATCGTCTTTGACGAACAGCTCGGCCTGGAGGGCCGTGCCCGCTACTACGACGGGGCCGGCGCCCTGGTCGACATGATCCAGAGCCACCTGCTGCAGATGCTTGCCCTGTTGACGATGGAGCCGCCCACGACCCTGGACTCCCACGACCTGCGCGAAGGCAAGGCACAGGTGCTGCGTGCCACCCGCGTCGCGGGCGGCGATCCGGTCGCGTCCAGCCGCCGTGCCCGCTGGACGGCGGGACGCGTCGGTGACCGTGACCTGCCCGGCTACGCCGAGTCCGACGGGGTCGACGCCGCGCGCGAGACCGAGACGCTCGCCGAGGTGGTGCTAGAGGTGGGCACCTGGCGGTGGGCCGGCGTCCCGGTCCGCCTCCGGTCGGGCAAGGCGCTGGGGGACCGGCGCAAGGAGGCCGTGATCACCTTCAAGCCCGTGCCGGCCCTCCCGGTGGGGCTGCACGGGACGTCGGCGCCCACCCGCCTGCGGATCGGCTTCGGCCCCGACCGGCTCTCGCTGGAGCTCGACGTGAACGGCCCCGGCGACCCGTTCGAGCTCGAGCGCGTCGCGCTGGCGACCGACCTCGCGCCCGGTCACCTCAGCGCCTACGGTGAGGTGCTGGCCGGCGTCCTGGACGGCGACCCGACCCTGTCGGTGCGCGGCGACACCGCCGAGCAGTGCTGGCGGATCGTCGAGCCGGTGCTGGCGGCCTGGCGGCGCGGCGACGTCCCGCTGGAGGAGTACCCCGCCGGCACCGGTGGACCCGACCCGCGGCAGCCCTTCGACGCCCCCTGACCCCGTCGGGATCAAGCGCGTCGTCGTGCTGTCGGACGTCCTGATCACCGACGAAGCTCCACCTTCGTGCCGGTGCCCGACGAGACGATCCACCGGTGCCCTCGTCGTCCTTCTCGCCGATACCAGGCCCGTCCGTGCCTGGTGCTCCGCAGCGCCTGGTCGCCTTCGCCGACGAGTCCGTGCGTGCTGTGAGCGCAGGCACATGGGTGCATCTGCTCGCTGCCGCGGTGGCTCCCGAGGACGAGTGCGAGCGAGCGCGCGACGTCCTGCGTCCCCTCGTGCTCAAAGGCCAGGGTCGGCTCCACTGGCGAGATGAGGATCCTGACTCCGGTCGGCGAGAGAGGATCATGAGATCCCTCGTCACCGTCGGCGTGGAGTCGCTGGTTGTCCTCGGCACCATGGTCAACCCGCGCAAGCAGGAACGAGCCCGCCGTGAACTGCTCGGAAGGCTCCTGTGGGAGCTGGATCAACGAGCCGTATCGGTGCTCACACTGGAGTCCCGCCATGACGAACGGAATCGGCACGACATCAGGGCCGTGGGCGCGTTCCGCAACCAACACGTTGTGTCGCGTCGGTTGATCGTCGAGCACGGCCGGCCCGTCCAGGAGCCGATGCTGTGGGTACCGGACGCGGTTGCGGGAGCAGTTGGCGACATGCAGTTCGGGCGACCGGCCTGGCTGGAGATGCTCGGAGACCCGGTCGAGGTCCTCGAGGTCGGATCGGTTGGCTGACCGCCTGGCGACATGCGCAAGGCCGGGCGCCTGCTATCCCGCAGGAGGTCCCGGCCTCACTTCCGCATCCCCGAAGGATGCGGCCCCTCAGTATCCGCCTCGCTGGGACCCTTCTTCCAGCCCATCCTGAACCCGATCGACAAGACGGGTTCGACATCCGCGACCTGCCATGGTCAGGCCACAGGATCGAGCAGGTGTGTGGCGAGCGACAGGGCCTGACAACGGCCGGACGTGGACGACGTCGGCGATGTCAGCCACTTGGGCGACAGCCTGCGTCGTCCGCGACCCCACGGTGGTCCAAGCGCCCTCACGGATCTTGCCCGGTTCCGGCGCCTCGTCGAGGAACGCCCACGGCAGGCCGGAGTCGTCCTCGACGTTCAGGTCGATCGGTAGATCGACGTCCTAGTCGCTCATGGGCTCCAGGAGACCCTTTCCGAGTAGGGAGTCTCCTGGGCGCACTGGCGGGCCGCTCTGACCGCACTGACGAGCTCGTTCGCACGGGCCTCGCTCAGACCGCTCGAGCGTGGGAGCGTGCTGTCGCGAGCGGTCTCCAACCGGCCGTGGATGCGCGCTGCCCTGTGCATCGCCGACTCCGCCCGACGACCGTGCAAGGCGTCCGGTCGCACGACGAGGGCCACGGGCCTTCCGTGCCGTGTGATCGTCACCTCGTCGCCGGCGTCCGGCGCGCCAGACATACGTCAGCCCCAGGAGGGGAGGGCGGGCAGGGGGCCGTCGGAGTCGAGTTCGGCGCCGTCGGAGCGGCCCGTCGTCCAGGCCAACAGGTCGCTGGCCAGTCCGCGGACGACCGGTCCGCCGTCGCCCACGGGGAGCTCCTGGCCCGAGTCGGTGGCCACCAGCGTGAACGGCGGCGCGTCGCCGTCCGCCAACCGCGTGGGGCACTCGTCGAGGCCTCGCGCGACCACCCAGTCGGGCAGGTGCGCGAACGAGCAGGACGTGCGCAGGTCGACGTGGTGGTAGGCCACCTCGCGGATCCGCGCCCACAGGACGTCGTGGGCGAGCATCTCGGCGCCACCACCCCCGCGGACCGTCGCGTGCCGGCGGTCGAGCGGGAGCCCGGCGACGGCGGCGAGCAGCCGCTCGGCGCTGGACTCGACGTCCGACTCGTGCTCGGACGCCGTCCGGCCGGCTCCGGCGTCGATGTCGGCGTCGCGTACCCCCGCCGAGGAGTACATCGGGGTCTCGACCCCTGTGGCGGCCCACTGGATCAGGTTGCCGAGCGCGTCGGCGTTGCGCGCGACGTGCGTCAGGACGTGCCCGCGGGTCCAGCCCTCGCAGGCCGAGGGGGCATCGATGGCCTCGTCGTCCAGCGCCTTGACGTCGTCCAGCAGGGCGTCGGTGAGGTCGGTGAGGGTGCCGATCGCCTGCTCGTAGGCGGTGTCGTCGGCGAGGTCGGGGTAGGTGGCGGTGTGCGAGTCGTCACTCATGGGGTCGAACCTACCCTTGAGCCGGGGCACCGGGGCCTGCACGCGGACGCCGTTGTCGGACCCGCCACCTACCATTGACACCGTGCCCACTGCCGCTCGTCAACGCTCCTCGACGTCCCCCAAGAAGGCCGCCCCGATCGGTCATCACGGCTCGGGCGAGCTCGTCGTCCGCGGTGCCCGCGAGCACAACCTCAAGGACGTCGACCTCGACCTGCCGCGCGACTCTCTCATCGTGTTCACCGGCCTGTCCGGCTCCGGCAAGTCGTCGCTGGCCTTCGACACCATCTTCGCGGAGGGCCAGCGGCGGTACGTCGAGTCGCTCTCGGCCTACGCCCGCCAGTTCCTGGGCCAGATGGACAAGCCGGACGTCGACGTCATCGAGGGTCTGTCGCCCGCCGTGTCGATCGACCAGAAGTCGACGAGCCGCAACCCGCGCTCGACCGTCGGCACCATCACGGAGGTCTACGACTACCTCCGGCTGCTCTTCGCGCGTGCGGGCCGGCCGCACTGCCCGGTCTGCGACGAGCCGATCGGCCGCCAGACCCCGCAACAGATCGTCGACCGGCTGCTGGAGCTGCCGGAGGGCACACGGTTCCAGCTGCTCGCGCCGGTCGTGCGGGGCCGCAAGGGTGAGTACGCCGACCTGTTCGCCGAGCTGCAGGCCAAGGGCTTCGCCCGGGCGCGCGTGGACGGCGAGGTGCTCACCCTGGCCTCGCCGCCCGCGCTGGAGAAGAAGCTCAAGCACACGATCGACGTGGTCGTCGACCGACTCGTCGCCAAGGCCTCGGCCAAGCGCCGGCTGACCGACTCGGTCGAGACCGCGCTCGGCCTCGCCGGTGGGCTGCTGACCGTCGAGCTCGTGGACGCCGAGGCCGACGACCCCGGCCGTGAGCGCCGGTTCTCGGAGAAGATGGCGTGCCCGAACGACCACCCGCTGGCGCTCGACGAGATCGAGCCGCGCACCTTCTCCTTCAACGCCCCGTACGGCGCCTGCCCCGAGTGCAGCGGCATCGGCACCCGCAAGGAGGTCGACCCCGAGCTGCTCGTGCCCAACGACGAGCTCTCGCTCGCGGACGGCGCCATCGCCCCGTGGGGCGCCTCGGCCTCGGGGGAGTACTACCAGCGCCTGATGAAGGGCCTGGCCGACCAGATGGGCTTCTCGATGGACGTGCCGTGGCGCGCCCTGCCCAAGCGGGCGAAGCAGGCGCTGCTGCACGGGGAGCACTACGAGGTCCACGTCCGCTACCGGAACCGGTTCGGCCGTGAGCGCTCGTACACCACGGGCTTCGAGGGCATCGTGCCGTTCGTCTCCCGTCGGCATTCCGAGACCGACTCGGAGTGGTCGCGCGAGCGGTACGAGGGGTACATGCGCGAGACGCCGTGCCCCGTCTGCGGTGGTGCCCGGCTCAAGCCCGAGGTGCTCGCGGTCCGCGTCGGCGACCGCAACATCGCCCAGGTGTGCGCCCTGCCGATCCGGGAGGCCGCGGAGTTCCTCGGCGACCTCGACCTCTCCTCGCGCGAGCAGCAGATCGCCGAGGCGGTACTGAAGGAGATCCACGCACGGCTGGGGTTCCTGCTCGACGTCGGCCTCGACTACCTCTCCCTCGCACGCCCGGCCGGGACCCTCTCCGGCGGCGAGGCCCAGCGCATCCGCCTCGCGACGCAGATCGGCTCGGGCCTGGTGGGGGTGCTGTACGTGCTCGACGAGCCGAGCATCGGCCTGCACCAGCGCGACAACCGCCGGCTGATCGAGACCCTGACGCGCCTGCGCGACCTGGGCAACACGCTGATCGTCGTCGAGCACGACGAGGACACCATCAAGTCCGCCGACTGGGTCGTCGACATCGGCCCCGGCGCGGGCGAGCACGGGGGGCAGGTCGTGCACTCCGGGTCGGTGCAGGGGCTGCTCGAGCACCCGTCGTCGTCGACCGGGGCCTACCTCGCCGGCAGGTCGGTGATCGAGATGCCGGCCGTCCGGCGTCCGCGCGAGAAGGGCCGCGAGCTGGTGGTCAAGGGGGCCCGGGAGCACAACCTGCAGGACATCGACGTGTCGTTCCCGCTCGGGTGCATGGTCGCCGTCACCGGGGTGTCGGGCTCGGGTAAGTCGACCCTGGTCAACGACATCCTGTACCACGTGCTCGCCAACCGGCTGAACGGCGCGCGGCACGTGCCGGGGCGCCACCGAAGCGTCAGCGGGCTGGACCACCTGGACAAGGTCGTGCACGTTGACCAGAGCCCGATCGGTCGGACGCCGCGCTCGAACCCGGCGACCTACACCGGCGTCTGGGACCACGTCCGCAAGCTGTTCGCGGCGACCACCGAGGCGAAGGTGCGCGGCTACATGCCGGGCCGATTCTCGTTCAACGTCAAGGGCGGGCGCTGCGAGAACTGCCAGGGCGACGGCACCATCAAGATCGAGATGAACTTCCTGCCTGACGTGTACGTGCCGTGCGAGGTCTGCCACGGAGCTCGGTATAACCGGGAGACGCTCGAGGTGCACTTCAAGGGCAAGACGGTCTCCGACGTGCTCGACATGCCGATCGAGGAGGCCAGCGAGTTCTTCTCCGCCGTGCCGGCCATCTCCCGGCACCTGAACACGCTCGTCGAGGTCGGGCTCGGCTACGTGCGCCTCGGCCAGCCTGCGCCGACGCTCTCCGGCGGCGAGGCCCAACGGGTCAAGCTCGCCTCCGAGCTGCAGAAGCGTTCGACCGGCCGCACCATCTACGTGCTGGATGAGCCGACCACCGGGCTGCACTTCGAGGACATCAGCAAGCTGCTTGGGGTGCTCCAGGGGCTGGTGGACAAGGGCAACACCGTCATCGTCATCGAGCACAACCTCGACGTGATCAAGAACGCCGACTGGGTGGTCGACATGGGACCCGAGGGCGGGTCCGGCGGTGGGCTCGTGATCGCCGAGGGCACGCCCGAGCAGGTCGCCGGCTCTCCGGACAGCTACACCGGCCAGTTTCTCGCCGAGGTGCTGACACCCGTCCGCGAGCCAGCCCGGCGCCGAAGGAGGGCCGGGTAGGACTCGCGGGACCTGACGCGCGATGCACGCGGCGACTATTCGGCGGGTGTGCCCGCCGCAGGATCCGCCCAGCCGCTGCCCGCCGACGCCGATGTCGCGCCTCGGTCGATTCGTGCAGCGCTGCTGCCCGAGGAAGCCGCCGACCAGCCCGAGCGACACCGGTAGCCGGACAGAGCCACCGGCCTCAGGTGACGAGGCGGCCGAGCGGCAACCCCCGCCGGGCCAGCACCCGTTGAGCCGGCGTGACGACCGAACTGTGCCCCTCCCGGCGCACCGGGCTCTGGGCGGAGCGGTCCTCCTGCCCGGCGTCCTGGTGGCCTGCTCCTCCGGTTCGTCGGACGACGAGGGCCCGGCCGGGCCCACCACCGGCGAGGCGTCCGCGGGAGCCAGCGTGCCGGCGTCCGAGGTACCTGTCGGGCAGGCTCGGATCGTCGACGCCGGCGGTGAGCGGGTCGTGATGGCCCAGCCCACCGAGGGCGAGTTCGTGGCCTACTCCTCGGCGTGCACCCACCAGGGCACCCCGGTCAACGCCGACGAGGGCCTCACGCTGACCTGCCCGAACCACGGCAGCGTGTTCGACGCCACCGACGGGGGCGTGCTCAACGGCCCGGCGACGAGCGCGCTTGAGTCCCTGACCGTGACGCTGGAGGGCGACCAGCTCGTGCTCGGCTGAGGTCTCCCCGCCTCGGCGGGCGGATATCGTGCGGCGATGACGAAGCGGCTCGTGGACCTCGACGACGAAAAGCTCCAGCAGGTACGGGCGCTGCTCGGTACGTCAACGATCGAGGACACCGTGGCGGGGGCGTTCGGCGAGGTCTTGTCACCTGCCGCGCGACGGGAGGCGTCGCTCGATCCCGAGGTGGTAG
>JBBSNO010000143.1:0-7500 GCA_038232615.1 Actinomycetales bacterium
GCGAAGACCATCCAGGTGCCGAACCTCGCGCGGTCGGCGATCGCGCCGGAGATCAGCGCGACGGTGATGATCGCGAAGACGGACTGGAACCCGACGAAGGCCATCGAGGGGATGGTGGCCACGAGGGACTCTGGGTCCATCAGGCCCTCCAGCCCGAGGAACTGGGTCGGGTCCCCGAGGAAGCCCCCGGCCACGTCGTCGCCGAAGGCGATCGAGTAGCCGTAGAGCACCCACAAGACAGAGACCAGCGCCAGGGCGCCGAAGCTCATCATCATCATGTTGAGGACGCTCTTCGCGCGGACCATGCCGCCGTAGAAGAGCGCGAGCCCCGGAGTCATCAGCAGCACGAGCGCTGCGCTGGTGAGGATCCAGGCGGTGTCGCCGGTGTCCACGGCAACCTCCTGACGTGTCGCGGCCCGCGGGCCGTCGGGACGGGCGCCGACCCGGGCGGGTCGGCGGACGCCGCCACGACGGTGGGGCGACCTGGCCAGACCCCTCGCGAGGTGCTGTTTCCGTCGATGCCCCGCCGTGTTACGTCCGCGTGAAGTGGCCGTCCCCACGGTGAATCCTGCGTTTCGTCACAGGACGTCCCGGGGACGACGCCCGGACGGCTCGCCGCACCCCTGCCGGTGGCGGGTCAGCGGTCCAGCACGTCAGCGCTCCAGCACGTCGGCGACGAGCATCGTGGCGTCGTCACGCGGCTCGGAGGACGTCCAGTCGTCGACCATGCGGACGGCCCCGCGCACCGCCGCGGCGGGAGACAGCGTGGACGCCGCGAGCACCGCCCCCTGCAGCCGCTCGCGTCCGAAGGGGCCCGACACGTCGCCCTTGCGGTGGGCCTCCGACATGCCGTCGGACACCAGCACGATGCGGTCGCCGGGGCGCACCGTCAGCTCGTGCGTGACGTAGTCCGTCTCGTCGAGCAGCCCGAACGGCCGCTGCGGTTCCCCCGCCAGCATCTCGACCACACCGTCGCGGAGCAGCAGGGGCGGCGGGTGCCCCGCGTTGACCCACCGCAGCACGCCCGCCTCGACGTCGAGCTCGGCGAGGACCGCGGTGACGAAGTTGAGCCCGTCCCACTGCTCCAGCAGGGTCCGGTCGGCGCCGGACGCCTGGGCGGCGAGGTCCCTGCCGCACCGCCGGGCGTGCCGCACGGTGCCGAAGGCGGCGTGGGCGAGCAGGCTGGACCGCAGCCCGTGGCCGAGGGCGTCGGCGACGCTCAGCCACGGGCCCCGGGGTCCCCACGACATGTCGAACAGATCACCGCCGACCTCGTAGGTGGGCAGGATCTTCCCCGCCGCGGCGAAGCCGCGCCCGCTCAGCGCCTGCAGCGGCAGGTTCGACCACTGCAGCTCGGCAGGCAGCGTCATCGGGCGGGCCCTGCGCCCGATGGACACGTAGTCGCTCCAGGCGCCCGACCCGGCGAGCACGTACCCCAGCTCCAGGGCCGCCTCCCTCAGGTCGGCGAGAGTGGAGGGTGCGAACAGGGCGTCGTCGGGTGACTCGCCATGGCACACCGCCGAGAGCACGCCGACCGCCTCGTCCCGCACGCGCAGCGCCAGGTGCACCTCGACGCCCCCCGCGATGGCCTCGAGCACCGGCTCCGCAGATGCCAGCGCCGACCCCAGGACGGTACTCGCGACGTCGAGGGCGTCGGCCTCCCGCGACCCAGCCGCGTACGGGAGCAGCAGCCGACCTTCCTGGTCGAGCAGGTGCAGCCGGGTGGCGACCACACCGGGCAGCGTCGTCAGGACGTCGCGCACGACCACGGACATGTCACGCGGGTGCACCTGGTCGAGCCGGCGCAGGAGCTCGGTCATCGTCGTCCCCCCGGGCTCATCGGTCTCAGGCCAACAGGGCGTCGACGAAGGCCTGCGGCTCAAACGGCGCGAGGTCGTCGGCGCCCTCGCCCAGGCCGACGAGCTTGACCGGCACACCCAGCTCACGCTGCACCGCGACGACGATGCCGCCCTTGGCGGTGCCGTCGAGCTTGGTCAGGACGATGCCGGTGATGTCGACGGCATCGGCGAACACCTGAGCCTGACGCATCCCGTTCTGCCCGGTGGTGGCGTCGAGCACGAGCAGCACCTCGTCGATGCTCCCGCCGTCGCCCATCGCGCGCTCGACGACGCGCTTGAGCTTGCCGAGCTCGTCCATCAGCCCGACCTTGTTCTGCAGGCGGCCCGCCGTGTCGATCACCACCACGTCGGCCTCGACCTCGGTGCCGGCGCGGACGGCGTCGAACGCCACCGACGCCGGGTCGGCGCCCTCGCGCTCGGAGCTGATCGTGGGGACCCCGACGCGGTCCCCCCAGGTGGTCAGCTGGGCAGCCGCTGCCGCGCGGAAGGTGTCCGCGGCACCGAGCAGCACGTCCTTGTCCTGGGCCACCAGCACCCGGGCCAGCTTGCCGACCGTGGTCGTCTTGCCGGTGCCGTTGACCCCGACGACCAGGACGACGGCAGGGCGCCCGTCGTGCCGGTCGACGGCCAGGGAACGATCCAGGTCGGGGCCGACCAGGCGCAGCAGCTCCTCACTGAGCAGGGCACGCACCTTTGTCGGCTCCCGGGTGCCGAGCACCCGCACCCGTTCGCGCAGGCGGTCCACCAGCTCGGTCGTGGGCCCGGTGCCGAGGTCTGCGAGCAGCAGGGTCTCCTCGACCTCGTCCCACGTGCTCTCGTCGATGGTGTCGCGTGAGAGCAGCGCGAGCAGGCCCTTGCCGAGCGCGGAGTTCGACCGGGACAGTCGGTCGCGCAGGCGGACGAGGCGCCCGGCGACGGGGTCGGGGGTCTCGAGACCAGGCGGCGCGGCCACCGGCGGCTCGTCGAGCACGTCGTCCGGCGCGGGCAACGTGTCGACGCGACGCGTGGGTGCGTCGCGCGGAGGTTCCGCGTCGTCGCCGACGCCGGGCGCGTAGTCGACGCCTGGACGTCGGTCGGGCGGGGCCTGCACATGGCGGCCGCGGCCGCGGCGCACCAGGCCGACCGCACCGCCCACCACGGCCAGCACCAGGACGACGGACAGCGCGATGACGAGCTCGACGGTCTCCACGGTGCAGCAGTCTCCCAGGCCGGTCAGCGACCGTGTCGGGGGCCTGGACGGGGTTCCCCCCAGCCGAGGTCCGCGTCGCGGTGACGACGGTTGCGCACCCGGGACGACGCGCCCTGCGCCGGCCGCCGGGATTCCCCGGAGGCGCCGGAGCCGCCGCCCGCCCGCCTCGTCCCCGGCGCAGCGGCCGAAGCGGCAGTCGGTGTGGGGCCGGGCGTCGCTGCCTCAGTGGTCGCTGCCTCAGGGGTCGCTGCTGCCGGGGTGGCCGCCGGCGCGACGGGGTCGCGCAGGTCGATCACGCGCTCGGCCAGGGCCGCGTCGCCCGGCTCGCCGGTCAGGGACGGCGGCGCGGTGACCGTCACCGCGGTCCGGGTTCCCTGGCCCGACCCACGGTCGCGTACGTCTTGGTCGTGCCGGTCGTGGTCGCGCCCGTGCCGGTCGCGTCCGCGGGGGGCGCTCCGTGCGGGTCGGACGGCGGGGGGCGCTGTCCAGGGATCAGGGTCCCGCGTAATACCCGACTCGTCGGGAGTCATACCCGCCTGGTCGGAAGTAGCCCCCGGCTCGTCCGACGTAACCGGCGCGTCGGCGCCCTCGACACGTCGCGTTCGCGCCTGCTGAGCCTTGTCCCGCACGTCCGCGGAGACCTCACCGGCGCGGCCCCTCACGTCCTGGGCGACCCCACCGGCCCGTCCGACCGCCCGGGCGGCCCGAGCCCTGGCCCGGCGGAACGCCTCCCGGACGGACGCCCCGCCGTCCGGGCTGAGCAGCCTGTCCCCGCCCCGGAGCCGTGGCACGGCCACGAGCAGCAGCACGACCAGGGCCGCTAGCACGCTGACGGCCATGCCGAACAGGACAGGGGTCACGAGTACTACCGTGCCCGAGACGGGCATCAACCGCCAAACCGCTCCGCCGGCCGGGCGAACCGCCGGCCCGCGTGCCGGTCCTGCGGGCGGGCTTGGTCTCAGGCTGGCTGGGTCTCGCGCAGACGCTGGCTGACTACGGTGGTCACGCCGTCCCCCCGCATCGTCACGCCGTACAGGGCGTCCGCCATCTCCATCGTCCGCTTCTGGTGGGTGATGACGATGAGCTGGCTGCCGTCGCGCAGCTCCTCCATGATCGTGATCAGCCGGCCGAGGTTGCTGTCGTCGAGCGCAGCCTCGACCTCGTCGAGCACGTAGAACGGGCTGGGCCGGGCCTTGAAGATCGCCACCAGCAGGGCCGCCGCGACCAGGGACCGCTCGCCGCCGGAGAGCAGGCTGAGGCGCTTGACCTTCTTTCCGGCGGGCCGCGCCTCGACGTCGATCCCCGTCGTCAGCAGGTCGTCCGGGTCGCTCAGCACGAGGCGGCCCTCACCGCCGGGGAAGAGCCGGCCGAAGACGCGCTCGAACTGGGTCGCCGTGTCGGTGAACGCCTGGGCGAACACCTGCTGCACGCGGTCGTCGACGTCCTTGACGATCCCCAGCAGGTCCTTGCGGGAGCGCTCCAGGTCACCGAGCTGGTCGGTGAGGAACTTGTGCCGCTCCTCCAGCGCCGCGAACTCCTCCAGCGCCAGCGGGTTCACGCGGCCGAGCTGCGCCATCGCCCGCTCGGCACGACGCAGCCGCTTGACCTGCTCCTCGCGCACGAAGGGCACCGCCACGGCGGGGACGTCCGGTTCGCCGTCGCCCGGCGCCGCAGGTGACGGCGGCACCATCAGGTGCGGTCCGTACTCCTCCACCAGCACCGCGGGGTCGAGGCCCAGGTCGTCGACCGACCGGGCCTGCAGCGCCTCGATGCGCAGCCGCTGCTGGGTCCGGGCCACCTCGTCCCGGTGCACCGAGTCGGTCAGCTGCGCGAGCTCGACGCCGAGCGCCTCGAGCGTCTCCCGCTGGGTGCCGGTCTGCGTACCGCGCTCGGTGGCCTCGGCCTCGGCCTGGTCGCGCAAACCGGACGCCGTCGCGAGCGACCCCTCGAGCACCTCGAGCGCGGCTCGTGCGCCGGCGGCGACCGCCGACGCCACCTGGGCCTGCACCCGGCGCCCCGCCGCGCGGCGCGCGGCGCGCTCGCGGGCCTCCACCTCGCGCGCGGCGGCACGCTCGATGGACTCCGCACGACCGGTGAGCGCTCGCAGACGTTCCTCGCCCGTGCGCAGGGCGAGCCGCGCCTCCATCTCGCTCGCCCGTGCCTGCGCCACAGCCGCAGCCAGGGTGTCGCGCCGGTGCGTGTCCGGCTCGGTCTGCTCGGGACCGTCCTGGGCCAGCCGCAGCCGCTCGACGAGCTCGGCCAGCTGGGCCCGGTCGGTGTCCAGCGTCTCGGTGGCACCGGCGAGCGAGCGCTGGACGCGTTCGGCCTCGGCACGGGCCGAGCGGGCCGCGGCGCCCAGCTGGCCGAGCTTCTCCGCCACCGCAGCGAGCCGGGCGTCGGAGTCGTGGAGCCGGTCGAGGGCGGCCTCGACCCGCTGGAGGACCTCGTCGCGTACCGACGCCGCGCGCTGCAGGGCGAAGCGGGCCTGCTCGCCGCGACGGACGGCGTCCGCCAGAGCCTCCCCTGCCTCGTCGGCTGCGGCCTGCACCTGCAGCAGGCTCGGTGCCGACACGGAACCGCCGCGTGCGGCGGTGGCGCCAAGGACGTCGCCTTCGGTGGTGACGGCGACCAGGTCCGGGCGCGCGGAGACGACGGCCCGCGCCTCGGCGAGCCCGGGGACCACGACGGTCCCGGCGAGCAGCACGCCGATGGCGACGCGCAGGCCGGCGGAGGCCTCGACGAGGTCGAGCGCGGCCATGGTCCCGACGGGCAGGCTCCCGACGTCCGGGCCCGGGGGCTCCTCGGACGACGTACCCCCGACCAGGACGGCGGCCCGGCCGGCGTCGTCGTCCTTGAGCATCCGGAGAGCGTCGACGGCGACGTCGACGGACTCCACGGCCACCGCGTCTGCGGCGACGCCGAGCGCCGCGGCCACGGCGTCCTCGTATCCGGGTCGGACCGTGAGCAGTGCAGCGACCGACCCGAGGACGCCCGGGACCCGCCGGTCGTCGGCGAGCAGGGCGCCCGAACCGTCCTTGCGCGCCAGGCCCAGCTCCAGCGCCTCCTTGCGCGCCGCGGCGCCGGCACGGTCGCGCTCGGCCCGGCGCTCCTGCTCGCGCCAGCGCTCGACGTCGGCCGTGGCGGCCTCCAGCGCCTGCGCGGCATGCTCGTGGGCGGCGTCGAGCCCCTCCTCGCCCTGCTCGACGCCGGCCACCTGGGACTCCAGGGCGCCGAACTCCTGCTGGGCCGCCGTCCCGCGCACGCCGGCCTCGGCCACTGCCGCCTGCAGGCGGCCGATCTCGGCCTCGGCGGCCTCCACGCGACTGCGCCGCGACCCCACCTGTCCCGAGAGCCGGGCCAGACCCTCTCGGCGGTCGGCTTCGGCGCGCAGCAGCGCAGCCACCTGGCGCTCCTCGACCGAGAGCTGCTCCTCGGCCTCGGTACGGGCGGCCACGCTGGCCTCCAGCGCGCTCCGGGATACGACGACCTCGCCCGCGAGCTCCTTCTCCTGCTCGCGCGCCCGGTTGGCCTGGGCCGCGAGGTCCTCGACCGTCCGGGCGGCTCCGTCGTCCTCGGAGCCGGTGCCGTCGTCCGCGCCCAGCAACCGGGTGCGCTCCTCGGCCAGGGTCGCGGTCCCCCGGAGCTGCTCGCGCAGCGCCGAGAGCCGGTACCAGGTGTCGGACGCGGACCTCAACCGCGGCGCCGCCTCCTCGGCCTCACCCTCCAGCGTCGCGAGCCGCGCCTTGGCGGCGGCAAGCGCGTCGGTGACCTCGGCGCGCCGCGTCCGCAGCGCCGTCTCGTCCGCGACCTCCGCCTCGAAGGTCGACGTCAGCTGGGCGAGCTCGTCGGCGAACAGGCGGGCCCGGGCGTCGCGGACGTCGGACTGCACGACCTGGGCGCGGCGGGCCACCTCGGCCTGGCGTCCCAGCGGCCCGAGCTGGCGGCGGATCTCCGAGGTGAGGTCCGAGACGCGCGTGAGGTTGGCCTGCATCGCCTCCAGCTTGCGAAGGGCCTTCTCCTTGCGCTTGCGGTGCTTCAGGACGCCGGCGGCCTCCTCGATGAAACCGCGCCGGTCCTCGGGGGTGGCGCGCAGCACCTGGTCGAGCTGGCCCTGGCCCACGATGACGTGCATCTCCCGGCCGATGCCGGAGTCGCTGAGCAGCTCCTGGACGTCGAGCAGCCGGCAGGAGGATCCGTTGATGGCGTACTCCGAGCCACCGTTGCGGAACATCGTCCGGGAGAGGGTGACCTCGCTGTACTCGATCGGCAGCGCGCCGTCGCTGTTGTCGATGGTGAGGACCACCTCGGCCCGGCCCAGCGGGGCGCGCCCGGCGGTGCCGGCGAAGATGACGTCCTCCATCTTGCCGCCGCGCAGGGTCTTCGCACCCTGCTCGCCCATCACCCAGGCTAGAGCGTCGACGACGTTGGACTTGCCGGAGCCGTTGGGACCGA
>JBBSNO010000144.1:0-7466 GCA_038232615.1 Actinomycetales bacterium
GCCTACACCGGCGAGTACTCCGTCGCGGGCGGACCCTGGCTGCCGGTCCCGGGCCAGGCGCAGGTCACCTCGGAGCCGGTGCCCGTCGAAGCCATCTCCGGGCAGAACCGGCTCGTCGCCGACCCCATCGGCTGAGCGTCGGCAGCGACCAGCGGCTCTCATCGCGGTGACCGGTGCCCTGCGCCCAGCCGCGCCGGCTGCCCGGTCCAGCAGCGACTCTAGGCCAGCTCAGCTTTGTCCGGTGCCACGCAACGAGGCCACGATCTCCTCCAACAGGAACTGGACCTTGGCCTGGACCGGCCTGCCCGGGTAAGCCGACGACACCAGGTCGAGGCCCTCCTCGACAGAGGTAAACCCGAGGAGCCGGTACAGGACCTTGATGTCGTCTGCGTCCGACTCCGGCGCGAACAGCTTCATCGCCAGGAGATATTTGGGAGAAGCGATGTCGACCCGCAGGCCAGGTGCCGTCAGGTAGGGGCTGGCGTCCGCGTCATCGCCGGGCAGGAAGCCCTTGACCGCGTCGTTCAGCCAGTCGGGCGGCAACCCGCGACGTTCCGCCAGCGCCGCGACAGCCTGTCGGACAACAGTCGTCGGCACGAAGACGGCGTCCAGGTCCCGGGTCGCTCGCCTGTTGTCGTAAGCAACCGCCATCGCGGCGCCACCGACGAGGAACACGTCAGCTGTCACGCCTCGCCCGTCGAGCTCCGCAGCCAGCTCGCCGAGGAGCCGGTCGATCTGCGCACGGTCGAAGAACGGGGTCACACGCGTTCCAGGGCGGCAGAGGTGATGAAGACCCCCCGCTTGCGGAACGAGAGCGGAGACTCCACCAGCGCTCGTGGGTGCAGCCCGGGCAACGTCACGACGAACCACCAGATACCCGTCGTCCGATCTGGTTCGGTAGCCCACCGCGGGACCTGGAAGCCGTCTCGACGCGCGAGGTGCTCCGCCAACGCGGCAAAGGCGGCATCGACCCTGTCATCTCCCGTACGGTCCGGCGCCTGTGCCAGCAAGGACGCGGCATCTTCGTCGCCTTCACAGCGCCGAGCGCTCTCGTAGTCGTCGAGCAGCTGGATGATGCAGTGTCGCCACACGTTGGCAAGCGCCTCCCCGGCGTCGAGCATGCCCCGGGCGTTCGCGGCAGCCGCCATGACCGAGTGCTCGAGGCGGAGGCTCATGCCAGGAACCGTACTCGGTGACGATGTGCATGAGGTCCTTGATCGCCGGGGACGAGGTCCTTGATCGCCGGGGACGAAGTCCTTGATCGCGGGGTGAGTCGGGGGTCAGCGAGCGCGGGGTGAGTCGGGGTCAGCGAGCGCGGGCGGCGAGGCCGGCGGCACGCATCGCGGCGACTGGCGCGTCGTGACCGGTCATCAGCCGCACCTGCTCGGCGGCCTGGTGCAGGAGCATCTCGAAGCCGTCGACGACGACCCCGCCGGCCGCGCCCCAGGCCGTGGCGAGATGGCTCGGCCACGGGTCGTACGCCACGTCCATCAGGACCCCACACGTGGGGACGACGGACCCGGCCAGGACGTCGGCCGCGCCGGCGGGCAGGGTGGACACGATGACGTCCGCTTCGGACCAGGCACGGTCCGAAAGACGAAGGACCTCGACGACGACTCCCAGGCGGGCGGCCGCCCCCGCGACGACGTCCGCGCGCGACACCGTGCGCAGGTGGACGACAGGGGACGCGCACCCGAGCTGCGCCAGGGCTGCCACCGCGGAGACCGCCGTCGCCCCTCCCCCCAGGACGTGCCCGGCGCCGACCGAGGACACACCAGCCTCGCGCAGCGCTGTCACCAGCCCGTGGACGTCGGTGTTGTCGCCGACCGGTCCCGCGGGACCGAACGTCACGGTGTTGACCACCCCCAGCGCCTCGGCCAGGGGCGACACGGACGACAGCAGCGCCAGCACGGCACGCTTGAGCGGCATGGTGAGCGACAGGCCCGCCCACGAGGGGTCGAGCCCGGCGACGAACCCGGGCAGCTGCTCCGGGGTGACGTCGACCGCCTCGTACGTCCAGTCGAGGCCGAGGGCGGAGTAGGCCGCGCGGTGCAGGGCCGGAGACAACGAGTGCGCCACCGGGTGCCCCAGCACGGCTGCGCGTCTCACCGGCACGACCGCCGCGTCATCCGCCGTTCTCGCGCAGCCACTGCCTGAACAGCTCGACGTTCGCGGCGTGCTCCTCGTCCGTCACCGCGAACCGCGTCTCACCCGTGTCGGGGTTGACGGCGACGAAGTACAGCCACTCCCCCGGCGTCGGGGTAAGCACCGCCTGCATCGCCGCCTCCCCGGGCGAGCTGACCGGGCCGGGGGGCAGGCCGGGTACCTTGTACGTGTTGTACGGGGAGTCGCTCTCCCGGTCCTGCGCCGTGGTCGTGATCCCCGTCTTGCCGGTGGCGAAGTTGACGGTCGAGTCCAGCTGCAGCGGCATCCCGATCGCGAGGCGGTTCTCGATCACGCGGGCGACCTTGCCGAAGTCCTCCGGGTTGCGGGCCTCCTCCTCCACGAGGCTGGCCTTGGTGATCACCTGGTTGCGTGTCTCGGCCGGCACCCCGACGGCGTCCATCGCCTGCTTCGACCGCGTCACCATCGACGTGATCATCTCGACCGCGCTCGTGTCCGGCTCGAAGTCGTAGGTCGCCGGGAAGAGGTAGCCCTCGACAGCGAGCGCTCCCTCGGGCAGGCCGATCGCCGGGTCGGTCGAGGCCGTCTCGAACTCCTCGACTCCCAAACCGGTCTCCTCCGCCAGCCGGGTGAAGACCTCGGGCGCGCTGAACCCCTCCGGGATGACGACGAGGAACGACATCCGGGACGCCGGGTCGAGCAGGAGGGTCAGCGCCGAGCTCGCGGCCATCTGCGACCGCAGCCCGTACGTGCCCGGCTGGATCTGGCCCGAACGTGGGTTGGCTTTGACGGCGTCCACGAACGCTCCGGCGGTCTTGACCACCCCCGCCTCCTCCAGCACCGAGCCGATGGCACGCCCGCTGGCTCCCTGCTCGATCTGCACCTCGACGGAGCCGGTGCCCTCGCCCTCGAAGTCCTTGGACGCCGTCAGGTCGTCGACGATGGGACGCACGAACTGGTAGACGGCGAACGACGCCCCACCGAACAGCGCCAGGCAGATCACGAGGACGACGGCCGCCCGCCGCCGCCGGTGACGGCGTCGGGCACGGCGGTCGCGATCGTCGCGGCGACGCGCCGTGCCGATGGGCAGGTCGTGGAGCGAAAGGTCGCTCATGTCCGAGGGGCCTCCTGTGCTCCCGGCGCCGGCGTCCGGTCACCCGGGCCGTCCGTCGCCACCCCGAGGTCGACCAACGACCCCGGTGCCCGGCCGGACGCACGTTCGGCGTCCAGAGCCGTCTGCAGGATCAGCACGGCGGCCACCTGGTCGACCACCCGCCGGTGCCTGCGTCCCCGGACGCCGGCGTCGCGCAGCGCGCGGTGCGCGCTCACGGTGCTGAGCCTCTCGTCCACGAGCCGCACCGGAACCGGCGCGACCCTCCCCGCGAGGCGTTCAGCGTACCCACGGGCCAGCTGCGCCGCGGAACCCTCGTGCCCGTCGAGCGAGCGAGGCAGCCCCACGACCACCTCCACGGCACCCCGGTCGACCACCTCCGCCGCGATCCGCGCCAGGTCGCCCAGCCCCTTCTGGTCACGCGGGACGGTCTGGACCGGCGAGGCGATCAGGCCCTCGGCGTCGCACACCGCCAGCCCGACGCGCACGCTCCCGACGTCCACCCCGAGGCGGACCCCGCGGCGCATCCCCGTCGCGCGCGGGGCCGTCACCGCGACGACGTGACCTTCTCGCCGACGGCGTGCTCGAGCCGGCGCAGCGCCTCGCCCACCGCGGACGCGTCGGTACCGCCGCCCTGGGCGACGTCGTCCTTCCCACCACCGCCGCCGACGAGGACCCCCGCAGCCAGGCGGACCATCTCGCCGGCCTTGACCCCCCAGCGGCGCGATTCGTCGTTGGTGGCGACGACGACCAGCGGCCGCTCCTTGGCGACGCCCGCGACGGCCACGACCGAGGGCCTGTCGTTGCCCAGGCGTGCCCGGACGTCGAGCGCCAGCGCCCGCAGGTCGTCCGCCGAGGCGACAGTGCCCGCGTCGTGGCCGACGTAGGCCACGCCGAAGACGTCGGTCGACGCGTGCGCCAGCGCCGGCGCAGCGGCCAGCGCCTGCTTGGTGCGCGAGGCGGAGATCTCCTTGTCGGCGTCCCGCAGCTGGGTCAGCAGGGACCCGACGCGGTCGGGCAGCTCCTCCGGGCGCACCTTGAGCATCGTCGTGAGCTGGCCGACCAGCGCGTGCTCGCGCGCGAGGAAGTCGTAGGCGTCGGTGCCGACGAGCGCCTCGACCCGGCGGACACCCGCCCCGATCGACGCCTCCCCGAGCAGCTTGACGACGCCGAGCTGGCCCGAGCGCGGGGCGTGCGTGCCGCCGCACAGCTCCCGTGCCCAGTCCCCGACCGAGACCACGCGCACCTCGTCGCCGTACTTCTCCCCGAACAGGGCCATCGCCCCCATGTCGACGGCCTGGGACTGCGTCATCACCTCGGCGGTCACCTCGAGGTCGGCCGCGAGCAGGGCGTTGACCTTGTGCTCGACGTCGGCGAGGACGGACGGCGGAACGGCGGCGTTGGCGCTGAAGTCGAAGCGGAACCGCCCGGGCGCGTTCTCGGACCCGGCCTGCGTCGCTGTGTCACCCAGCGCTTCGCGGATCGCCTTGTGCACCATGTGCGTGGCGGTGTGCGCGCGGCTGATCGCCTTGCGCCGCTCGACGTCGACGAGCGCCTGGACGCCGGCGCCCACGCCCACCTCGCCGGAGACGACCCGCGCGCGGTGCACGACCAGTCCCGTGATCGGCGACTGGACGTCGTCCACCTCGATCACGCAGCCCTCGACCACGATGCGCCCGGCGTCCGCCAGCTGCCCGCCACCCTCGGCGTAGAAGGGGGTGCGGTCGAGCACGAGCTCCACCTCGTCGCCCTGGCGCGCGACCGGCACGCTCGCGCCGTCCACGAGCAGGCCCGCGACCGTGCCCTCGGACGCCTGCTCGCGGTAGCCTGTGAACTCCACGGCCCGGCCGAGGGCGTCGGCCACACCCCGGTACGCGGAGGTGTCGGCGCGTCCCATCTTCTTGGCGCGCGCGTCGGCCCTCGCCCGGTCACGCTGCTCGCCCATCAGGCGGCGGAAACCAGCCTCGTCGACGTCCACGCCCTGTTCCGCCGCCATCTCCAGCGTCAGGTCGATCGGGAAGCCGTAGGTGTCGTGCAGCGCGAAGGCCTGCTCGCCGGTGAGACCGGTGGCGCCGCTCGCTTTCGCCTTGGTCACGGCCGTGTCCAGGATCGTCGTCCCGGCGGAGAGGGTGCGCAGGAACGCCTCCTCCTCCGCGTAGGCGATCTGGCTGATGCGGCTGAACCCCGCCTCGAGCTCGGGGTACGACGCCTTCATCCGGTCCTTGCTCAGCGGCAGTAGCTGAGGCAGCGTCGGGCCCTGCACGCCGAGCAGCCGCATCGACCGGACAGCACGCCGGATCAACCGCCGCAGAACGTATCCGCGGGCCTCGTTGGACGGCGTCACGCCGTCACCGATGAGCATCAGCGCGCTGCGGACGTGGTCGGCCACGACGCGCATCAGCACGTCGTCGTCCCGGCGGATGCCGTAGGTCTTGCCGGACAGGCTCGCGGCCATGTCGATCAGGGGCCGGATCTCGTCGATCTCGTACAGGTTCTCGACACCCTGCAGCAGCAGGGCCACCCGCTCCAGGCCCATCCCCGTGTCGATGTTCTTGCTCGGCAGCTCGGCCACGATGGGGAAGTCCTTGCCATGGCCCTCCCCCCGCTCCTCCTGCATGAACACGAGGTTCCAGAACTCGAGGAAGCGCTCCTCGTCGACGACCGGTCCACCCTCGGCGCCGTAGTCGGGCCCGCGGTCGTAGTAGATCTCGCTGGAGGGGCCCGACGGACCCGGAACGCCCATGTCCCAGTAGTTGTCGACCATGCCGCGCCGCTGGATGCGCTCCTGCGGCAGCTCGGCGATGTCACGCCACAACCTCGCGGCCTCGTCGTCGTCGGAGTACACGGTGACCCAGATCCGACTCGGGTCGAAGCCGTAGCCGCCTTGGTCCTGGCTCGTGGTGATCAGGTCCCAGGCGTGCTGGATGGCGCCTGCCTTGAAGTAGTCGCCGAACGAGAAGTTGCCGCACATCTGGAAGAACGTGCCGTGCCGCGTGGTCTTCCCGACCTCCTCGATGTCGAGGGTCCGCACGCACTTCTGAACGCTCGCGGCCCGCAGCCAGGGCGGTGACTGCTGACCCGACAGGTACGGGACGAACGGCACCATGCCCGCGACGACGAACAGCAGCGTCGGGTCGTCGCTGAGCAGGGACGCACTCGGGACGACGCTGTGGCCACTGTCCTCGAAGTGGCGCAGGAAGCGGCGGCGGATCTCGGCGGTGTCCACGGGAGTTCTCTCTGGGGTCAGTCGCGGGGCGACGTGGGGTTCTCGATGAGCTGGCGCGCCGTCTCGGCGTCGATCGCGCCGGCGTCCACACCGAGGGCGACCCTCAGCTCGGTCTCGCGGGTGTCCATGCCCTCGCGGACGGTGTCGGCGAACTCGCGGATGGCGTCGCCGATCCCGCTCAGGCTCTCGGCGACGCCCTCGGGCGTGTAGGCCTGCGCGGTGCGGGTGAGCCGGCGGACGACGAGCACTCCCGCGCCGGCGCCCAGCCCGATCCAGAACAGCCTGCCCATGCTCAGCCCCTCCTGCGCAGCCGGCCCGCGCCCGTGCGCCGACCGGTCACGGCCTGCCGAACGCCGTAGGTGAAGGCCGCGACCTTGACCACGGGGCTGCCCAGCGTGGCGGCGAAGAGCGCCGTCAGCGCGCTCACGTTGGTGGCCACCTGCGCGGCATTCGTTGTGATCGTGTCGACCTTCACGAGCTGCTCGTTGGTGTGACTGACGGTGGTCGTCACCTCGCTCAGCAGCGGGCGGGTGTCGTCCGAGAGCGTGCGGATCGTCGTCCGCGTCTCGTCGAGCACGCGACCCAGCTTGAGCAGGGGGACGGCAAGCATGCCGACGAGGGCCACGAACGCGACGGCCGCGACCAGCCCTGCTACGTCTCCGAGCATCTTCGCCTCTCTCCGACTCTGGTGCCGGCGCCGCTACGTGGGCGCGGCCAGTGCCCGGCGACCCTACCGCGCAGGCCCCTCGGGTGCCCCGCGCCCGGTTCGGTGGCACGTTCCCGCTGGCCGGCCCGTTCCCCGGCACGTTCCTGGTGGCTCAGCCGGTTCCCCGGCACCTTGCTGCGGGCCCCACCCCTTCCCCGGCACCTTGTTGCGCGCCCACCCCCTTCCCCGGCACCTTGGTGCGGGCCCCACCCCATCCCCGGCCCCTGGTTTCCCGCCCCCCCCATACCCGGCACCATGCTGCGCGCCCCCCCCCGACCCCGGCACCAGGTGCGGGGACA
>JBBSNO010000145.1:0-7450 GCA_038232615.1 Actinomycetales bacterium
GCCTCAGGCGACGCTGGTCGTGGCCACGGTCCTGCCGATGGGGTTCGGTGCGTGCGACGCCGTCACGCCCGAGTACGCGCAGAGCGTCCTGCGACTGGTGCGGGACCTGCAGGCTGCCGGTTGGCCCGTCGCGGCGGCGGACGCCTTTGCGGCCTTCAGCGGCGTCGGGCCGGCCGGGTGCACCATCCGCCCAGGGCTGCTCAGCGACGGCGTACACCCGACGCTGGCGGGGTACGCCGTACTCGCGGACGTCTTCGCCGAAGCGGCCGGACCTGCGTTCACCCCGCACCGAGGACGATGAACCTGCCGAGCAAGCTGTTCCGTCCCGCCTCCGTATCCGTGGACGAGCGGCCGTTCCGGCCGGACGTCCAGGGCCTGCGTGCGCTCGCGGTTCTGCTCGTCGTCGGTTACCACGCGGGGCTGCCCGGCATCCCCGGCGGTTACGTCGGCGTCGACGTCTTTTTCGTCGTCTCCGGCTTCCTCATCACCGGGCTGCTCCTGGGTGAGCGCGAGCAGCGGGGCGCCGTGTCGCTGCTGGGCTTCTATGCACGGCGCGCCAGGCGCATCTTGCCCGCGGCCACGCTCGTGCTCCTCGCGGTGGTCGTGGCGGCCCACCAGTTGCTGATCGCGTCCCGGGCCGCCGGCGTCGACGCGGACGCGCGCGCCGTCGCGGTGTTTCTCGCAAACTGGCACTTTGCCGCCGTTGGTGGCGACTACCTTGCCTCGGCCGGGCCGCCGTCACCGCTGCGGCACTTCTGGTCGCTCGCCGTGGAGGAGCAGTTCTACCTCGTGTGGCCGGCGATCTTCCTCGCGCTGGCCAGCGGCCGCCGCGCGTTCCGCACTCAACAACTGGTGGTCGGGCTCGCGGCGCTGACGGTGGCGTCGCTGGCGTGGTCGAGCATCCAGACGGCGACGTCGGGGCAGCTTGCGTACTTTTCGCCGTTCACCCGCGCCTGGGAGCTGACGGCCGGTGCGCTGCTCGCGGTCCTCGCTCCGCAGGTGCGGCGGCTGCAACCAGGACCGGCTGCCGTCTTGGGGTGGGCTGGCCTGGCCGGGATAGGCGTCGCGGCGATGCTGTACGGCGCGTCTACCCGCTTCCCGGGCATTGCGGCCGTGCTGCCTGTCGCGGGGACCGTCCTCGCGCTCGGCTGCGGAACGGCCGCCGCGCCCCGCGGGCCGGGCCGGCTGCTGAGCGCCGCCCCGCTTCAGGTCGTGGGGCTGCTCTCGTACTCGCTCTACCTCTGGCACTGGCCGGTGCTCGTCCTGGGTGCCGCCTACGCCGGCCGGGACCTGACCGGCCCCGAGTCGCTGCTGCTCGTCCTGCTGGCCCTGGTCCTGTCCGCCGCTACGTACCTGCTCGTGGAGAACCCGGTCCGGCGCCTCCCCCGGCTGGCGGCCAGCCGTTCCGGCTCGCTCGCCTTCGGCGGCGCCCTGACCGCCGTCGCGCTACTCACGGCCAGCGTTGGTCTGGTCCTGCCCCGGACAAGGCCCGCGCCCGCGCCGGCCGCCGCGCCCATGGTCACGCCCGCGCAGGTGCGCGCTGCCGTCTCCGCCGGCGGGCTGATCCGCGTGCTGCCCGCCAGGCTCACTCCCGACGTCGGCGTCGCGACGCTGGACGAGGGGCCGGCGTACGCGGACGGCTGCCTGCTGGACCCCGACGTCACGCAGTTGACGACGAGGCCGTGCGTGTACGGCGACCCGCACGGTGCGAAGACGATGGTCCTGCTGGGCGACAGCCACGCCGGGCAGTGGCTCCCCGCGTTCATCGAGATCGGGAAGCGCGCGCACTGGCGGGTCGTGCTCGTGGCGAAGGTCGGCTGCCCCAGCGTGGACATCCGGGTGTGGAGCCCGGAGCTCAACCGTGCCTACCGGGAGTGCAGCCTCTGGCGGCAGGCGGCGCTGCGGCACGTCGCCGAGCTGCACCCGGACCTGGTTGTGCACACTGCGAACGGCAACACGACGCGGCCGGTCCGCGGGGAGTCCAGCCGAAAGGGGCTGTCCCCGCTCTGGCGCGACGGCCTCGTCCGGACGCTGACCCGGCTGCGCCCGTCGGTCGGCCGCCAGGTGGTGCTCGGGGACATCCCGACGATGGCGAACGACCCGGCGCAGTGCATCGCGAGCAACCCGAGCGACGCCACGGCCTGCGCCACCCCCCGACGACGCGCGATCGATGTGCCGCAGCAGCAGGCGGAGCGGACCGCCGCAGCGGCGGCCAGGACGCCTTACATCGATGTGACGCCGCTGCTGTGCACCGCCCTCACGTGCCCGGCTGTCATCGACACCTTCTTGGTCTACCGGGACCGCTTCCACCTGACCGGGGCGTACAGCCGGTGGCTCGCGCCCAGCATCGAGGCGAGCCTGAACCTGGGCTGACCCTTCTCGCGGCCCGACCGGCCCCGTCGTCGCCACCAGGGCGACGCGACGGGTTGGTTATCCAGCGGCCGTAGTGTCCGGTGCATGCGGGTGGCTGCAGTGCAGGCTCATCCGGCCTGGCTCGACCCGGCCGCGACGACCGCGATCGTGCTGCGCTGGCTGGAGGAGGCGGCGCAACAGGGGGTGGAGCTGGCCGCGTTCCCGGAGACCTTCCTGTCCGGCTACCCGTTCTGGCTGGACCTGACGGGTGGCGCCCGGTTCGACGACCCGCTGCAGAAAAAGGCTTATGCGGCGTACCTGCAGGCGGCCGTCGCGATGGACGGGCCGGAGGTCCGGCAGGTGGTGGAGGCAGCGCGGGACCTGGGGATCTTCGTTTACCTCGGCACGACCGAGCGCGCCACCGGCTCCGCCCGCGGGACCGTCTTCTGCACCCTCGTCGCCATCGATCCGACAGCCGGCGTCGTCGGAACGCACCGCAAGCTGATGCCGACGTACGAGGAACGACTCGTCTGGGGCACCGGCGACGGGCACGGGCTACGGGTCCACCGCTACGGCTCCACGCGCGTCGGCGGGCTGAACTGCTGGGAGAACTGGATGCCCCAGGCCCGGCACGCGCTCTACGCCCAGGGCGAGGAGCTGCACGTCAGCGTCTGGCCCGGCAACCCGCGCAACACCGTCGACATCGCCCGGTTCATCGCGCTGGAGGGGCGGGTCTTCTCGCTCGCGGCCAACGGCCTGCTGTCACTGTCGGACGTGCCGGCGGGCTTTCCGCTGTACGACGAGCTCAAGGCTCTCGACGTCCAGGACTACTGCCGGGGCGGTTCGGCGGTCGTAGGCCCGGACGGACGCTGGCTGGTCGAGCCGGTCGAGAGCGAGGAGCGGCTCGTCGTGGCCGACCTGGAGCTGGGTCGGGTTGCGCAGGAGCGGCAGAACTTCGACCCCACGGGGCACTACAGCCGCCCTGACGTCTTCACCGTGCAGGTCGACCGCCGTCGCCAGGAGGCGGCGGAGTTCCTGGACTGACGAGCGCGGCCGCCGCTGTCAGCGCCGGCCCCCTTCCTGCTCGATCGCGATGCCCTCGCGCCGTGCCTGCGCCCATGTGAGGGGCAGGTCGACGATCGTGCCGCTCTCGGTGGCGGTCGTGACCAGGTCCAGCGCGTCGGTGATGACCCGCCGCTGGAGCTCGCGGTGGAACGGGACGCCGAAGTGGTGGCCCATCCGGAAGGGCACGAAGACGGCGCGCGGTGGCTTGACGTGCTCGGTCACGTCCCGAGCGACGCTCACCGAGACGGTGGGGATGCCGCGCCGTTCGATCGCGCGCTGGACCAGTCCGACCGACTGGTGGCAGATCGGTCAAGCGGCGGACAGCAGCACCAAGTCTGGCTGCTCGTCCGCAACCGCCTTCGCCAGGTCCTCGGCGAGGGTGCGCTCAAGCAGCCCCGGATCCATGTTGTAGCCGATGAACGTGAACAGGTCCGGTGTGAGGCCACCGATGACGCCTTCGTAGCGCAGCTCCTGCAACCGCTCGATCGGGAAGATCACGTTCAGGTCGCGGTGGGCACCGTCGGTCGGGTACTTCAGCTGATGGATCTCGAGCTGCGCGGGGGAGCTGTCCGAGGGAACGCGGCGGAAGGTGTAGTCACCGACCGGGTGCACCACGTCGAAGGGCAGCGTTCCTCGGGGCTGCACCCCGGACGTGCTGACGAAGCTCAGGCGGGCTTGGCTCAGCGGCTTGTGCAGCGGCGCGAGCGGCACGAGGCCGTCCTTGGTGATCATCGAGCCGGGGTAGCGGTCGTTGACCGTCTGCCACAGGCCCGGCCGGAGCTGGCCGGGCTCAGAGGTCGCCGTCATGGATCCACTCCCCTGTTGAGCGCACGAGCGCGAAGTGCAGCGAGAAGAACAGGTGTGCGAGCGTCGCCGCGTCCTTGGTCTTCAACGTGTCGTGCACGAACTTCTGGTCGATTTCGGGCATGTCGAGCAGGACGTCGAGCGCCTGCACCCACGCCTTGTCGATCTCAAGCCGGCCGGCGTCCTCGTCCCCGTCGCCGACGTGCAGGCGCACGTAGCGGATCAGCGTCTTCTTGTCGCCGGCCGCCCGAGCAGCCAGCAGATGGGGTAGCGACACGTGGCGACCGTACGCGAGTGGGCCGAGGTCGGCCGTCAGCGGTTGGCGGCCACCTTCAGGGCAGGCCGGATCTCGTTGTCGTACGCCGTTAGGGCCGACGCGATGGCCATGTGCATGTCGAGGTACTGGTAGCTGCCGAGTCGGCCGCCGAAGTGGACGCCCTGCTCGCCCTTGATCAGTTCGCGGTAGGCGGTCAGGCGCCGGCGGTCCTCGGGCGTGTCGATCGGGTAGTACGGCTCGTCTGTAGGCGTCGCGGCGCGCGAGTGCTCCCGCATGATGACCGTCGCGCCGGGGACGTTCGCCCGCTCGGGGTGAAAGTGCTGGAATTCGTGGATGCGCGTGTGGGGCACGTCTTCGTCTGCGTAGTTCATGACGGTGGTGCCCTGGAAGTCGTCGGCCTCGAGCACCTCGACCTCGAGGTCGAGCGTGCGCCAGCCCAGGTGCCCCTCGCGGAAGTCGAAGTAGCGGTCGATCGGCCCGGTGTAGACGACCGGCGCGGTGACGCCGTCGCGGACGTCGAACCAGTCGACGCCGGTGTGCACCGTGACGCCGGGGGTCGCGGCCATCGTCTGCAGGAGGGCGCCGTAGCCGTCGACCGGGATGCCCTCCCAGATGTCGGCGAAGTAGCGGGTCTCGTACGTGAAGCGCACCGGCAGTCGCGTGATGATCCGCTCCGGCAGCTCGCGCGGGTCGGTCTGCCACTGCTTCGCGGTGTAGCCGCGGATGAACGCGTCGTACAGCGGCCGGCCGATGAGGCTGACGGCCTTCTCCTCGAGGGTCTGCGGCGTCGCGCCCTGCAGTTCGGCCGCCTGCTCCTGCACGAGCGCCCGTGCCTCCGCCGGGGTGAGCACCCGCTCGAAGAACTGCGTCATCGTCGCCATGCCGATCGGCATCGGGTAGACGCGGCCGCGGTGCACGGTCCACACGTGGTGCCGGTAGTCGTTGAAGCTCCCGAACCGGTTCACGTACTCCCAGACCCGCGCGTTCGACGTGTGGAAGATGTGCGAGCCGTACGTGTGCACCTCGATGCCCGTCGAGCTCTCCCGCTCGCTCCACGCGTTCCCGCCGAGGTGGCCGCGGCGGTCCAGCACCACCACCCGCGCGCGGTCCGAGGCCGCCCGCTCCGCCACAGTCAGGCCATAAAAGCCGGACCCCACCACCACCAGGTCGGCCTGCTCCAGCCCGAGCGTCACACGTCCTCCTCGTAGCGCCACCGGCCGACAGGGTCGCGGGCGTCCTGCCCGCCCGGGCGTGGGTGTCCCATCTAGGGTAGAACTCGCTGGTGCCAGCCTCGCGCATCGTCTTTCACCTCGGCTGTCCCAAGACGGGTACGACCTTCCTGCAGGAACTGATGTGGCACCACCGCGATCAGCTCGGCGACGCGGGCGTCCTCTATTCGTCGCTGTCCCCGGAGGCCAACTTCCGCGCGGCTGTCGACCTGGTGGGCGAGTACTTCAACGGCTGGCACGACCCGCTCGTCGACGGTGCGTGGGGTCGGCTTGTGGACACGCTGCGACGCACCAGGGCGCACACGGCCGTCATCTCGCACGAGCTGTTCTCCAGCGCGTCCGAGGAGGTCGCGGCGCGGGCGCTCGCGGACCTGTCGTTCGCCGACGTCGAGCTGGTCTTGACCGTCCGCGACCTCGACCGCCAGATCGCGGCGTCGTGGCAGGAGGACCTGAAGAACGGCCACTTCATGAGCTTCCAGGAGTATGCGCAGGCGATCTGCCCCGACAACGACATCGGCGAGTGGTACGGCGACGAGTTCTGGCGCCGCCAAGACGCGCCGCGGGTGCTGCGGCGGTGGGCGCGTGACCTGCCGACGCACAAGGTGCACCTCGTGACGCTGCCGCGCCGGGGTAGCGGCCCGGACGAGCTGTGGGGTCGGTTCGCGTCCGTAGTGGGTGTAAGCCCGTCAGTCGCGGATCCGCGGGCGCCGGAGCTGCGCGGCAACCGCTCGCTCGGGCAGCGGGAGGCCACGCTGCTGCGCCGGGTCAACGCGCGGGTCGAGGGGCAGGTGCCCTGGCCGGTTTACGGAGAGGTCATGGTCCACCTGGCAGAGCAGGTCTTCGGCCGCACCCACGACCCGATCGTGGTCCCGCCGGAGCACCGGGGCTGGGTGGCGCGGTGTTCAGCGGAGATGGTCGAGGCCCTGCGCGGGTCCGGTCATCGCGTCGTTGGCGACGTGAACGAGCTGCTCGTGGACGCTGCGGCGCCGGTGACGGCGCGGCACCCGGACACGGCGGACGACGCCGAGCTGCTCGAGACGGCGGTCGAGGCGCTCGCGAGGTCGCTGTTCCTGGACCCCGTGCCGCCACCGCGGGCACCCGCGCTGCCCCGATCGGTCGCGCTCGGACAGCGCGTACTGTGGCTGGCGTACGGCGCGGCGGCCTGCACGCGCGACCGCTTCCAAGGGGTCGCGCGCCCTGGCCCGGGCGGGCGCTCCGAACCGGAGTGTGTTGCTACCCGAACTCCTGAAGTGGGCGCATCGCGGAGGGCGAGGTTCGGTCGAATGTCGTCGGGGGAACCCAACTGCGTGGAGCCTGCTGCCCCCGTGCGGGCACCGGGGCGAGTCGTCGCTGTGGTCGTCACGTACGACCGGCTGGCTCTGCTGCGAATGTCCCTTCGGGCCGTCCTCGGTCAGAGCCTCCCCGTGGACGCGGTCGTCGTGGTCGACAACGCCTCGACCGACGGGACCTCTGGCGTCGTTCGCAGCGAGTTCCCGACGGTGGACCTGCTCGCGCTGCGCCGCAACACCGGCGGGGCCGGCGGGTTCGCCGTCGGCCTGCAGCGAGCGCTCGAGGAGCACGGAGCGGACCACGTCTGGCTCCTCGACGACGACACCGTCCCACGGTCCGACGCGCTTGAGCACCTCGTCGCGACGTGGGCCGCGCGTCCCGAAGCCGCCCCCGCCCTGGTCGCCAGCCGCGTCGTCTGGTCCGACGGCCGCGA
>JBBSNO010000146.1:0-7406 GCA_038232615.1 Actinomycetales bacterium
CGGGTGGCGGGGGGCGCCCCGGGCGCCCCCCCGCCCCACACCCCGACCCCCCCCCCCCCCGCGGGGGGCAGCCGGGTCGGCGGGGGGCCCGCCCGCGCCGCGTCCGGCAGCGAGTGCGGTTTGCGTACGCTCGCCGGGTGGCTGTGCTGATCGACCCGCCTACGTGGCCTGCCCACGGGCGGCTCTGGTCGCACCTCGTCAGTGACGACTCGCTGGAGGAGCTGCACGCGTTCGCCTCGCTGCGCGGCATCCCACGTCGTGGCTTCGACCTCGACCACTACGACGTGCCGGCCGAGCACTATGACGCGATGGTCCGTGCCGGCGCCCACGAGGTCGGTGGCAGGGAGCTGCTGAGGCGGCTCGTGGCGAGCGGCCTGCGCGTGCCGGGACGCGACCGTTGAGGTACGTGACCGGCCTGCTGCTGGCCGCGGGCGCCGGCCGGCGCTACGGCGGCCCCAAGGCCCTGGTGCGGGACGACGAGGGCACGGCCTGGGTGCGCCGACGGGCGCAGACCCTCGCCGACGGCGGGTGCGCGCGCGTCATCGTCGTGACGGGTGCGCAGTCCCGTGCGGTCCAGGCCGAGCTGGAGGGCCTGGACGTCGACACGGTCCGGGCCGCCGGGTGGGAGGAGGGGATGGGTGCCTCCCTGCGCGCCGGCCTGGTGGCTGCGTCGTCCGACGGCAGGTTGGACGCCGTCCTGGTGGCCCTCGTGGACACGCCCGGGCTGACCCCGCAGGTGGTGGCCCGGTTGGTCACGAAGGGGTCGCAGGACGCACTGGTGCAAGCCTGCTACGACGGGGAACCTGGCCACCCGGTGCTGATCGGCGAGCGACACCTCCGTGGTGTCGTCGACGTCGCCGAGGGTGACCGCGGGGCCCGCGAGTACCTGCGCTCTCACTTGGTCGAGCTCGTCGAGTGCGGCGACGTCGGTTCCGGCGAGGACGTCGACGAGCCGGGGCCCGGCCGACCTACCCTGGGGTCGTGACCAGCCCCGCGCCCGACGCCGACCACCCTGCCCTGTCCGGCCAGGGCACCTACGCCCCTGACGACTCGCGAGTCACCGAGCCGGCGCGCGACGTCGTCCTCGCCGACGTGACGGAGCAGAAGATCGACGTCGCAGCGCACGCGACGGCCGTCGGCGTGGTGGCGGCTGGCGCAGTGGTGACGTTCGCCGGCGTCGTCCGCGACCATGACCACGGCCGCGCCGTCACCGGCATCGAGTACGTCGCCCATCCGTCGGCCCGCCGGATCGTCCAGGAGGTCGCCGCCGGCGTCGCGGCTGCGCACCCGGTCGACGCGATCGCCGTCAGCCACCGGGTCGGCCTGCTGGGCATCGGCGACTGCGCCCTGGCCGTAGCGGTGTCGGCGGCGCACCGGCGCGAGGCGTTCGACGCGGCGTCCGACGTGGTCGAGCAGGTCAAGCACCGGCTCCCCGTGTGGAAGCGCCAGGTCTTTCCCGACGGCAGCGACGAGTGGGTGTCGTGCCCGTGAGGCACACTGGTCTCTTGCGAGGGGACCGCGACCGCAGGGAGGTCGGCATAGCCGAGACCACCGTGACGTCCGGCACCCGCCGACTTATGACGTGGGAGCAGTACTGGCAGCTGCCCGAAGACCTCCGCGCGGAGTACTCCGACGGAGAGGTCCTCGTGAATCCCCCACCCAGCGTGCAGCAGCAGCAGATCTGTCGGCGGCTCGCCAACATCCTGGACGCCCAGCTCTCCGGCGCAGTTGTCGTCGAAGGGGCGGGATGGAAGCTCTCGGAGCACCGGCCGGGTCTTCGCATCCCGGACATCGTCGTCCTGCGCGACAGCCGGCCGGGCCGTGGTGACCGAGCCACCCCTCGTGGCCGTCGAGGTGTCGTCGACGAACCGCAGCAACGACCTGGTTCGCAAGGCGATCGAGTACCGGGATGCCGGGGCGGGGCAGTACTGGATCGTGGACACCCGCGACCGTGTCGTCGACGTCTTCGTCCGTGGCGGGGACGGTTGGGACCAGGCTGCCACGATCGACGAGCAGACCCCAGCTGCCACGGTCGACGTCCCGCCGTTCGGGCCGGTGATCCTCGTGCTCGACGCGATCCTCGGCTGACTCAGCCGCCGGCGAAGGGTGGCAGCACGTCCACAGCTGCCCCGTCGCGGACGTCGGCCGCACCGTCGCGGGCGGCCGCCTCGTCGAGCAGCAGCGTCGCGACGGCCAGCACGGGCGCGAGGGGCGGACGCCGGGACACCAGCCCGGAGCGCAGCCCGGCCACGGTCAGCGGCCCGTCGAACGACAACCGCTCCTGCGTGACACCAGCCGCAGCAGCAGCGCCCGCGAAGTACCTGACGTCGACGGTGACGGTCATCGTGGCGCGATCATCCGCCGATCGCGCTCATCGGTCGGGTGGGCTGCAGGAAGCCCTCGTCGTCGATGCCGTGGCCAGGACGCTTGCGCCACATGGCCTGCCGCCAGACCTCGGCGATCTCGGCGTCGGACGCCCCGCTCCGCAGCAGGGACCGCAGGTCGGTCTCGCCCTGGGCGAAGAGGCAGTCGCGCATCTGGCCGTCAGCCGTCAGCCGCGTGCGGTCGCAGTCGCCGCAGAAGGGGCGCGTCACCGAGGCGACGATGCCCACGAGCCCCTGCCGGGACGAGCTGCCGCGGGCGTGCACCCACCACGTCTCGGCCGGTGACGCACCGCGCGAGGCCGGGTCGGTGTGCTCGAGGTCGAACTGGGCCTCCAGCGACGCGAGGATCTCCTTCGCGGTGACCATCGACGACCGCTCCCAGGAGCCCTGGGCGTCCAGCGGCATCTGCTCGATGAAGCGCAGCTCGTATCCCTCGTCCAGCGCCCACCGCACGAGCGCCGGTGCCTCGTGGGCGTTGACGCCGCGCAGCAGCACCGTGTTGACCTTGACCGGCGCGAGCCCCGCGTCGGCCGCGGCGCGGCACCCCGCGAGGACGTCGCGCAGGCGGTCCCGGTGGGTGATGGTCACGAACGTGGCGGGGTCGAGGGTGTCCAGCGAGACGTTGATCCGGTCCAACCCCGCCGAGGCCAGGCCCGCGGCACGTCGTGACAAGCCGAGGGCGTTCGTCGTCAGCATGGTCTGCACGCGGGAGCCGGACGTCGATGTCAGCGACGTCGCCGCCTCGACGAACTTCTCCAACCCCTTGCGCAGCAATGGCTCTCCGCCGGTGAAGCGCACCTCCTCCACGCCGAGCCGCTCGACGGCGACCTGGACGAGGCGGATGACCTCGGTGTCGGTCAGCAGCCGCTCGTCGGCCATCCAGTCCAGGCCCTCCGCCGGCATGCAGTAGCTGCAGCGCAGGTTGCACTTGTCCGTCAGCGAGACGCGCAGGTCGGTGGCGACCCGGCCGTAGGGGTCCACCAGGCGGCCGTCGTCTGGTCGCGAAGGATCCACATCGGCGGCACCAGCACCTCTGACCCTCGGCACGCCGAGCCGGACGGTGCTCACGACCGCACCGCGGGGCTCACGTCGACACCTCGGGATCCACCAGCACAGCCTAAGCCGCGCGGGCCGTCGGTTGGTGACTGGGCAGGCCAGGGGTGATGTGGTCATGCCATGGACGACCTCGCACCTGTCCTCGCCCCGCCGCGGCCCGTCCCGTCCGAGCAGCCGTCGCTGCCCGCCTCCGCGACGGACGTCACGGCCGCTCCCTCCGCCCTGCGCCCGGCTCCAGCACCCGCCGCGCCGGTGCAGGACCAGCCGGCCGCGGACCAGCCGGCCGCCGCGTCGTCGCAGCCCACGCCGCAGGTTGAGGCGGGTATCGCGGCCGCCGAGTCGAAGGAGCCACCGTCGGAGCCTGCGGCGCCCGGGCCGCCCCCGTCGCAGCCGCCTGTGTCGGAGCCTGCGCCGTCCGAGCCTGTGGAGACGGAGCCGACAGGGGGCGCCTGACCCACCGGGGGTGTGCCGCCCTCGTCGCGGAGGCAGGATGGTCCGATGGCCGCCCAGGTTCTCCCCGCCAGCCCCCACGACCTGGACGCCGTCCTGCGCTCGACCGGGTACCTGCCCGACGAGGGGCTGGCCACGGTGGCGTGGCTCGCGATGCGGATGCGTCGCCCGCTGCTGCTGGAGGGCGAGCCCGGCACCGGCAAGACCGCCCTGGCGGAGGCACTCGCCGCCGCGACCGGGGCGCAGCTGATCCGGCTGCAGTGCTACGAGGGCATCGACGCCAGCCAGGCGCTGTACGACTGGGACTTTCCCCGGCAGGTGCTGCACCTTCGGGCGGTCGAGGCTGCGGCCGGCAGCGGTGGCGCCGGCGGTGTCAGCGTCGAGGCCGTGGAGCAGGACCTGTTCACCGAGCGCTTCCTGCTCGACCGCCCGGTGCTGCAGGCGCTGCGGACCAACCCGTCGGTGCTGCTGATCGACGAGGTCGACCGCGCGGACGACGAGTTCGAGGCCTTTCTGCTCGAGGTGCTCTCGACGTGGTCGGTGAGCATTCCCGAGCTGGGGACGATCCGCGCCGAGCACCCGCCGCTGGTGGTGCTGACCTCCAACCGCACCCGCGAGGTCCACGACGCCCTCAAGCGTCGCTGCCTCTACCACTGGCTCGAGCACCCGGGGCTGGCGCGCGAGGTCGAGATCCTGCGCACCCGGCTGCCCGACGTCGCGGCGACCCTCGCGGAGCAGGTGGTCTCCACCGTCCACCGGCTGCGGTCCATCGAGCTGATGAAGCCTCCGGGCGTCGCGGAGAGCCTCGACTGGGCGTCGGCGCTGCACACCCTCGGGGCCCGTGAGCTCGACCCGCAGACCGCGGCGCTCACGCTCGGTGCGGTCGTGAAGTACCGCGAGGACGCCGAGCGCGTGCGCGACGACCTCGACCGACTGCTGGCGGGATGAGGACCGACCATGAGCGTGAGCACCGAGCCGCTGACCGGGGTGGATGTCGCCCTGGCCGGCTTCGTGAGCGCGCTGCGGGCCGCCGGGGTCCCGGTGACGACGCACTCGACCCAGGCCTTCCTCCAGGCCGTCTGCGAGGTCGGCGCGGACGACGCCGGGGCCGTGTACTGGGCCGGGCGGGCGACCCTGTGCCACAGCCCCGACGTCCGGACCCTGTACGACCGCGTCTTCGAGTCGTGGTTCGCGGGCAAGGTGCCGCGCCGCGGGCGCGCCAACCCCTACCAGCAGCAGCAGCGGTCCAGCGCGGCGGCGCCGCTCGTCGACGGACCCGCGGCGGGCCGGCGGGTCGAGGAGTCCGAGGAGGTCGTCCGAGCCGACGCCAGCGGCGCCGAGGTGCTGCGGCACCGCGACGTGGCCGACATGAGCGCCGCGGAACGCATCGAGCTCGCGCTCCTCTTCGCGGGCCTGACGGTGCACCTGCCCCGGCGGTCGGCCGCCCGTCGTCGCGGGGCCTCACGGGGCGAGGTGGACGCCCGGGCGACGGTCCGCGAACAGCTGCGTCGGGGCGGCGAGGTCGGGCCGATCCGTTGGCGGAGGCGGACGACGAGACCGCGTCGCGTCGTCCTGCTCGTCGACGTGTCGGGGTCCATGAGCCCCTACGCCGACGCCTTGCTCCGGCTGGGTCACCTGCTGGTGCGGGCCGCCGCCACCGACGGCAACCGCGTCGAGGTCTTCAGCATCGGCACGCGGCTGACACGGCTGACCCCCGCCCTGCGGCGCACCCGTGACCCGGACGCCGCGATGCGTCTCGCGGGCGAGCAGGTGCCGGACTGGTCCGGTGGCACGCGGCTCGGCGAGGTGCTCAAGGCGTTCACCGACCGCTGGGGGCAACGCGGCCTCGCCCGTGGCGCCGTCCTCGTCGTCTGCTCCGACGGCTGGGAGCGCGGGGACGCGACCATGCTGGGAGAGCAGGCGCAGCGGCTGGCGCGGCTCACCCACCGACTGGTGTGGCTCAACCCCCACCGGGGCAAGGACGGGTACCTGCCGGTGCAGGCCGGCATCGTCGCCGTCGTACCCCACGTCGACGATCTGGTCGCCGGCCACTCGCTGGCGACGTTCACCGAGCTGCTCGAGCTGGTGAGGCGATCATGACCGGACGACGGGAGGGGGAGGACGGCGATGCGTGAGGTCCTGGACGAGCTGCTCGGCTGGTGGCGTGAGGGTCGCACCGTCGGCGTCGGCACCGTGGTCGCCACCTGGCGGTCGGCGCCGCGCCCGGCCGGCGCGTCGATGCTCGTAGGCCCGGACGGCGAGGCCGTGGGCTCAGTCTCGGGTGGCTGCGTCGAGGGCGCGGTGTACGAGCTGGCGCAGGAGGTCGTGGCCGGCGGACCCCCTGTGCTGCAACGGTACGGGGTCAGCGACGACGAGGCCTTCGCCGTCGGGCTGACCTGCGGCGGCATCCTCGACGTCTTCGTCGAGCGCGTCGACCGCGAGTCCTTCCCCGGCCTGGACGGGCTCGCAGCGGACGTCGAGGCCGGTCGTCCGGTCGCGGTGTGCACCGTCGTCGAGCACCCGGACCCGGCCCTGCTCGGACGCCGTCTCGTCGTCCGGCCCGAGGACGCCGAGGTGCCGCTCACCGGCTCGTACGGCTCCGAGCGGTTCGACGGCGCGGTGGCGGACGACGCCCGCGGGCTTCTCGCCGGTGGTCGCACGGAGACGCTCGTGTACGGCCCGGACGGCGAGCGCCGGGGCGAGGGCTCGCGCGTCTTCGTCTCCTCGTTCGCGCCGAGGCCACGGATGGTGGTCTTCGGCGCGATCGACTTCGCGGCGGCGCTCGCACGGGTGGGGGCGTTCCTCGGCTACCAGGTCACGGTGTGCGACGCCCGGCCGGTCTTCGCGACCGCCTCGCGCTTCCCGGACGCCGACGAGGTCGTCGTCGACTGGCCGCACCGCTACCTCGCCGCGGAGGCCGAGGCGGGCCGGGTCGACAGCCGCACGGTGCTCGCCGTCCTGACCCACGACCCCAAGTTCGACGTCCCGGTCCTCGAGGTGGCGCTGCGGCTGCCCGAGGTCGCCTACATCGGGGCGATGGGGTCCCGGCGGACGCACGGCGACCGGCTCGACCGGCTGCGGGAGGCCGGTGTCACGGCCGAGGAGCTGGGTCGCCTGTCGTCGCCGATCGGGCTCGACCTCGGGGCGCGCACGCCGGAGGAGACCGCCGTGAGCATCGCCGCCGAGATCGTGGCGCTGCGCTGGGGTGGCGCCGGTGATCGGCTCTCGGCCGTCGACGGGCCGATCCACCACCACGAGGGGGCGCACGCCGACCTGCCGGTCTGAGCACGAGTCCCAAGGTGTGGGACCCAAACCCTTGCGCGAGAGGCTGGTTCAACGTTGGATCGCCTAACAGGTTCGTTCGTCGTGACGGTGAGGGCTCCGGGTCGCGGCGACCACGACGAGGTGGAGGCTGCTTTGACACGCATCACGGTGACCGTGGACGGCGTCAGCTACGAGGACGACGTCGCTCCCCGCACGCTGCTCGTGCACTACCTGCGCGAGACCCTCGGCAAG
>JBBSNO010000147.1:0-7317 GCA_038232615.1 Actinomycetales bacterium
GCGGGTCCGCGCATGTCCTGGGCGTCGAACGCGCCCTTCATCCCGCGGCAGGGGCACGGTGACGCGGACAGCTCCGTGGTGGGCGCCGCCGCCGCAAGCCGTCCTGCGTGGCGCCGGCGGATGGTGCTCACCCTCCTGGTAGGAGACGGCGCCCTCGGCGTCGTCGTGGCGCTGCTGGCCAGCGCCACGCTCAACATGCGGCCGCACATGGCCGCCGTCGTCGTGGTCGCCGCCGGGCTGGGCTGGGTCCTGGGCATGGCACTGACCCGTGGCTACGACGTACGCAGGACCGGCTCCGGGCCCGACGAGCTGCAGGCCGTGATGCGGGCCGCGCTCGGGCTGGGCACCGCTGCAGGCCTGCTCTCCTACGCGTTCGGGCTGAACCTGCCGCGCCGGTACGTCTTCATCGCGCTGCCCGCCCTGGCGCTGCTCACCGCGCTCTGGAGGTACCTGATCCGTCGCCGCCTGCATGCGCGCCGGCAACGGAAGCAGGACGTCTTCCGCACGCTGGTGGTCGGGCCGCGGGCCGCGGTAGCCGACGTGTCGGAGCGCCTGGAGAAGGAGCCGCACTACGGCTACCACGTGATCGGGGCCTGCCTGCCGAGCTACGCGCGGGACCGGCGTGACCTCTCCGCACCGTTGCTGGGCGCGATCTCCGACGTCCCCCAGGTGGCGGTGGACCACGACGTCGACGTGGTGCTTGTGGTCGGCGACCACCTCTCCGGTGCCCCGCTGCGGCGCCTGTCGTGGGCGCTGGAGCGGACCCAGGCGGACCTCGTGGTCTCGCCGGGGCTCGTCGAGGTGCTCGGGCCGCGCGTCGCGGTGCGCCCCACGGCGGGCCTGTCGTTGCTGCACCTCGAGGCGTCGTCGCGCAACCTGCGGCGCCGGTTGGGCAAGGACGTCCTGGACCGGGCCCTGGGGAGTGCCCTGCTGGCCGCGGCGGCGATCCCGCTGCTGCTGGCGATGCTCGCCGTGGCGTGCACGAGCCGGGGGCCGATCATTTACCGGCACACCAGGATCGGTCGCGACGGGGTGCCCTTCAGAATGTACAAGCTGCGCTCCATGGTGGCCGACGCGGACGCCAGTCGTGACGCGCTGCTCAGCAGGTCCGACCGGGACGGCCTGATGTTCAAGATGCGCGCCGACCCCCGCGTCACGACGGTGGGGCGCTGGTTGCGCCGCTTCTCCATCGACGAGCTGCCGCAGCTGATCAACGTCGTCCGCGGCGAGATGTCGCTGGTCGGGCCCCGGCCGCCGCTGCCGCGTGAGGTCGACGGCTACCACGACTTCGTGAACCGCAGGCTGCGGGTGCGCCCGGGGCTGACGGGGCTCTGGCAGGTCAGTGGCCGGGCGGACCTGTCGTGGGACGAGTCCGTCCGGCTCGACCTGCGCTACGTGGACAACTGGTCCATCGCCATGGACTTCCTGATCCTCTGGAAGACCGCACGGGCCGTGCTCAAGGGCTCGGGCGCCTACTAGCCCGTCCGTGCGGTCCGGGCGAACGGGCGTCCGTCACGCGCTGTGAGCCGTACCCTGGTGCGCAGGGACGATGCCGGTCGCCGACCGCGAGGGTGCGGGACGCCGGGAAACCACTTCTGACGAGGGATGGATGAGCGACGACGACGCGAACGTGGCGAGGCTCCTCGCCACCGAGGCCGGGCAGCTGCTGCTGGGTCTGCGGACCACGGGCGGGGATCCTGGCGACCTGCGGGCACGAGGGGACGCCGGTGCCCACGAGCACCTGGTCAAGCGGCTGGGGGAGCTGCGCCCGGACGACGCGGTGCTCAGCGAGGAAGGGTCGGACGACTCGGCCCGGCTGAGCGCCAGCCGGGTGTGGATCGTCGATCCGCTCGACGGGACCCGCGAGTTCGGCGAACCCGACCGCAGCGACTGGGCCGTCCACGTCGCGCTGTGGGTGGACGGCGAGCTGGCGACCGGGGCGGTGACCCTGCCGGCGGCCGGGCTTGTCTACGGCACCGACCCGGCGCCCGAGCGCCCCCGGGGCGTGCCGGCGCGGATCCGGCTGGCGGTGAGCCGGTCGCGGCCCCCGGCGTTCGTGGCGGCCCTGGCCGAGCAGATCTGCGCCGAGCTGGTACCCATGGGGTCGGCCGGTGTGAAGGCGACCGCCGTGCTGCGCGACGAGGTGGACGCCTACGTCCACGCCGGTGGCCAGTACGAGTGGGACTCCGCGGCACCGGTCGCCGTCGCCCGCGCCGCCGGCCTGCACACGAGCCGGATCGACGGTTCCCCGCTGGAGTACAACCGGCCCGACCCCCTGCTGCCGGACCTGCTCATCTGCCGGCCCGAGATCGCCGGCGCCCTGCTCGACGCCATCGCCAACCAGCTCGACGAGGTGAAGCACGCATCATGACCCACCCGCAGCAGTACCAGCTCACGCAGCTGCAGGCCCTGGAGTCCGAGGCCATCTTCATCATCAGGGAGGTGGTGGCCGAGCTCGAGCGCCCCGTCCTGCTGTTCTCCGGCGGCAAGGACTCGATCGTGATGCTGCGCCTGGCCCAGAAGGCGTTCAGCCCCGCGCGCATCCCGTTCCCCGTGATGCACATCGACACGGGCCACAACTTCTCCGAGGTGCTCGAGTTCCGCGACCGCCGTGTCCAGGAGCTGGGCGTCAACATGCTGGTCGCCAGCGTTCAGGAGGCCGTCGACAACGGCAGCGTCACCGAGCCGCCCGACGGCACCCGGAACCGCATCCAGACCCCGGTGCTGCTCGACGCCCTGGACAAGCACCGCTTCACGGCGGTGTTCGGGGGGGCGCGGCGCGACGAGGACAAGGCGCGCGCCAAGGAGCGGATCTTCTCGTTCCGCGACGAGTTCGGGCAGTGGGACCCCAAGAACCAGCGGCCCGAGCTGTGGAACCTGTTCAACGGGCGCATCCACCTCGGCGAGAGCATCCGGGTCTTCCCGCTCTCGAACTGGACCGAGCTCGACATCTGGGAGTACATAGCCGCGGAGGGCATCGCCCTGCCGAGCATCTACTACGCCCACGACCGGGAGGTCTTCGAGCGCGCGGGCATGCTGTTCGCCGTCCACGATGTCTGTCAGCCCCGCGCGGGCGAGGAGGTCTTCACCGCACGCGTGAGGTACCGCACGGTCGGCGACGCGAGCCTGACCGCAGCGGTGCGGTCGGACGCGGACACCGTGGAGAAGGTCATCGACGAGGTCGCCTCGACGCGCATCACCGAGCGCGGCGCGACCCGGGGCGACGACAAGTTCAGCGAAGCCGCCATGGAAGACCGCAAGCGTGAGGGGTACTTCTGACCGTGGACATTCTCAGGTTCGCCACCGCCGGATCCGTCGACGACGGCAAGAGCACCCTCATCGGCCGGTTGCTATACGACACCAAGACCGTCTTCGCCGACCAGATCGAGGCGGTCGAGCGCGCCAGCCTCGACCGCGGCGACGAGTACGTGAACCTGGCCCTGCTCACCGACGGCCTGCGCGCCGAGCGCGAGCAGGGCATCACGATCGACGTGGCCTACCGGTACTTCGCCTCGCCGCGGCGCAAGTTCATCATCGCCGACACCCCCGGGCACATCCAGTACACGCGGAACATGGTCACCGGCGCCTCGACCGCCGACCTGGCGCTCATCCTCGTCGACGCCCGCAAGGGCCTGGTCGAGCAGAGCCGCCGGCACGCGTTCCTCGCGACGCTGCTGCAGGTGCCGCACCTGGTGCTGTGCGTCAACAAGATGGACCTCGTCGATTACGACCAGGACGTGTTCGAGGAGATCCGGGCCGAGTTCACGGCGTTCGCCACCAAGCTCGAGGTACCCGACCTCGAGGTGATCCCGGTGTCGGCCCTGGCAGGGGACAACGTCGTGCACCGCTCGGAGAACATGCCCTGGTACCAGGGTGCGAGCCTGCTGCACCACCTGGAGAACGTGCACGTCGCCAGCGACCGCAACCTGATCGACGCGCGCTTCCCCGTCCAGTACGTGATCCGGCCCCAGTCGGGCCAACACCTGGACTACCGCGGTTACGCCGGCCAGGTGGCCGGCGGCGTGCTGAAGCCGGGCGACGAGGTGATGGTGCTGCCGTCGGGGTTCACGTCGACGATCGCCTCCATCGAGACGGCCGACGGTCCCGTCGACGAGGCCTTTCCCCCGATGTCGGTGACCATCCGGCTGACGGACGAGCTCGACGTCTCCCGCGGTGACATGATCTGCCGCGCCCACAACGCACCGAGCGTCAGCCAGGACATCGACGCGATGGTGTGCTGGATGGACGAGACGGCTCCCCTGCGACCTGGCCGCAAGTACGTCCTGAAGCACACGACGCGCAGCGCGCGGACGGTGGTGAAGGAGTTGCAGTACCAGCTCGACGTGAACACCCTGCACCGCCTGGAGTCCGCAGAACAGCTGTCGCTGAACGAGATCGGGCGTGTCCGGCTACGGACGACGGTTCCCCTGCTGGCCGACGAGTACCGGCGCAACCGGACGACCGGTGGCTTCGTGCTCGTCGACGAGGCCACGAACCGGACCGTCGGGGCAGGGATGATCACCGTCGCCGAATGAGCACTGACGAGCACGTCGACCGCGCGAGCGGACGGAGCGCGCCCCTGCGCGTGCTGCTGGTCTGCTCCAGCGGGGGCCACCTCGCCCAGCTCATCTCCCTGCGGCCCTGGCTCGAGACGACCTCGGCCCGTTGGGTCACGTTCCCGACCGAGGACTCCCGGTCGCAGCTGGTCGGGCACGACGTGGTGGACGCCCACCACCCCACGACGCGCAACATCCCCAACCTGCTGCGCAACGCGGTGCTGGCGTGGCGACTGCTGCGCCGGGACCGCCCGGACGTCGTGGTGTCGTCGGGAGCGGGAGTCGCCGTCCCGTTCTTCGTCCTGGCCAGGGCGCTCGCCATCCCGACCGTCTTCGTGGAGGTCTACGACCGCATGGACGGCCCGACCCTCACCGGCAGGCTCTGTCGCCCCTTCGCCTCGCGGATGCTCGTGCAGTGGCCGGAGCAGGCCGGCTTCTACCCCGGCGCCGTCGTCGTAGGCCCGTTGCTGTGAGCGGGGGTACGGGCACGGCTCAGGTGCTGGTCGTCGTCGGCACGGACCACCACCCCTTCGACCGGGTCGTCTCCTGGACCGACGACTGGCTCCGCGGCGCGGGTGCCGCCGCCTCTGCAGTCGTCCAGTACGGCTCGTCGGCGCCACCGCAGGTCGCGAGCGGGCGACCGCTCCTCGCGCACGCCGAGCTCCAGGAGTTGATGCGCGACTCGGCCGTGGTCGTCTCCCACGGTGGCCCGGCCACCATCACCGAGGTACGCCGGGCCGGGCGGTTGCCCGTCGTCGTCCCGCGTGATCCCGCCCTGGGTGAGCACGTGGACGGCCACCAGCTGCTCTTCTCGCGCAGGATGGGCGCGGCCGGTCTGGTGGTGCTGTGCGAGGCGCAGGCGGAGGTCGAGGCGGCGCTGGGCTCTGCCCTGGCGGACCCCTCGGCGTTCGGCGTCGACGCCGGCGGCGACCAGGAGCGGGTGCACCAGAGCGTGCGCCGGGTCCAGACCCTCGTGGAGGACCTGGTCTCCTCGACCGGCGCCGGGCGACCCCGCTGGGCCACAGCACGGCGTGCGCAGGTGCGCGGGTCGTAGGTGAGCGGGTCGTAGGTCGGGCGGGTCAGCTGCCCTTCGTGCCCTTGGCGGCGTGGTCGCGGTCCTGCTCCTGCACCCGGCGCCGCGCCTCGGCTCCGGCCAGCGGTGGGAGCCCGTGGTGCCGGCGCACGACCATCCACACCAGGGGGCCCAGTGCGGCCGCCGCCACGACCAGGACCGCGGTCAGGGGGATGCTCGCACCGACCAGCTTGAGCCCGGAGGCCAGCAGGACCAGCGCGAGGGCACGACGGATCAGCCCCGAGGGCGCCCGCGACGACGCCCGGGCGCCGAGCAGGACGCCGGGGACGCTGCCGATGATCAGCGAGGTCGCGACGTCGAGCTGGAAGTCACCGAACAGCAGGTGGCCCAGAGACGCGGCGGCGACCAGCGGCACGGCCTGCACCAGGTCGGTGCCCACGAGCTGGGACGCCTGCAGCGCGGGGTAGACCAGCAGCAGGGCGATGATGATGAGCGAACCCGAGCCTACCGACGTCATCCCCACCACCAAGCCACCGAGCACCCCGATGAGCACGGTCGGCAGTGGCCGGACGATGACCTGCGGCACCCCGGTGCCGGCGACGTCACGCGGCAGCCCGGAAGCACGGCGCCGCACCCGCTGCGTCATCGTCAGGTACGCCTTGAGGATCAGAGACGAGGCGGCGATGAGCAGGGCCACACCCAGAGCGGTCTTCACGAACTCCTGGATGTCCTCGCCGCCACCTGCCGCCCTCAGGAGCAGGACTCCTGCGAAGGCGCTGGGGACGGACCCGAGCGCGAGCCACCGGACGAGGTCCCAGTTCACCGTCTTCTGCCGGATGTGGACGGCGCCACCGAACGGCTTCATCACCGCCGAGGTCACGATGTCGCTCGACACCGCGGCGAGCGGATTGACGCCGAAGAAGAAGACGAGCATCGGCGTCATCAGCGCGCCGCCACCCATCCCCGTCAGGCCGACGACGAAGCCGACCACGAGGCCGCCCAGCACCAGACCGACATCCATCGAGAGGGATCCTTCGTCGTGGGTCCGGCGTCAGCCCCGGACCAGCCCTCGCTGCCGCAGCAGCGCCATCACGCGGTCCACGCCGCCTGGTAGCGAGGCTACCGACGTGTCGACCGCCAGGTCCGCCGCATCGGGTATCTCGTACGGATCGGACACCCCGGTGAACTCCGGGATCAGACCCGCACGGGCCTTGGCGTACAGCCCCTTGCGGTCACGTGCCTCGCAGACCTCCAGCGGGGTGGACACGTGGACCAGCACGAACACGCCGCCGGCGGCCTCCACCATCGCGCGGACCTCGGCCCGCACGGATTCGTAGGGGGCGATCGGGGCACAGATCGCCGTGCCGCCGTGGCGCGCGACCTCGGCCGCGACGTAGCCGATCCGGCGGACGTTCAGGTCACGGTCGGCGCGGGAGAAGCTCAGCCCCGCCGAGAGCATCGTCCGGACGACGTCACCGTCGAGCACGGTGACCGAGCGGGTGCCCTCCTCGGCCAGCGCGTCCGCCACCCCGGCTGCCACCGTCGACTTACCGGATCCGGACAGCCCGGTGAACATCAGGACGGCGCCACGCCTGAGCGTGGGTGGGTGCAGGCGCCGGAGCTCGCGCTCGACCCCCTCCGGTGTGAATGCCGCCGGCAGGTCGGCGCCGGCGGCCAGGAGCGAGTCGAGAGCCTCGCACGTCAAGGGGCTCGGCGGCCCCGCTGACA
>JBBSNO010000148.1:0-7298 GCA_038232615.1 Actinomycetales bacterium
GCCCTGCGGGCCGAGGTCGCACACGTCCTGACAGCAGAGCCCGGGTCCCGTAACCACAGCCTCAACGCCGCCGCCTACTCCCTGGGCCAGCTGGTCGGAGCCGGGATCCTGCCCGACGAGATGACCGCGGCCGCTCTTACCCGCGCTGCCCGAGCCGCCGGGCTGGAGGACCGAGAGATCCGCGCCACCGTCCGCTCCGGCCTGACCGCCGGCGCCCGGCGTCCACGCACCGTACGACCGGCCTGACCACCATCCGAAGGAGCACATCGCCATGGCCGAGATCGACGCCTCGCAGCTGACCGCGTCCGAGCTGGCGCCCATGCTTCGCGCCTGGGCGCAGGGCGTCCAGTGCCAGGAAGCCGCCACCGAGCTGATCATCGTCCACGGGACGTGGCTGGCGCGGACCGACTTCCGCGCCGCCTGCGTCACCGCCGTCGACCACGGCATGCACCGCGGCCAGCACGTCCCGATGGCAACGATCAGCTGGCGACGGTCCGCACGGTTCCTGCAGACAGCACCGGCGTCCAGGAGTGAGTCCAACGTCCTGCGACTCGCCTGCTCCCTGGCCGGGGTCGACACCGGCGCGCTGGGGAAGCTGACCGAAGGACTCGACCCGAGCAACACCGCCCGCATCCTCGACGCCCTCGCCCACCGGGCCGGCTGGCACGAGCAGGGCCTCCGCCACACCGTCGACGGTCGCCAGAACCGAACCCCCCGCCCATCGCTGGGCTCATGAGGAAGCCTCAGGAGTCGTCGTGACCATGACAGGCAACGTCGATCGCCGGCCGGCGGCCGGCAGCCGAAGCCAGCTGAGCATCGCTCAGATCTGTGAGGAGCTGGCGGTGTCCCGCTCGACCTTCTACGACTGGCGCGCCAAGGGAAAGGCACCGCGCTGCATCAAGCTGCCCAACGGGGAGATCCGCGTGCGCCGCGAAGAGCTCGACCGGTGGCTTGCCACGTGTGAGGAGGTCGCCTGATGCCGTCGACGTACAACGTCCGCTTCTGGAAGATCGAACGGTACGTGGGCAAGACGGCCACGACGTACGCGGTCCGATGGACGGTGCACAGCCGTCCCTACAAGAGCCGCTTCGCCACCAAGGCGATGGCGGACAGCTTCCGATCGGAGCTGATGAGCGCCGTCCGCAGGGGAGAGGCCTTCGACGTCGACACTGGCCGGCCGGCCAGCATGCTTGACCAACACGCCGAGACGATGACCTGGTACGGCTTCGCCTGCGCATACGTCGACATGAAGTGGCCAGGCAGCTCGCCCAAGCACCGCAAGAGCATCGCAGAGGCGTTGGTGACCGTCACGCCGGCGATGCTGACCGCGAAGCTGGATCCATCGGCTGCCAAGAAGCTCAGGTCAGCATTGCTCAACTGGGGCTTCAACGCGCGGCGCGGCGCGCCCGATCAACCCGAGTGGGTCACAGCGGACCTGGACTGGGTCGCTCGCAACAGTCGGCCGATCTCTGACATAGCCCGCCCGCAGATCGCTCGCGCGGCGCTGGAGTTGATCGCGACAAGGTTGGACGGCGCCAGGGCCGCGGGCCAGCCCGCGACCGTCAAGCGAGCGAACCTGTCGACGGCGCTCAACTACGCCGTCGAGCTCGGGTTCTTGCAGTCCAACCCGGTCAGCGCCATCAAGTGGGCCGCACCGAAGTCGACGACGGTCGTCGATCGTCGGGCTGTCGTCAACCCACAGCAGGCGCGAGCGCTGCTGAAAGCCGTTTCGCAGACGCCGCGCAGCGGACCGCTCCTGCTCGGCTTCTTCGCGTGCATGTACTTCTCGGGGTTGCGCCCGGAGGAGGCGGCCAATCTCCGAAGGTCCAACTTGGCGCTGCCCGCGGAGGGTTGGGGCTGGATCACCCTGGATCGGTCGGCCCCCGAGACGGACAAGCAGTGGTCGGACTCCGGACGCCGACGCGCCGAGCGGCAGCTCAAACACCGCGCCGTTGGCGAGGTCCGTCGATTGCCGTCACCACCCGAGCTGACCGCCGTATTGAACAACCACCTCGAGGAGTACGGCACGACCGACGACGGCCACCTGTTCCGAGGCGAGAGGGGCAGGCCGCTTGCGAGCGTGACCTACGGACGCCTGTGGGGCCGGGCCCGTCAGGTGGCCCTGTCTCCGGAGCAGGTCGCCTCGCCCCTGGCTCGCCGGCCGTACGACCTGCGGCACGCCGCGGTCTCCACCTGGCTCAACGGGGGAGTCGCCCCCACCCAGGTGGCGGAGTGGGCCGGCCACAGCGTCGACGTCCTGCTCCGCAACTACGCCAAGTGCCTGGACGGCGGCGAGGACGCCGCCCTGCGACGCATCGACGCGGCGTTGGGATGACTGATCGGCATCGCGGCGTCGCCCCGGGGTCTCGTGGGCGCGTTATGGGCGTGAATTGCCGCTGTCAGCCGCGACACGCCGATGACAGCCGGACAAGTCAAGATCACATCCCGACCGTAAACGCGCAGGTCAGGGGCTGTTTTCGCTGGTGGCCAGGGGCGGGGTCGAACCGCCGACCTTCCGATTTTCAGTCGGACGCTCGTACCAACTGAGCTACCTGGCCTCGCGAACGGGCTGACCGCTCACGGAGCGACCCCGACGGGACTCGAACCCGCGACCTCCGCCGTGACAGGGCGGCGCGCTAACCAACTGCGCTACGGGGCCTCGGTTGTGCTGAGGCTGTCGATCTTGTACCCCCAACGGGATTCGAACCCGCGCTGCCGCCTTGAAAGGGCGGTGTCCTAGGCCGCTAGACGATGGGGGCTCGCCGAACCGCCCTTCGCCCACGACCTCCGGACGACGGACCGTCGAGGACGCGCGCCAGCATAGGGCCACGTCGTGGCCACCTCCAAACCACCTGGGGGCATCACCTCGGGACGGACGCCGATCCGTGCTGCCAGGAGCTCCCAGGAGGCAGGGCGCGGCGCCACCCGTCAGGATCGTGTTGCACCGCTCAACGACTCCCGAGGAGGGAACCAGCGTGAAGACCCGCACCATCGGTGACGTCGACGTCTCGGCGATCGGACTTGGCGGCATGCCGATGTCCATCGAAGGGCGACCCGACCGCCAGCGGTCGATCAGCACGATCCACGCGGCACTGGACGCCGGCGTCACGTTCATCGACAGCGCCGACGCCTACCACGAGCACGCCGACGAGGTCGGCCACAACGAGGAGCTCATCGCCGAGGCCCTGCGCACGTGGGGCGGCGACGCGTCGTCTGTGCTGGTCGCGACCAAGGGGGGTCACCTGCGCCCGGGCGACGGCTCCTGGACCATCAACGGGAACCCTGACTACCTGAAGCAGGCGGCGCGGGCCTCGGCCCACCGCCTCGGCGTCGAGACGATCGGGCTGTACCAGTTCCACCGGCCTGACCCGAACGTCCCCTACGCCGAGTCCGTCGGCGCCCTCGCCGACCGGCTCGGCGACGGCACCATCGCGATGGCCGGCATCTCCAACGCCGACGCCGAGCAGGTCCGGAGCGCCCGGGAGGTCCTCGGCGAGAGGCTGGTCAGCGTGCAGAACCAGTTCTCGCCGTCTTTCCGGTCCAGCGAGGCCGAGCTGCGGCTCTGCGACGAGCTCGGCATCGCGTTCCTGCCGTGGAGCCCGCTCGGCGGGATCGGCAACGCGGCGGACCTCGGGACGACGACGGCGGCCTTCGCGGACGTCGGCACCGAGCTCGGCGTGAGCCCCCAGCAGGTGGCGCTCGCCTGGCAGTTGGCCAAGTCGCCGCACGTAGTGCCGATCCCGGGTTCGAGTCGTCCCGAGACCATCCAGGACTCGGTCAGGGCTGTCGACCTCGAGCTGAGCGACGAGCAGGTGGCCCGGCTCGACGCCGCCTGACCGTCGTCCGTCCGTTCCGTCCGCGCTGGTGGCGGCCCGATCAGCCAGCAGGGCGGACGCTGAGAGGGTGGGCACGTGGTCGACATGTCGCGGCAGGAGTTCGAGGACGCCGTCACCGACGGCCTGGATCTCGTCCCGGACGAATTGGCACGGCAGATGTCGAACGTCGTCGTGCTCGTGGAGGACGACGGCCCTGCGGACGACCCCGACCTGCTCGGCCTGTACGAGGGGACGCCGCTGACCGAGCGGGGCGACTGGTGGGCGGCTGGGTCGCTGCCCGACCGGATCACCATCTTCCGCCACCCGATCCTGGCGATCTGCGACACACGTGAGGACGTCGTCGAGGAGGTCGCGGTCACTGTGGTCCACGAGATCGCGCACCACTTCGGCATCGACGACGACACGCTGCACGAGCTCGGCTGGGGCTGAGCGCCGACGCAGAGTCCTTGATCAACAGCGATGGAGGGTGCGGTCAGGAGCGGGCGGCGCGGCGTCCGGCTGTGGGCGCCTTCTTGAGCAGCTGAAGGGTGGCTCGCTCGATGGCGCCGTGCGTCGCGGGCTGGCCCACCTCGGTGTGCTCCCCGAGCCGCCGCAGCGCGTGCTCGATCGTGACGCCGTCCTCGAACAGGTCGATGACGCGAGGGTCGACGTACGAGGCGCGGGCGACGGTCGGGGTGTTGCCGAGGTACTCCGCGACCTCCTGCAGGGCGCGGTTCACTGCCCGCTTGCGTGCGGACGGCGAGGTGGCGGCGTGGGTCGAGACGGCGAGTGCGACGGCGGCCAGGACGGTGGCGTGCCACGTGCGGAAGTCCTTCGCCGACACCTCCCCGCCGACGACCTCCTTCACGTACTCGTTGATGTCGGCGCTGGTGACGTCGACCCAGCGCCGGCCGTCGCGGTACGCCAACAGCTCGTCGCCGCCGCCCCGACGGCGTTTGAGCGCCGTCACCGTCTCCCGGACCTTCTCGTCGGCGACGGCGACGAGCCGCTCCTTACCCGACTTGGCGACGTACTCGAACACGACCGTGTCGCCCTCGGTCGTCACGTGCTCCTTCAGGATGGTCGCCAGACCGTACGACCCGTTGGCCTCGGCGTAGGACTCCCCTCCGATGCGGAAGAAACCGAGGTCGAGCAGCCGGAACGCCGTCGCGAGAACGCGTTCGCGCGAGTGACCCTCCTGCGCCAGGTGCTCCGCGACCCGCTCGCGGGCACGTGGCAGCCGAGCGGCGACCGTGAGCACCCGGTCGTGCTTCGCGGCGTCACGGTTGGCCCGCCAGACCGGGTGGTAGAGGTACTGACGCCGCCCGGCGTCGTCGGTGCCGACGGCCTGGATGTGACCGTTCTCGTACGGGCAGATCCACACCGTCTCCCATGCCGGCGGGATGACCAGGGCCTTGCAGCGCGACACGTCGACGGCGTCGAGCCGCCCACCGTTCGAGTCCACGTAGGTGAATCCCTTGCCGGCACGCCTGCGGGCCCACCCCCTGGCGCTGGGTGAGACGGTGCGAAGTCGCGGCACGCGCCGTCAGCCCGTCTTCAACGTGCTGTGGCCCCGGTTCAACAATGTGCTGTGGCCCCGGTTCAACCAGGAGTACCGCCACGCGGTCTCACAGACGTCGCCGTCGGGTCGAAGCGCGGTGCCGGTGTGCGTCGCCCAGACCGGGTCCGGCTCCTCGGTTCGGCGCGTCATGCACCTGATCGTCCGCCAGCACGGCGGACGGCGCCACCCCGAGGTGCCCGGCCGTGACGGTCGTCACGGGCGAGCACGTCCCGAGTTGCCGGATGGTCGTGGGGGCGGTCGGGTAGAGGCACTGGGCACCGCCCGGCCCGAGACATCCGCACACCCCTGGGAGGGCTTCTCATGAGCCGCAGGAACACGTTCATCCGTACCCTGCACGACGTCGGTCTGGCCGCATGGTTCGGCGGGACGCTGATGGGCGCCGTCGGCGTCAACGGCGCCAGCCGTGACATCGCGATGCGCGAGGAGCGCGTGCCCGTGGCCACCGACGCCTGGGGTCGCTTCACACCGACGGCGGCCGTGGCGATCGGGGCGCACCTGGTCGGGGCAGTCGGGTTGCTGGTCGCCAACCGGGGTCGCGTCAGGAACCAGGAGGGCGTCGCGACCGCGAGTGCCGTCAAGACGGTGCTGACCGGAGCAGCGCTCGGCTCCACGGCCTACGCCTGGTTCCTCGGGACCAAGCTGGGTGACGCCGGTTCCGTCTCCGCGACGTCCGGCACGGTCCCCTCCGGCGAGACGCCCCCGGACGTCGTCCGCACCCAGCAGCAGATGCGTGTCCTGCAGTGGGCGATCCCCGCCACCACGGGGGGAATCATCGCGATGACGTCCCTGCAGGGCGAGATGCAGCGGGGTGACGAGACCGCGTTCGGCACGGTGCGCGGCGTCGCGAAGCGGCAGCAGCGCAAGGCAGACGGGATGGCGAGTCGCGCCGGCTCCCGGGTGCGGGCCACCATCCGCTCCTGACCGGACCGACTGGCCGACGCCTCGACCAGGCCGTCTCGAGCGGCTCTTGACCGTCTCGACCACCGGGCACCTCGTCCACGATGCGGACGGGGTGCCCGAGGCGTTCGTGGGTCGACGTACGATCGCCGCATGCTCGCCGCCCTCAGCACCTTCCTCGTGGTACGTCGCCACGTGGACCTGCAGCGCGTGCAGAGCAGCTTCGTGTGTCGACCGGTGTGAACCGCGCCCGATCCTGACCGACCGGGCGCGCGTCTGCCCGGTCCTGCCCGACGTCCCGCTGTGTCGAGGCGCCTGAGGGAACCCGCGGTGCTCGCGCGTCCCACGACGACGAGGACGTCCCATGGCCGCCGGCCAAGCCCCCGCTCTTACGCTCGACGGCACTTCCACGCGCCCGGTGCGTGGAGGTGCCAACCGTTCCCACGGCCAGTGGGCCGTCGACGGACGCGCGCCGCTCAACCACAACGAGTCGTTCAAGGCGGACGACGACGGTCTGAACGTCCGGCACCGCATCGAGACGGTCTACTCCCGAGAGGGATTCGCCAGCATCTCCGGAGACGACCTGCACGGCCGGTTCCGCTGGTGGGGCCTGTACACGCAGCGCAAGCCGGGCATCGACGGTGGCCGCACCGCCCAGCTCGAGCCGCACGAGCTCGAGGACGAGTTCTTCATGCTGCGCGTCCGCATCGACGGCGGCGCGCTGAGCACCGATCAGCTCCGCGTCGTCGGCGAGATCTCGACCGAGTTCGCACGCGGCACCGCCGACGTCACCGACCGCCAGAACATCCAGCTGCACTGGATCCGCGTGGAGGACGTGCCCGAGATCTGGCGTCGGCTCGAGGCGGTCGGCCTCTCGACCACCGAGGCCTGCGGCGACGTGCCGCGCGTGGTGCTGGGCAGCCCCGTCGCAGGCATCGCCGCGGACGAGATCCTCGACCCGACCCCGGCGATCGACGCCATCACGAGCAGGTACATCGGCGACC
>JBBSNO010000149.1:0-7215 GCA_038232615.1 Actinomycetales bacterium
ACGTCGACGACGTGCAGGACGAGATCGGAGTCGGCCACCTCCTCGAGCGTGGAGCGGAACGCCTCCACGAGCTGGTGCGGAAGGTGCCGGACGAAGCCGACGGTGTCCGCGAGCGTGTACACGCGACCGTCGGTCGCCTCCGCCCGGCGCACGGTCGGGTCGAGGGTCGCGAAGAGGGCGTCCTCGACGAGCGCGCCCGCACCCGTGAGCCGGTTGAGGATGCTCGACTTGCCGGCGTTGGTGTACCCGGCGATCGCCACGCTCGGGATGTCGTGGCGGGTGCGGTTGGCACGCTTGGTCTCGCGGGCGGGCTTCATCCCCTTGATCTCGCGGCGCAGCTTCGCCATCCGTGTTCGGATGCGGCGCCGGTCGAGCTCGATCTTCGTCTCACCCGGCCCCCGGGAGCCGATCCCGGCGCCCGCGGCGACCCGCCCACCGGCCTGCCTCGACATCGACTCGCCCCAGCCGCGCAGCCGTGGGAGCAGGTACTCGAGCTGGGCGAGCTCCACCTGCGCCTTGCCCTCCTTGGACTGGGCGTGCTGGGCGAAGATGTCGAGGATCAGCGCCGTCCGGTCGATCACCTTGACCTTGACGATGTCCTCCAGGCCGCGGCGCTGGGACGGCGACAGCTCACCGTCGCACACCACGGTGTCGGCGCCCGTGGCGGCGACGATGCCCTTGAGCTCGGCCGCCTTGCCGGAGCCCAGGAACGTCGCGGGGTCGGGGTGCGGACGACGTTGCAGGACACCGTCCAGCACCTCCGAGCCTGCGGTCTCGGCGAGCGCCGCCAGCTCGCGCAACGAGTTCTCCGCGTCCGCGCCGGTGCCTGTCGTCCAGAGACCGGCCAGGACGACCCGCTCGAGCCGCAGCTGCCGGTACTCGACCTCGGAGACGTCCGCGAGCTCGGTGGACAGCCCGGCGACCCGGCGCAGTGCACGGCGCTCGTCGAGGTCGAGCTGGTCCCCGTCGGTGTCCAGCGCTCCAGCCGCGCCGTCCTGCTCCGCGAAGGCCTCGTCGTCGACGGCGCTGGCGCCGAGCACGATGTCGGCGTCGCTGTGGCGGCGCAGGATGCGTTCGACCGCGTCACCCGAGGACGCTGCGGGCTGGTGTGCGGGCTGGCTCATGTGCCTCCGGACTCTGGGTGGATCAGTTGTCCACCCTGACACGTCAACGACCGCCACGGCGAGGGGATTCCGGACCTCGCACGCCTGCGGCGGAGGCTGGTCGCGTCGTGCGCAGGACGCGGAAGCCCTTGGCGCTGCCCGCCCGTTCGGTCACCAGCGCGGGACCCAGCTCCGCGGACAGCCACGCGTGCAGGGAGTCGGCTCCGAGGTTGCGCTGGACGACGAGGTGCGCCTGACCGCCCGGGACGAGCCGCGGCAGCCACCGTCGGAGCATCTCGTGCAGAGCCGCCTTGCCCACCCGGATCGGCGGGTTCGACCACGCAGCGGCGAGAGCGACGTCGTCCGGCACCTGGTCCGGCGTCACCGCCTCGACCCCGGCGAGCCCGAGCGACGCGGCGTTGCGCCGCACCAGGTCGAGCGCCCGCTCGTTGACGTCGACAGCCCACACCCGTGCGCCGGGCGACTGGATCGCCATCGTCAGCGCCAGGGGCCCCCAGCCGCAGCCGAGGTCCATCAGGTCCCCGGACGGCGGCGAGGGCGGCACCTCGCGCAGGAGGACACGTGTGCCCAGGTCGAGCCGGTGGGAGCTGAAGACGCCGGACGCGGTGACGACGTCGACGTCGCGGCCCGACAGCCGCACCGCCAGGGTGCGTCGCTCGTCGGGGGCCGCGGGGCTCGCGGAGAAGTAGTGGTCGCCGTCCATCGCGACGGAACGCTACCGGCGCAGCTGCTCGCGGCTCACCGTCCGCTCGGCCGGCTCGCCGTGCATGAACGCCCCGGTGACCTCGCGCATGTCAGCCCCGATCCTGTGCGGGCCGCGACGGCGTCCACCGCCGGTCACGGCCTCCGTGGGTACCTCGCCCCCTGCACGAGGTACCCACGAAGACCACCGACGAGGGCCACCCCCGCAGCGCTCCCCTACGTGGTGAGAGGTGCCCCAGGCCGGCCTGCACCAGGTCCGCGGCGCCCCTCGCAGGTCATGACGTGCCAGCCACGCCCGACGTTGCACGGACCAGCGAAGTAATTCAACGCCGGTTGGAGCGGTCCGGAGTCCGCAGCTGCGCGACGTCGACGACGCCGTCGGCCACCAGCACAGCCGGTCCGGCGAGCTCCACGCGGCCGTCGCGGGTCACCAGCACCTCGACCTGCCCGCCAGGGACGGTGACGTGCCAGGTCGTAGGTGACCCCTCGCCCGCCCACGTGCGCGCAGCGAGCACCGCCGCGCAGGCCCCGGTGCCGCACGACCGCGTCTCGCCCACCCCACGCTCGTGCACACGCATGCGCAGCACGCCCACGTCGCCGTCCGGTCCGGGCTCGCTGTCAGCCATCACGACCAGCTCGACGTTGGTGCCGTGAGCCGGCACCGGCTCGACGACGGGAGCACCGTGCAGCTCCACCGCGTCCAGCTCGGAGTCGTCGGCGAGCACGACCACGGTGTGCGGGTTGCCGAGGTCGACGGACAGACCGGGGCGGGCCACCTCGAGCCCGGCGACGTGGACCAGGGCGTCGTGCCCGGCGCTGGCTGCCTGGTCGCCACCGGTCAGCCGCCACGGCCCCATGTCGACGGCCAGGTACGGCTCGGTTCCCGGCCCCGGACGACGGTGGACCCGCTTCACCCCGCCGCGGCTGCCGACGGCCAGGGGCCGTTCCACGGTGAGGTCCATCGCGTCCACCAGCCCCTCACGCAGGAGGTAGGCCACGAACACGCGCACGCCGTTGCCGCACATCTCGGCGACCGAGCCGTCGGCGTTGCGGTAGTCCATGAACCAGCGGGCGTCCGGGTCCTCGGCCAGCGCCTTCGCGCCGTCGGCACACGCGTCGGACCGCACCACCCGGATCAGCCCGTCGGCGCCCACGCCGGCGCACCGGTCGCACAGGGCGGCGACCAGCTCCGCGTCGAGCTCGGGCTCGAGCCGGCCGTCGGGGTCGTCGACCAGGACGAAGTCGTTCTGCGTGCCGTGCCCCTTGGTGAACCGCAGCTTCTCCACCCGCCCAGGTTAGGGCGTCGGGCCGGCCGGGCGCCGGGCCGGCTGGGCTTCGGGCCGGCTACGGGTCGTAGGGCTCCAGGGCCGCGAGGGCCCGGCGGACGACGTCCGCCGCCGGTACGACGTCGAGCCAGCGCACGCGGGGGTCGCGCCGGAACCACGACTCCTGCCGTCTGGCGAAGCGCCGCGTGCCGCGCACCGTGTCCGCGCGGGCCTGGTCCTGGTCGCACGAACCGGCGAGGAACGACAGCACCTGCGCGTACCCCAGCGCCCGCGCCGCCGTCCGACCCTCGCGCAGGCCTCGGCCCTCGAGCGCGCGCACCTCCCCGACGAGCCCCCGTCCCCACATCGCGTCGACGCGCGCCGCGATGCGTTGGTCGAGCAGGTCGCGCGGGACGCGCAGGCCCACCTGGACGGCCGGGACGGCGTAGGTGTGCTGCGGCAGCGTGGCGCTGAACGGCCTGCCCGTCACCTCGATCGCCTCCAGGGCGCGGACGACACGACGCACGTTGGTCGGGGCGATGTTGGCCGCGGCGAGCGGGTCCTGCTCGGTCAGCCGTGCGTGCAGGGCAGCGCCGCCGAGCGCGGCTGCCTCGGCCTCCAGCCGGGCCCGCACGGAGGCGTCCGTGCCGGGGAACTCCAGCCGGTCCAGGGCGGCGCGCACGTACAGACCGGACCCGCCCACCAGCACCGGCACGTGATCGCGCGAACGGATGTCGTCGAACGCGGCGCGCGCCGACCGCTGGTACGCCGCGACGCTCGCCTCCTCGCGGACGTCGAGGACGTCGAGGACGTGGTGGGGCACTCCCCCACGCTCGTCGGGCAGCAGCTTCGCGGTGCCGATGTCCATGCCGCGGTAGAGCTGGGATGCGTCGGCGTTGACGACCTCGCCCCCCAGCGCCCGCGCCAGCGCGACACCCAGGTCGGACTTGCCGGTCGCGGTCGCACCGACGACCGCGACGACGGGCCTCACCGTGCGCGGGCCGGTGTCGACCAGGTGGCCACGTGGTAGCCGACGCCGAACGGGGCTGCGCCGTAGGTCAGCCGGCCCCGCGTGGTGCGTCGCTGCGCCCACCCGGCCAGCACCTGCCAGGAGACGCGTCCGCCTGCGCCCAGCTCGGCGGCCAGGGCCGGGTCCACGGACAGCAGTGCGTCGCCGTTCCCGTCGGCCAGCGCAGCGGCCACCACGCCGTCGAAGGCCTCCGCCCGGTCGTCGCTGCCCCCGGGGGCGTCCACGCCGCGCCGGCTGCTGCCGTCGCCGAGCACAAGCAGTGCGTCGTAGGTGGCGGCGAGCTCGACGCCGAGACGCCGGCAGTCCTGGGGGGTCGCGTCGGCGGCCACCTCGAGCCAGGCGGTGCACCGCTGCGTCCCGACCTCGTCCAGCAGCCACGTGCCGACGGCGAGGGAGAGCGGCAGGTCGGTCGCTGAGCCAACCGCGAGTTCCTGACCGGCCGGGACACCGAGGCCGGCGAGCACGGCCGCGCGCGACAGCGCAGGCTGGCCCACCTCGTGCCACGCCGTCCGCACGCCCGGCCCCACCACGACCGTGCGCCGCGGCCGGGGTGCCAGCAGGGCGGCGACCGCGTCGTGGCAGGCGGTCCGCAGTGAGCCCAGGGCCTCGTCCGCCCCGGGACCGGTCACCTCCGGCAGGAGCAGCGGGGGGTGCGGGCACAGCACCGCGGTCACGGGCACACCGGGACGTTAGCGCCAGGACGCCGGTCGCCGGGCCACCCGCGCAACCACCGGCGAACGACACCCGCCGTTCACCCCGCGACACGCGTCGCGGCGCTAGGTTCCTCGGGTCGACCCCGACCCGTTGGAGAGCCCATGAGAACGACTGCCCGCCTCGTCACCGTCGCCGCCGTACCCGCCCTGCTCGCGGCGACGCTGCTCACCACCCCGGCGGCGACTGCCGCACCCGGACCGCTCGCCGACAAGGGGCCGCAGGACGCCCGGTTCTCCACGTTCAACGCGTCCCTGAACCGGAGCGTGCCGGGTCAGCTCAGCGTCTCGCTGGCCAGCGGTACCGACGACCAGGTGCAGGCCGTCGCCGAGATCGTGCAGCGGGTGCGCCCGGACGTGCTGCTGGTGAACGAGTTCGACTACGTCGAGGACGGCAGCGCGGTCGACGACTTCCGGGACAACTACCTGGAGCAGGGCCAGAACGGCGCGGCGCCGATCGACTACCCGTACGCGTACGTCGCGCCGTCCAACACCGGCATCCCCAGGGGCTTCGACCTCAACAACGACGGCAGCGTCGGCGGCCCCGACGACGCGTTCGGGTTCGGCTTCTTCGAGGGCCAGTTCGGGATGGCTGTGCTCTCCCGCTACCCGATCGACACCGAGGCGGTGCGCACGTTCCAGACGTTCCGGTGGGCGGACATGCCCGGTGCCCGGCTGCCCGACGACCCGGCGACGGCGGCTCCCGCCGACTGGTTCTCGCCCGAGGAGCTGGAGGTGGTCCGTCTCTCCAGCAAGTCGCACTGGGACGTGCCGGTACGGGTCGGCGGTCGCACCGTGCACTTCCTCGTCTCGCACCCGACGCCCCCGGTCTTCGACGGCGCCGAGGACCGCAACGGACTGCGCAACTACGACGAGATCCGCTTCTGGGCCGACTACGTCAGCCCGGGCCGCTCCTCGTCCTACATCTACGACGACCAGGGCCAGCGAGGCGGGTTGCGCCCCGGCTCCGCGTTCGTGGTGGCCGGCGACCAGAACAGCGACCCCCTCGACGGCGACTCCGTGCCCGGCGCCATCCAGCAGCTGCTGGAGCACCCGCGGGTCGTCGACCCGCTGCCGGCGTCCGAGGGTGCCGTCGAGGCCGGTGCGCTGCAAGCGGGTGCCAACCTGACGCACCGCAGCGACCCGCGCTACGACACCGCCGACTTCGCCGACTCCGCGCCGGGAAACCTGCGCGCCGACTACGTCCTGCCGTCGCGGCCCCTGCGCGTTCTCGGTAGCGGTGTCTTCTGGCCGCGGACGGACCAGCCCGGCTACCAGCTCACCGGCAAGTTCCCGTTCCCGTCCAGCGACCACCGCCTCGTCTGGGTCGATCTGCGGGTCCCGCCGGGCGGCCGCCGGTAGTACCCGCGGCAGCCGACCGACGACGCGCCGGTGGGGCACGTCAGCGGACGACGCCCTACGGGGTCTCCAGGAGGCCGCGCCGGTAGGCGATGGCGACCACCTCGGTACGGCCCGATGCGGCGCGGCTCCCAGCGCGACGGCGGTCGCGTGGGCGGTCCCGGCGACGACGGCCGCCTCCTGCCGCCGACCGGCGGACACCAGCGCCTCGGCGAGTCGCCAGCGGCTGCGGGACTGCTCGTAGGGGTAGCCGTAGGCGAACGCATCCACCGAGCGCTCCCACGCGTCCACGTCGTCCCGGCCCTGCAGGCGCGCGAACTCCGCCTCGGCCCGGAGTCGGTGGCCCGCTGCGCCGCGGCCACGGCTTTTGGCGTGCCGACCCTGCCACGCCAGCAGGTCGGCCCCGCAACCCCCCGCCACCAGGGCGATCTGCCCGTCGTGGTGCCAGGCGCTCTCGAGCTCGCCGACCCGTGCGGCGGCGCCGTGGTCGCCGCGCGCCACGAGTGTGTAGAGCTCGGCCGTGGCGAGGCGTGCCGCGACCCCGTCGGGCGGACGGCGTCCGGCCAGCTGTGACGCGCGGGCGCTGCTCTCCCAGCTGCCCGCGACGTACTCCGCGATCACCGGCAGCACGCGGGCCTCCGGCTCGGGCCAGGTCGCGGGCTCGCACGAGCCGCTCGGCAGCCGCACCGGCGTCGCCCGCGGCCTCGTCGAGCGACGCGAGGGTGATGAGCACGTCGCTCTCGACGTCGGTCAGGCCCAGCCGGCGCGCACCGTCCAGCGCCTGCTCCGCGGACCTCGACGCCGCCGCGGACTCCTCGACGTCCCGCCCGTGCGCGAGGCCGGCCGCCGTCCGCGAACGCATCCCCGCCGCCCGCACCGCCACCTCCGACAGCGGCCGGTCGTGCAGAAGGTCCATGGCGCGCTGCGCGGCGTCCAGGCTCTCGTGGTCGCGGTCGACCACGTACAGGTGCAGGGACAGCTGCAGCTCGCTGCGGGCCAGCAGCTCCGTGTCCACGTCGGCGCGC
>JBBSNO010000150.1:0-7205 GCA_038232615.1 Actinomycetales bacterium
CGTGGTGAACCGGCCGCTCGACCCAGACGTGCAGGCACGGCTCGGTGTAGCCGCGCAGGCCCGCCACCTGCAAGGCCGTCACCCCACCCAGTCGTGCACCCCTGGCCGTCTGGGCGAGCGCAACCCACCAGGCCGTCTCGCCGACGAGTGGTCCCAGGTCGACGACCACCGCGGACCGGCCGAGTCTGCGCCACCGGCCCGCGTCGATGTGGGCCCGGCGCTGTGCGCGGGTGATGCCCAGCTCGCCGAGCTGCGACACCAGGACGACACGGGACTGGCGCTCGGCGAGGGCAGCGAGGCCTGGATGGTCGAGGTAGGGCGTGCTGGCCATTCGACGACGTTCCCGCGCTCGACGTCGGCGCTGGGACCTCGTCGAGGCGCCTGTGGAGGGCGGGAGAGACGGCGCCGGCTGTGGACGGGACGTCGGGCACGCGCGCCCACGCGCCGGCGTCCGCACAAGTGGCTGCCCGGACGACCACAACTGCGGACGCACGCGGAGGCCGATCGCCGACGTCCGCACAAGTGGCTGCCCGGACGACCACAACTGCGGACGCCGCGCGGGAAGGATGAGCAGCGGCGGGGCCGCGCCGGCCACCCAGGGCTGGCATCATGCGTGGATGGCCCAGCCAGTACTACGACCGACCCCCGCAGCGGTCCTCAGGGGCACGGACGCCGCGCGCGGGCCCGACGACGCTCGCGACGCCGACCCCGACCCGCTGCCGGACGACCGGTTCCTCGACCGCGAGCTGAGCTGGCTCGCCTTCAACGAGCGGGTGCTCGAGCTCGCCGAGGACACCACGCAGCCGCCGCTCGAGCGCGTCCGGTTCCTCGCCATCTTCGCCAGCAACCTCGACGAGTTCTTCATGGTGCGCGTCGCCGGACTCAAGCGGCGGATCGCGACCGGGCTGGCCATGACGGCGGCGTCCGGGCTCGAGCCGCGCGAGGTCCTCGAAGCCATCGCCACCCGGACGCAGGAGCTGATGGCGCGGCACGCCAAGGTCTTCGCGGACGACCTCCGCCCGGCGCTGCACGGGCACGGCATCACCGTGGTCGACTGGGACTCGCTGGCCCCGGCCGAGCAGGAGCACCTGCACCACTTCTTCCGCGACCAGGTGTTCCCGGTGCTCACTCCGTTGGCCGTCGACCCGGCACACCCGTTCCCCTACATCTCCGGGCTGTCGCTCAACCTGGCGGTCGTCGTGCGCAACCCGATGACGGACACCGAGCACTTCGCGCGTGTCAAGGTGCCGCCACTGCTGCCGCGCTTCGTCGAGGTCGCCACCCCGCAGCCGGCCGAGGCCGGTGGGGCACCGCAGCGGTCGACCCGGTTCGTCGGGCTCGAGGACCTGATCGCCGTCCACCTCGACCAGCTCTTCCCGGGCATGGTCGTCCAGCTGCACCACACGTTCCGCGTCACCCGCAACGAGGACCTCGAGGTCGAGGAGGACGATGCCGAGAACCTCCTGCAGGCACTGGAGAAGGAGCTGCTGCGCCGCCGGTTCGGTCCCCCGGTGCGACTGGAGATCGCCGCCGACATCGACGAGCACGTGCGCGACCTGCTGGTGCGCGAGCTCGGCGTCAGCCCGGCCGAGGTCTACGAGCTGCCCAAGCCGCTGGACCTGCGCGGGCTGAACCTCGTCGCCGACGCCGACCGGCACGAGCTGCACTTCCCCAAGTTCGTGCCGAAGACCCACCGGCACCTGGCCGAGGTCGAGACGGCCAAGCCGAGCGACGTGCTCGCCGCGATCCGCAGCCGCGACATCCTCCTGCACCACCCCTACGACTCCTTCTCCACCAGCGTGCAGGAGTTCCTGGAGCAGGCCGCCGCAGACCCGCGCGTGCTCGCGATCAAGCAGACCCTCTACCGGACGTCGGGCGACTCCCCGATCGTCGACGCCCTGATCGACGCCGCCGACGCCGGCAAGCAGGTGCTCGCCCTGGTGGAGATCAAGGCCCGCTTCGACGAGCGCGCGAACATCACGTGGGCGCGCAAGCTGGAGCAGGCCGGCGTCCACGTCGTCTACGGCATCGTCGGGCTGAAGACGCACGCGAAGCTCAGTCTCGTCGTCCGGCAGGAGTCGGACGGGCTGCGCCGCTACTGCCACGTGGGCACCGGCAACTACAACCCCAAGACCGCACGGCTCTACGAGGACGTCGGCCTGCTCACCTGCGACCCCGAGGTCGGCGAGGACCTCACCCGACTGTTCAACCAGCTGTCGGGGTACGCGCCCAAGACCCGTTTCCACCGGCTGCTGGTCGCGCCGCGCTCGCTGCGGGCGGGGCTGGTGGACCTGATCCACGCCGAGATCAGGCACCACGAGGCGGGCGACCCGGCGTCCGTGCGGCTGAAGCTCAACTCGATCGTGGACGAGACCATCATCGACGCGCTGTACCGGGCGTCCCGGGCGGGCGTCCCGGTGGACCTCGTCGTCCGCGGCATCTGCGCGGTGCGGCCGGGGGTGCCGGGGCTGAGCGAGACGATCCGGGTCCGCAGCGTGCTCGGCCGGTTCCTGGAGCACTCGCGCGTGTTCGCGTTCGCCGGAGGAGGTGACCCGTCCGTGTACATCGGCAGCGCAGACCTGATGCACCGCAACCTCGATCGCCGGGTCGAGGCGCTCACCCGCCTGGTCGACCCCTCGCACGTCTCCGCCCTCGACGAGCTGATCAGCCTCGCCATGGACCCCGGCACCGCGTCGTGGCACCTCGGGCCGGACGGTGTCTGGACCCGGCACCACCTCGACGACGAGGGAACCCCGCTGCGCGACCTGCAGGAGCACCTCATCGCGACGCGCGCGCGTCGCCGCGGCACCCGGCGACAGTGAGCCACCCCACCCCTCGCCCCCCGGACCGGCTGCTGTCGGTGGACGCCGGGACTCCGGTCGTCCACGCGGCGGGGGCCGTCTGCTGGCGGCTGGAGACGGGGGGCACGCTGGAGACGCTCCTGGTCCACCGTCCCGCCTACGACGACTGGTCCTGGCCCAAGGGCAAGCTCGACCCCGGGGAGGGTGCCGTCGAAGCCGCCTACCGCGAGGTCGCCGAGGAGACCGGGCTGCGGGTGCGGCTCGGCGTCCCGCTGCCGACGGCCCACTACCGGCTCTCGGACTCCCTCGACAAGCGCGTCACGTACTGGGCGGCGCACGTGGCCGGCGATCCCCTGCCCGCGCCGCCGAACCCGCGCGAGATCGACCGGTGCGAGTGGGCCAGCCCCGACCAGGCCCTGTCGCGCCTGACCCGGCGCGGTGACCGCCAGCAGCTCACGGCGCTGGTCGCCGCCCACGACGCCGGCGCGCTGGACACCTGGCCGCTGGTCGTCCTGCGCCACGCCGTGGCCCATCCCCGCACGGCCTGGGGCCGCGACGACTCGATCCGGCCGCTGGTGGGTCAGGGTCAGCGGCAGGCGGCTGCGCTCGTGCCCTTCCTGCGGGCGTGGGCCCCCAACCGCGTGGTCACCAGTCCCTGGAAGCGGTGCACCGACACCGTGCGCCCGTACGTCGACGCGACGAGCACCCCCGTGCGCACCAGGGGCCGACTCTCCGAGGACGGCCACCGGCGTAACCCGGGCAAGGTCGCCGAACTGGTCGGCAGGCTGCTCGACAAGGGCCAGCCGGTGCTCGTCTGCACGCACCGACCGGTCCTCGGCACCCTGCTGGGGGCCATCGCGGGGCGGACGACGGTCGGGCTGGCGGACGTCGTCCCCGCGCGCGACCCGTTCCTGGACGCCGCCGAGGTACTCGTCGCGCACGTGTCGCGCAGCAGCGGCCGCGTGGTCGGCGTCGAGCAGCACGTACCCGCCCGCCGCTGACTCCCCGCCCCTCCGCGGCGATCAAGGAACTCATCTCCCGCGATCAAGGACTTCGCGACCGGCCGGGGGGCGGCGTCATCCCGGTCGGTCGGGAGTTCCTTGATCGACGCCAGGGGGGTCGGGAGTTCCTTGATCGACGCCAGGGGGGTCGGGTGGCGCGACGTCGTTCGCCTCGCACTGCGCCCTCAGGGTCGAGACGGCGGCCCAGCTGACGGCGGCGAACGGCACGGCCAGGACGGCACCGATGATGCCCGCGACGATGGTGCCGGCCGAGAGGGCCAGCAGCACCGCCAGCGGGTGCAGCCGCAAGCTGCGACCGAGCACGACCGGCGCCAGCAGGTCGCCCTCGAGCTGGTTCACCGCGATCACGACGCCGAGCACGATCAGCGCCGTGACCGGGCCGTTGGCGACCAGGGCGATGAGCGCGGCCAGCGCGCCCGCGACGGTGGCCCCGACGAGCGGCACGAAGGCGCCGATGAAGACGACCACGGCCAGCGGCAGCGCGAGGGGCACCCCCAGCACGACGAGGGCGATGCCGATGACGAGGGCGTCGACGAAGGCGATCGTCGCGGTGCCGCGCACGTAGCCGCCGAGCACCTCGACGGACCGCGCGGAGACCGCATCGAGCTGGTCGCGGTGGCGCGCTGGCACCTGGTCGCGCAGGAAGCGGTAGATCCCGGAACCGTCCGCGAGCAAAAAGTACAGGACGACGAGCCCGAGGAAGAGCCCGGCCAGCACCTCGACGACCGCCACGGCCCCCGTCACGGCGCCGCTCTTCAGCTGGGACCCGCGCAGGAACTCCCCGATCGACGACTGCGCCTGCTCGATCTGCTCGTCGTCGATGCCGAAGCGCTCGGTCAGGAAGGTCTGCAGCTCGTCCAGGCCGTCGGTCGCCCCCTGCACCAGCTCGCCCCACTGCTGCTGCACCGCACGACCCACGAACCAGAACGCGCCTGCGAGCAGGGCCAGCAACCCGAGCAGGGTCAGCCACACCGCGACCAGGCGCGGCAGCCGGCGGCGACGCAGCCACGACACGACGGGCGCGAGAGCCGCCGCGATCAGGGTCGCGATCAGCAGGGGGACGACGACGAGCCGAAGGCGCACGGCCACGAACGTCACGACCACGACCAGGGCGAGCACGATCAGGATCTGGGCGCTGCGCGTCGCCGTCCGGCCGAGACCGTCGCCCCACAGCGGAGGTCGCGTGCTCACGAGGTCTCCCCCGCCCGCACCGCGCGCTGGGCGCCGTCCGCCACCTCGCCCACCAGCTCCTCCACGACGTCCTCCAGCGCAACCAGCCCCACCAGCCCCCCGGACCCAGGCTCCACCACACAGGCCAGGTGCGCCCCCCGCGACTGCATGTCCGACAGGGCAGAGCGCAGAGTCTGGTCGCGCTCCACCGACACGAGCGGACGACGGCGCTGCGCCGGCACCGGCTTCCCACGCCCCGTGGCGGGCGTGCCCAGCAGGTCCTTCAGGTGCAGGTAGCCGGTGACCTGCCCGCAGTCGACCACCGGGAACCGCGAGTACCCGGTGCGGGCGCACAGCGCCTCGACCTCGTCGACGGTGGCCTCGGGCCCGACGGTGACCATGTCGTCCATTGCGAGCACGACCGTCGACACCTGACGCGCGTCGAACGACAGCGCGCCGGCGAGCAGGTCGTGCTCGTCGTCGTCCAACAGCCCCTCGCGTCGTGACTCCGCGACGAACGACGCCACCTGGTCGGCGGTGAACGTCGACGCGACCTCGTCCCGCGGGGTGACCTTCAGCAGCCGCAGCACGTGGTTCGCGACCCAGTTCAGGGCCCAGATCACCGGCTTGAGCACGGTCACGATGCCGTACAGCACGGGTCCAAGAGCGATCGCGGCCCGCTCCGGCCCCGCGATGGCGATGTTCTTGGGCACCATCTCGCCCAGCACCATGTGCAGGAAGACGACGACCGCCAGTGCCAGCGCGAAAGAGACCAACGACGACAACGACTCCGGGACGCCGGCCGCGACGAAGACGGGTTCCAGCAGGTGAGCCACGGCCGGCTCGCCGAGGGCGCCCAGACCCAGCGAGCACATCGTGATGCCGAGCTGGGCTCCCGCCATCATCAGCGAGACGTTCTCCATGGCGCGCAGCGTGAGCCGGGCAGCGCCGGACCCGGCCAGCGCCCGCGGCTCGACCTGCGTGCGCCGCGCCGAGATCAGCGCGAACTCGGCGCCCACGAAGAAGGCGTTGCCCACCAGCAGCGCCAGCGCGATCACGATCGCCGTGCCGTCGCTCACCGGTGCACCTCCTCGTCGGCCCGCGGCGGCTCTTCCGCAGCACGACCCTCGGGATGCTCGGCGGAGGCGGCCCCGGAAGCCGCCGGCAGCTGGTGCAGGGTCACCCGGTCGACGCGTCGGCCGTCCAGTCGCACGACCTCGAGCTCGACCCTGCCGGACGTCGGCAACCCGTCCGAGTCGGTCTGCTCGCCGTCCGCCACGTCCAGCACGACCCGGTCACCGACGTCCGGCAGACGACCCAGGTGCTCGGTCATCAGCCCCCCGAGGGTGTCGGTCTCCCGGGCATCGGGAAGGTGGATCCCCACGAGCTCGTCCACCTCGTCGGGCCGCAGCAGGCCGGATAGCCGCCACCCGCCGTCCGACAGCTGGCGGTGCCCCTCGACGGGCCGGTCCTGCTCGTCCTCGATCTCACCCACGATCTCCTCGACGAGGTCCTCGAGGGTGACGACGCCGCCGGTGCCGCCATACTCGTCGACGACGACGACCATCTGGAGCCCCGGCTCGCGCAGGACGCCGAGCAGCGGGTCGAGCTCCATGGACGCCGGCACGGCACGGACGGAGCGCATGACGTCGCCGACCGTCCGGCTCGCGCGGTCGGCGGGCGGAACCGCCACACCGTGCTTGAAGTGCACCATGCCCACCACGTCGTCGACGCCGTCGCCGAGCACAGGAAAGCGGGCGTGCCCGGTGCTGCCGGCGAGCAGGAGCAGCTGCTCGACCGGGTCGTTCGATTCGACGAACGTCACGCGTGGCCGCGGTGTCATCACGTCGGCGGCGGTGCGGTCGCCGAACTGGATCGACCGCGCGAGCAGGTCGGCGGTCCCCGACTCAAGCGTGCCCCGCTGTGCCGAGCGCCCCGCCAGGGACGACAGCTCCTGCGGCGAGCGCGCCGAGGCCAGCTCCTCCTGCGGCTCGACGCCGACCAGCCGCAGGATGCGGTTCGCCGTGCCGTTGAGGAACGAGATCAGGGGCTTGGTCGCCGTCGTGAACCCGCGCTGGAAGCCGACCACCACCCGCCCGACCCGCAGCGGCTCGGCGATGGCCCAGTTCTTGGGCACGAGCTCGCCGAACACCATCTGCGAGAACGTCGCGATCGCGAAGGCAAGACCGACCGAGACCACGGTGACCGCCCC
>JBBSNO010000151.1:0-7174 GCA_038232615.1 Actinomycetales bacterium
CCTGAACTACACCCTCCTGACGCTGATCCTGTCGCTTCAGGCGTCGTACGCAGCTCCGCTCATCCTGCTGGCCCAGAACCGGCAGGCCGACCGGGACCGGATCAGCCAAGAGGAGGACCGGGCCCAGAACGAGCGGCTGCAGGCCGACGTCGAATACCTCACCCGCGAGGTCGCCGGGCTCCGCCAGACGCTCGGCGAGGTGGCGACCCGCGACTTCCTGCGCGACCAGCTGCGAGAGGTGACGGAGGAGGTCGTCGCCCGGGCGCGGACGGTCGACCTCAGCGCGGAGCAGGCACGGCACGACCACGCCAGCACCCGCAAGCGTGAGGACCGCGAGCGCCGTGCCGAGCGCAAGAAGCGCCGCGCGAACACCCGGGTCGAGGAGCAGGCCGCGACCAAAGGGCTCGGCGAGCCCTTCGTCGGCGAGGACGAGCCGGACTGAGGTCGGACAACTCTCAAGGAGCCGAGTTCCCGGCCGATGTCCCCTCATACATCCACCAAGAGGGGCAGGCCGATGCTCGACCACACCGTTCGGAACCATGTGCTGCTGGCGGCGACCGCGGGGGTGACGCTGGTCCTGGGCCTGGGTGTCACCGCCCAGGGCATGCCTCGCGAAGGCGGTGACGTCGTCCGCGGCGCCGCGTCGTCAGACCTGGGGCAGGCACCGGTGGCCGTCGCGGCGGCGCTGCTCGACACCACTCCCGGGGCCGAGGTGACGGGTGCTACGGCGCCGGCCCCCGCTGCGGTGGCCGTTCCGCCCTCTGTCGGCTCGGTCGCGATCGCGGTGAAGCTGCCCGCCGCCGTGAAGAAGGCCTCCCCGGCCCCCGTCAGCAAGGCCCCCGCGGCGCCGGCCGCCGGCTCCCCGGTCTCCGCCCTCCCCACGGCGCCGGTGGCGGGCGCCCCCGCCGCGCTCGCCGCGGTCGCCACACCCATCGCGGTGGCGCGACGCACCCCGACGTCGGCCGAGGTCGAGGACACCATCGACGAGCTCCAGCGCCAGATCGGCGGGCTGCTCCGCTTCGTCCCGCCGAAGGCCTCGCAGATCGCGGAGGCGGGCGACGAGGCGTGCACCGGGTTCGACAACGGTGAGACCTTCGCCCAGGTCAAGGCCAAGGGCATGTCGGCGATGCCGAGCACCATCACGGTCAAGCCCGCGACGGTCGACTGGGCGGTGCGGCGGGCCGTGACGCTCTACTGCCCGGGCCACGCCGACAAGCTCGTCTAGTGCGCACCGCCACGCCGATCGAGGGAACGAAGAATCCGCCCCACGGCGGAACCTTCACCCGGCGGCCACACCGGTCGAGGGTCCCACGGTGACCCTGACCTCCGAGAGCGACATCCCTGCACCGCGCCGTGGACGCCGCCGGATCGGCGAGGTCCTGGTCGCGCAGGGGCTGCTGACCGACGACCAGCTCGGCACCCTGCTCAGGGAGCAGCAGGCCGGAACGTCGGGCGGACCGCGCAAGCGACTCGGCGTCCTCGTCGTCGACCACGGGTTCGCCACCGAGCGCGAGGTCGCGGAGGCGCTCGCGGAGGCGCTCTCACTCCCCCTGGTGGACCTGGGCCGCACCATGGCCGAGCCCGAGGCCGTACGCCTGCTGCCGCAGGTGGTCGCCGAGCGGGCCGGCGTGCTGATCCTGAGGAGCGAGCGCGGCGGCACCCGCGTCACCATCGCCACCGCGGATCCCACCAACGTGGTGGCCCTCGACGACGTGCGGCTCTACACCGGGGCCACCGAGCTGGTGGTCCTCGTGGCCACCGCCAGCCAGGTCCGCGACCACCTGGTCCGCTCGTGGAGCCTGTCGGGGGACTCCTCCGACGTGCACACCCTGTTCGAGGGGATCGAGCCGGTCGAAGCGGAGACCGACGACACCTCCTCGCAGGGGGTCGAGGGGGCGCCGATCGTCCGGCTCGTGGACGTGGTGCTGGCCGACGCCGTACGCGCCCGCGCCAGCGATGTGCACGTCGAGCCGCAGGCCGGCGAGTTGCGCATCCGCTACCGGGTGGACGGGCTGCTGCGCGATGTCATGACCGTGCCGCGCAGCGCCATCGCGGCGACGGTCAGCCGCATCAAGATCGTGTCCGGCCTGGACATCGCCGAGCGCCGGCGCCCACAGGACGGTCGAGCCAAGCTGACGGTCGACGGCAAGGTCGTCGAGGCCCGCATCTCGACCGTGCCGACGCTGCACGGGGAGAAGGTCGTCGTCCGCCTGCTCCCGCGGGCCGAGGAAGTGCCGATGCTGGGCCGGACCGGGCTCAGCGCCTCGCAGCTCGAGCTGGTGACCTCCACGCTCGTGCAGGCGCAGGGGCTCGTCCTGCTCACCGGTCCGACTGGCTCGGGCAAAACCAACAGCCTGTACGCCGCGATCCAGCAGATCTCCACGCCGGACCGCAACATCGTCACGCTCGAGGACCCGGTCGAGGTGCAGGTCGCCGGCATCACCCAGGTCCAGGTGCACGAGCGCTCCGGGCTCACCTTCGCGCGCGGGCTGCGCAGCATCCTGCGTCAGGACCCGGACGTCGTGCTGGTCGGCGAGGTCCGCGACCAGGAAACCGCCGAGCTCGCACTGCAGGCCTCGCTCACCGGCCATCTCGTGCTCACCACCCTGCACACCAACGACGCGGTATCGGCGGTGACCCGACTGGTCGACATGGGCGTCGAGCCCTTCCTGGTCGCCTCCTCCCTCAGCCTGGTCGTGGCTCAGCGCCTGGTCCGTACGCCGTGCCGGGCCTGTGCGGCTCCGTACGTGCCCTCGCCCCGCACCCTGGCGATGCTCGGCCTCACCGCCGCCGACCTGGCGGATGCCACGCCCCGGCGCGGCAAGGGCTGCGCCGAGTGCGGAGGCACCGGCTACCGAGGACGTACCGGCGTCTTCGAGGTCCTACCGGTCACGGCGCACCTGCGACAGGTGCTGCTCACGACCCCGACCGAGGCCGCGATCGGAGCGGCGGCCCGCTCGCACGGCATGCTCACGCTGCGGGCCTCCGCCCTGGCCGCGGCGCACTGCGGGGAGACGACCTACGAGGAGGTGCTGCGGGCCACCCACGTCGACTCGGTCTCGGGGACGCGCTGCCCCCTGTGCGCCCGGGCCCTCGCGGACGGGATGCTGTGCTGCCCCTACGACGGGACGCCGGTCGGACGGGACCGGTGCGCCGGCTGTGACAAGCAGCTCGACGGCGAGTGGCGCACCTGCCCCTGGTGCCGCACCTGCGTGGCGGGCGCACCGGTCGTGCCGATCGAGCCGGACCGGCCGCAACCACTGCCCCGGCTGCTCGTGATCGACGACGACCCGACGGTCTGCGCCTTCGTCGAGGCGGCGCTCACCGGAAGCGCCGAGGTCGTCCGCGCGCTGTCTGCCGAGCAGGGGCTGGCCGCCGTCGGAGGTGGCGGTTTCGACGGGGTCCTGGTCGACCACGGCCTGCCGGACCTGTCCGGCATCGAGCTGATCCGCCTGCTGCGCGCCGACCCCCGGACCCTGACCCTGCCGCTGGTGCTGTTCACGGGCGACGCCGGTGCGCAGGTGGAGCGCGACGCGCGACGGGCCGGCGCCGACGACTACCTCGCCAAGCCGGTGGAACCGCTGCTGCTCGAGGAACGGATGCTCGGGCTGCTCACCCGACGTACCCGCCGCGCCGGCTGACCGGGTGCGCCGAGGGTCAGGGGCGGCGCCGGGCGCACCACGGCCGGGCCGGCCAGCCGCCTAGCCTGGAGGCCGTGCGCAGCGCCAAGGACTTCTTCCGCCCGCTTGCCGTCGGTGCCCCCGAGCCGCTGCGGGAGGCCGCCTGGCGACCCTCGCGGATGATCCACTTCTTCGACCCCTCGAACCCGAAGATGCTCGCCAAGGTGCCGGAGCTCGCGCGCCGGGTGGACGTCCTGCTGGGCAACCTCGAGGACGCCGTGCCGGCCGAGTCCAAGCAGGCGGCGCGGGCGGGCCTGGTCGAGGTCGGCCGCGGCGCCGACCTCGGCGACACCTCGCTGTGGACCCGGATCAACAGCCTGGACAGCCCGTGGGCGCTCGACGACCTCACGACCCTGGTCGCCGAGATCGGGGACCGGCTCGACGTGGTCATGGTGCCGAAGGTCGAGGGCCCCGAGGACATCCACTACGTCGACCGGCTGCTCGCCCAGCTCGAGGCGAAGGCCGGGGTAGGCCGTCCGATCCAGGTGCACGCCCTGCTCGAGACGGCCCGCGGTGTCGCCGAGGTCGAGCAGATCTGCGGCGCCTCGCCCCGCATGCAGGGCATCTCGCTGGGCCCCGCGGACCTCGCGGCCGACCGCCGGATGAAGACCACCAGGGTGGGGGGCGGGCATCCCGGCTATCTCGTGCGGGCGGACCCCACCGAGGACGACGGCCCGCGGGCGACCTACCAGCAGGACCTGTGGCACTACACCATCGCCCGCATGGTCGATGCCTGCGCCCTCAACGGCATCCTCCCCTTCTACGGTCCCTTCGGCGACATCAAAGACGTCGTGGCCTGCGAGGACCAGTTCCGCAACGCCTTCCTGCTCGGTTGTGTCGGCGCCTGGAGTCTGCACCCGGTGCAGATCGACATCGCCAAGCGGGTGTTCTCCCCCGACCCGGACGATGTGGCCCACGCCCAGCACGTGATCGACGAGATGGGCGACGGCACCGGCGCGGTGATGATCGACGGAAAGATGGAGGACGACGCCTCAGTCAAGCAGTGCCACGTCATGGTCGACCTGGCCCGCCAGCTGGCCGAGCGCGACCCCGAGCTGGCCGAGCGCTACGGCTTTGGCGAGGCATTCGGCCAGGACGGCGACCTAGAGGCCATCGGCCGGGCGGTGCAGGTCTGATGGCCGGCGTCGCCGAGGAGGTGGTGATCCTGCCCCGACGTTCGGTGCTGTACATGCCCGGCGCCAACGAGCGGGCGTTGGAGAAGGCCAAGGGCCTCGACGCCGACGCGCTCATCTTCGACCTGGAGGACGCGGTTGCTCCCGACGCCAAGGCCGAGGCCCGCGACCGGGTGTGCGCCGCGGCATCGTCGGGCGACTACGGCGCCAAGGAGGTGACCATCCGGGTCAACTCGATCGGCACCGAGTGGCACGACGCGGATGTCGCCGCCGCCGCCAAGGCCGGCCCTGCGGCCGTGGTGGTGCCCAAGATCGACTCGGTCGACGATGTACACGCCGTCGAGGCGGCGCTCGAAGCGGGCGGCGCCCCCGATGACACCAAGATCTGGGCCATGGTGGAGACCCCGGTGGCCATGCTCCACGCCGAGGCCATCGCCGCCGCCTCGGAACGCCTCACCGTGCTGGTCATGGGCACCAACGACCTGGCCAAGGAGCTGCACGCCGCCCACGTCCCCGGCCGCCAGCCGCTGCTCACCGGGCTCGGCCTGTGCCTGCTCGCCGCCCGGGCCACCGGCAAGATCATCCTCGACGGCGTCTACAACGACATCAAGGACCCCGACGGCTTCGAGGCCGAATGCCGCCAGGGCGCCCAGATGGGCTTCGACGGCAAGACGCTCATCCACCCCAGCCAGGTCGAACCGGCCAACCGCGTCTGGGCCCCGGCCGACGACGCCGTCGAAGACGCTCGAGCCCTCATCGCCACCTTCGACGAGGCCGTGGCCGCCGGAAAGGGCGTCGTCACCCACAACGGCCGCATGATCGAGAACCTCCACGTGGCCAACGCCCACCGCATCCTGGCCATCGCCGAAGCCATCGCCGCCCGCCAGGGCTAGTTCGGGGCCGCGAATTCGGGTGGATCCACGTCAGGCGCTCAAGGCGCCGCAGGGTGGCGCCAGATTGGCGCCACGCGCCAGTAGACTCCCGAGATGCCCAGCATTCAGGTGAAGGCCGTTCCGGAGTCCGTGCACGCCACGCTGCGACGGCGGGCGAGCGACGCTGGACAGTCCCTGCAGGAGTACTTGCTGGCCTGGCTCACCGAGGAGGCCGAGACCCCGACCCTCGACGAGATCCTCGAACGGGCAGGGAGCCATCGAGGGGGTCGGGCGTCGCTCGCCATGGCCACCGAGGTCGTTCGGGCCGATCGCGACGGTCGGTGATCGTCGTCGACGCCAGCGTGCTGGTCACCGCGCTCGCCGACGACGAGGCCGACGGCGACACCGCACGAGGGCGCCTGTCCGGCGAGGTCCTCGTCGCTCCACACGTGATCGACCTCGAGGTGCTCTCGGCATGGCGGTCGATGGCAGCCGCCGGTGAACTCGACGATGAGCGCGTGGAGATCGCCCGTTCGGATCTCGCCGACCTGGCAATGCTTCGAGTGCCCCACGCCCCACTCCTGGCCCGCTGTTGGGAGCTCCGACACAGCCTGTCGGTCTACGACGCGGCCTACGTGGCCCTGGCCGAGACCCTTGACGTCCAGCTGCTGACCGCTGACGAGCGGCTATCTCGCTCGCCCGGTATCCGCTGCCCCGTCGACGTCATGTCCTGACCGTGTTTCCTCTCACTCGGGCGACCTCCACACGCCGGCCCGATGGGCCGTCTTCGTTGCCGGTGCCCTACCGTCCTGGTCGTGGGAGCGACTTGGGTGCGGCCGGGGATGATCGCCGCCGTCATCGTGGCCTCGCTGGTGGGCTGCGCATCGGCGGACGACGCCGACCAGGCTGGAGGCGCGGCGTCGTCGACGTCAGCGGAACCGCCTGGGTCACGCCGAGGGTCGACCACCGCGGCTACCGCGACGACCGGATCGGCCGGTTGTGGGTCGAGCGTCGCCCCCGGGCGAACCGAGGTGATGGTCCGCAGCGGCGACCGCGATCGGGTGTATCTGCGCTACATACCCCAGGGACTCGACCCTTCCACCCCGGCGCCGCTGGTGATCGATTTCACCGCGTACTCGCCGGCCTCGTTGGAGGAGTCGTTCAGCTCGTTCACCAAGCCCGACGCAGATGGCAAGGTGAAGGCCGACGACGTGGGCGCCGTGGTGGTCACCCCCGAACCGGTCAACGGCCAGGGCCTGCTCACCTGGAACATCGACGACACGCCCGGCTGGAGCGACGACCAGCGCTTCGTGGGCGATCTCATCGACGGCGTGGCCACCGACGCCTGCATCGACACCAACCGGGTGCTGGCCATGGGTTTCGCCATCGGCGCCGTCATGGCCAGCACGGTCGCCTGTGAGCAGTCGGAACGGATCGCGGTCCTGGCGACGGTGTCGGGGCTCTGGGACCCGCCCGGATGCGCGCCGTC
>JBBSNO010000152.1:0-7124 GCA_038232615.1 Actinomycetales bacterium
CCGGCCGCCGACTCGGGGAAGAAGTCCCCGTAGCCGACGGTGGACGCGGTGACGAGGAACCACCACCAGTAGTTCTCCGGGCGGGTGATCTCGTTGTCGGCAGGCTCCACGAGCCACATGGCGAGCCAGCTGCTCAGAAAATATCCACACGGCAAGCGTCAGTGGCAGCCGCCAACCCGCCAGGCGGGTCCGCACCACCCGCGCCAGGCGGGGGATGAAGAACGGCATCGGCTCGCGCCTCCGGGGACGATGGTCGTGGTGCCCTCAGCCTGCCAGGTTTGTCTTCCCCCGAGTGGGTGCCCGTGCGGTGCGCGATGTCGTGAGACATGCCGAGCACGCTGGGACGACGAGGGCCTGGCTCCGGTCGTCGGTGCGACGACCTAGACTCACGCCCAGCGCGACCACGTCCCCCCGGCTCGTCGGAGGGACCCCTTCCCCGGTCGACCACTGTCCGTTCCGGACCCTTGGAGGGCGCCCGCATGTCATCCGGTCGAGACGACTCGTTCGCCCACCTGCACGTCCACACCGAGTACTCGATGCTCGACGGTGCGGCGCGCGTGGACGACCTGTTCGCCGAGGCGGCTCGGATGGGCATGCCGGCGCTGGCCACCACCGACCACGGGTTCGTCTTCGGCGCCTACGAGTTCTGGAAGACCGCGCAGAAGCACGGGGTGAAGCCGATCGTGGGCCTGGAGGCCTACGTCACACCCGGCACGCACCGCGGGGACCGCACGCGGGTGCGGTGGGGCGGTTCGTCGGACAGCAGCCGCGACGACGTCTCCGGCGGAGGTGCGTTCACCCACATGACGCTGCTCGCCGAGGACACCGGCGGGATGCACAACCTGTTCCGCCTGGCGAGCCTGGCCAGCCTCGAGGGCCAGTTCTACAAGCCGCGGATCGACCGCGAGCTCCTGTCCAGGTACCACGGTGGCCTGATCGCCACCACGGGCTGCCCCTCGGGGGAGATCCAGACCCGCATCCGGCTCGGGCAGTACGACGAGGCCGTGAAAGCGGCCGCCGAGTTGCAGGACCTCTTCGGCAAGGACAACTTCTTCTGCGAGGTCATGGACCACGGCCTCGACATCCAGCGCCGGGTCGAGAAGGACCTGATGCGGATCGCCCGGGACCTCGAGATCCCGCTGCTGGCGACCAACGACCTGCACTACACCCGGGCCGAGGACGCCAAGGCCCACGAGGCCCTGCTGTGCGTGCAGTCGGGGTCGACGCTGGCCGACCCGAACCGCTTCAAGTTCGACGCGAACGAGTTCTACCTCAAGTCGCCCGCCCAGATGCGCGAGGTCTGGAAGGAGCTGCCGGAGGCCTGCGACAACACCCTGCTCGTCGCCGAGCGGTGCGACGTGCGGTTCACCGAGTCGGTCGGGAAGTACATGCCGCGGTTCGGCTGCCCCGCGGGCGAGTCGGAACAGTCGTGGTTCGTCAAGGAGGTCGAGCTCGGCCTCGGGCGGCGCTACCCCGGCGGTGTGCCGGACGACGTGCGCCGACAGGCCGTCTACGAGACCGAGGTCATCACCAGCAAGGGGTACGCGGGGTACTTCCTGGTCGTCGCCGACTTCATCAGCTGGGCCAAGGCCAACGGCATCCGCGTCGGTCCCGGGCGCGGGTCCGGTGCCGGGAGCATGGCGGCGTACGCGATGGGCATCACCGACCTCGACCCGCTGCAGCACGGCCTCATCTTCGAGCGCTTCCTCAACCCCGAGCGCATGTCCATGCCCGACTTCGACGTCGACTTCGACGAGCGCCGCCGAAACGAGGTGATCCGCTACGTCACCGAGAAGTACGGCGACGACCGCGTCGCGCAGATCGTCACGTACGGCACCATCAAGGCCAAGCAGGCCCTCAAGGACTCCTCGCGGGTGCTCGGCTACCCCTTCTCGATGGGGGAGCGGCTGACCAAGGCGATGCCGCCGTCCCTGATGGGCAAGGACATCCCACTGGCCGGCATCTTCGACCCCACCCACAAGCGGCACAGTGAGGCCGGCGAGTTCCGCGCCCTGCACGCCAGCGACCCCGAGGTCGCCCGGGGCCTGGAGGGTCTCAAGCGCCAGTGGGGGGTCCACGCGGCCGGCGTCATCATGTCCAGCGAGCCGCTGCTTGACCTGATCCCGATCATGCGCCGCGAGCAGGACGGCCAGATCATCACCCAGTTCGACTACCCCAGCTGCGAGGAGCTGGGGATGGTCAAGATGGACTTCCTCGGCCTGCGGAACCTGACGATCCTGGACGACGCCCTCACCAACGTCGAGGCCAACCGCGGCGTGGGCATCGACCTTGACGCGCTCAGCAAGGACCCGACCGACCCGCTGACCTACGAGCTCCTGGGGCGCGGCGACACGCTCGGCGTGTTCCAGTTCGACGGCGGGCCGATGCGGTCGCTGTTGCGGCTGATGAAGCCGGACAACTTCGAGGACATCTCGGCCGTCGGCGCGCTGTACCGCCCAGGCCCGATGGGCGCCGACTCGCACACCAACTACGCCCTGCGCAAGAACGGCAAGCAGGAGGTCAGCTATGTCCACCCGGACCTGAGGCAGGCGCTGGAACCGATCCTGGGCACCACCTTCGGCCTGATCGTGTACCAGGAGCAGGTGATGGAGATCGCCCAGAAGCTCGCCGGGTACACGCTCGGCAAGGCGGACCTGCTGCGGCGCGCGATGGGCAAGAAGAAGCGCGAGGTGCTGGACGCCGAGTACGTCGGCTTCGAGGCCGGCATGCAGGCGAACGGGTTCGGCGCAGCCGCGATCAAGACGCTCTGGGACGTCCTGGTTCCCTTCTCCGACTATGCGTTCAACAAGGCGCACTCCGCCGCCTACGGCCTGGTCTCCTACTGGACCGCCTACCTCAAGGCCAACTACCCGGCCGAGTACATGGCCGCGCTGCTCACCAGCGTGGGCGACGACAAGGACAAGTCGGCGCTGTACCTGAACGAGTGCCGCCGGATAAAGATCACGGTGCTGCCGCCCGACGTGAACTCCTCGATCGGCACGTACGCGGCCGTCGGCGACGACATCCGGTTCGGGATGGCGGCCATCCGCAACGTCGGCCACAACGTGGTCGAGGCGGTCGTGGCCACCCGCGCAGCCAAGGGCGCCTTCACCTCCTTCGAGGACTTCCTGCGCAAGGTACCTGCCGTCGTCTGCAACAAGCGCACCATCGAGTCCCTCGTCAAGGCCGGCGCCTTCGACTCGCTCGGGCACACCCGCCGCGGGCTCGCCGCCGTCCACGAGGTGTACGTCGACTCCGTGGTCGACGAGAAGCGGCAGGAGGCCATCGGGCAGGACTCGTTGTTCGGCAGCCTCGACGGCGGTGACGGTGTCGTGGTCGCCGCGCTTCCTTCGATACCCGACCACGAGTGGGTCAAGACCGAGCTGCTCGCCTCGGAGCGCGACATGCTCGGCCTCTACGTCTCGGACCACCCGCTGTTCGGCGTCGAGCACGTGCTCGCCCAGGCCGCTGACTGCTCGATCGCCCAGCTCCTGGCCGACGAGACCCGGCCGGAGGGCGCGAGCGTCACCCTGGCCGGGCTCGTCACCAGCGTGACCCGCAAGATGACCAAGAACGGCAACCCGTGGGCGATCGCCGCCCTGGAGGACCTCGAGGGCTCGATCGAGGTGCTGTTCTTCCCGCAGACCTACCAGACCGTGATGCACGAGCTCCGCGAGGACCTGGTCTGCGTGGTGCGCGGTCGCCTCAACCGGCGCGACGACGTGCCCACGCTCAACGCCTCCGAGATGAGCCTGCCCGACCTCTCCGAGGGTCCCCGGGGGCCGGTGGTCATCGCCATGCCGGTGACCCGGTGCACTCCGCCGGTGGTCGGCCGCCTCAAGGACGTGCTGGCCACGCACCCCGGAGTGACCGAGGTGCACCTGCGCCTGACCCAGTCGGGGCGCGACACGGTGATGCGCCTGGACGACGGGCTGCGGGTTACGGCGTCGCCGTCCCTGTTCGGCGACCTCAAGGCCCTGCTGGGGCCCAGCTGCCTCGTATGACGGCGCGCACGTGAGAGGGATCTCCCGCGGTCGGGCCCCGGCGCTGATGCTGCCCGTGGCCGCCCAGGTGCTGCTCGGCGTGGTGGCGGGCGTCGTCTGGTGGCTGGTGGCGCCGACGGGCGAGGTCGTGCTGGCCGGCGACATCGTGGTCGCGCCCGACGTCCCGGAGCTGCAGGCGGCGCAGGACGGCACCTTCGCGCTGATCGCCGTGGCAGCCGGCCTGCTCGGTGGTGCCTGGCTGACGGTCGCGCCCGGTCGGGCACCCGCGCTGCGCGCCACGGGTATCGTGCTCGGCGCGCTGACCGGCTCGGCCGTGGCGTGGGCGGTGGGGGCCGCCCTCGGCCCGCCGTCGGTCGCTGCCCAGCTCGTCGACGACCCGGCGGCGCTGCAGAGCCCGCTCGCGCTCTCCGCCTACGGCGTCCTGGGTGTCTGGCCCGCCGTCACCGCTGCGGTGGCGTTCGTCGGACTGCTCGTCACGGGCCTGGTCGACGGCCGCCGCCGAAAGTGACAGTGGCCGGCGTCACGACGGCGCCGGTGGGACGGCTCGCGCAGCTCACGCCGCCTCCTTCGTCGTCGGCGTGAGAGCTCCCTGTGCCTTCTGGTCGCTCGCTGACGCTCGCTCACGCCGTGAGGACCGCCGTGGTCGCCGAGGTGAGCCTGACGAGGTCGGCGGGGGACAGCTCGACGTCCAGACCCCGGCGTCCGGCGCTGACGAAGACCGTCGCGTGGTCCAGTGCCGAGGCGTCGACCACGGTGGGAAGCGCTCGGCGCTGTCCCAGCGGGCTGATGCCACCCAGGACGTAGCCCGTGCTGCGCTGGGCGGCACCGGGGTCGGCCATGGCCGCGCGGCGAGCACCGAGGGTGGTCGCCACCGCCTTCAGGTCGAGCCTGGCGCCCACGGGCAGGACGGCGACGGCGAGCTGCCGGCGCCCGACTTCGGCGACGATCGTCACCACGAGCGTCTTGTAGACGCAGGCCGCGTCGACCTCCAGCGCGGAGGCGGCCTCGTCCCCGTATGCCAGGCCGGCGGCCACGGCCCGCCGGTCGTGGTCGTACGCGTGGACGGTGTGCGGCGTCCCGCTGGAGGAGAGCAGGACGGTGGCAGGGGTGCCGCCGCTGCTGTGCCCTCTGCCCGCCACCGCTGCGTCCGGGTCAGTTGGGGTTGAAGCCGAGCGGCCGGGGCGACGGCACCGCCCGCAGCTGCTCGAACAGCACCCGCTCGCGACCCAGCAGGTGCAGGGCGGACCTCAGCCGGCTCGCCGTGTCCGGCTGCTCCAGCAACGCCTGCCGGTCGGCGAGGTCGAGCACCATCCCCGCCGTGACGAGGTACGAGAGCACCCGGGGGGACGACGGCAGCCCGGTCTGCTCCGCGCCCAGCTGTTCTCGGTAGGCGGCGAACCGCAACCCGACGCGGCGGGCCAGGCCCCCGACGTCCGCGCCCTCGCCGTCGGGCTCCTCCAGGGAGGACACGAGCCCGGTCAGGTACGGCGTCCCGGCGTCGTCGTCCAGACCGTGCAGGCGGAACCGGACGGCGCCGCTGGTGACCAGCTCGTAGCCGCTCGGGGTCTGGCTCACCTTGCGGACGACGGCCGTGCACCCGACCGGGTACAGCGCCCGCGCGCCGGTCACGCCGACCTCGTGTCCCGCCTTGATGGCGATGACGCCGAAGACCCGCCGCTCCTCGGGCCCCTCCATCAGGTCGGCCACGAGCCGGGTGTACCGGGGCTCGAAGACGTTCAGCGGCAGCACCAGGCCGGGCACGAGCACCGTGCCGAGCGGGAACAGCGGGAGTGGCTGCACGGACGCGAGCCTACGTCGAGCCGCTGGGCGCTCGTCACGCCAGCAGCTGGTGCCGTGCCAGCTCGCTGTACAGACCGCCGGCAGCCACCAGCTCGTCGTGCCGCCCGACGGCGACCACCCTGCCGCCGTCGAGCACGACGATCTGGTCGGCGTCCGCGACCGTCGACAACCGGTGCGCGACGACCAGCAGCGTCGTCGTGTCCGCCACCGCGCCGATCGCGTCCCGCAGCGCTGCCTCGTTGCGGGCGTCGAGGCTCGAGGTCGGCTCGTCGAGCAGGAGCAGCTCGGGACGGCTGAGCAGTGACCGGGCGATGGCGAGCCGTTGCCGCTCGCCGCCGGAGAGCAGGACGCCGTCGTCGCCCACCGGGGCGTCCAGGCCGGCCGGTGCACGGTGGGCCAGCGGCCCGAGGTTGACCGCGGCCAGCACCGCGTCCTGCTGCGCCTGCGTGGCACCGGGCGCGGCCATCAGCAGGTTGTCGCGCAGGCTGCCGGCGAGCACAGGCGCCTCCTGCTCGACGTAGCCGAGCCGCGCGCGCAGGTCCGCACGGGCCAGGTGCCTGATGTCGGTGCCACCGAGGCGGATGCTGCCGCCGTCGGTGTCGTAGAAGCGTTCCACGAGCGCCAGCACCGTCGACTTCCCGGCGCCCGAGGGGCCGACCAGGGCCGTCCGCGTTCCCCTGGGGACCGCGAACGACACGTCGTGCAGCACCGGCGTCCCGTCGCCGTACGTGAAGTCCACGTGGTCGAGCTCCAGCATCGGCGCGATCCCCTGCGGTGCCCGGCGGTCACGGGGGTGCGTCGTGGTGGGCGGAGGCCCCGGGGCGACGTGCCCCGTCGCCTCGTCCCCGTCGTCCTCGCCGCGGAGGGCGACGACCTCCTCGATGCGATCGAGAGCGCCGAGCCCCGTCTGGAGCTGGGTGTACGCCTGCAGCAGCTGCGCGAGCGGCAGCACGAGCAGGAAGAGGTACAGGATGAACGCGACGAGGTCGGCGACCGAGATGGTGCCGGTGGCCACGCGGTACCCGCCCAGGCCGAGCACAGCGATGAAGGATCCCTGGACGGCGATGGACGCCGCCGGTGAGACGAGCGCCTCGAGCCGTGCGGCGCGCACCCCCGCGTCGTAGGCCAGCCTGGCGCTGTCGCTGACCGCGCCCACCTCGCGCTCGGTGGCCCCGCTCGCGCGGATCGTGCGCACGGACGACAGCGCCCGCTCCACGGCGGAGGTCATCTCCCCGACGCGCACCTGCGACAGCACCGCGAGCGCCCGCATCCGCCGTCCGGCAGCGACGACCACCAGCGTCCCCGTGAGCACGCTGACCA
>JBBSNO010000153.1:0-7014 GCA_038232615.1 Actinomycetales bacterium
CGGCCTCGGGGTACATGCCCGAGGCGGACCCGATGACCGTGACCGCAATCGGCGAGCGCGGTACCGGGCTGCTCCTCGGCCTGCAGATCGTCGGCGGTCGCGGGGCGGGCAAGCGGGTGGACGTCGCCGCCACCGCGCTATGGGCCGGGATGACCGCGGACGACGTCGCGATGCTGGACCTGGCCTACGCCCCACCGTTCTCACCGGTGTGGGACCCGGTGCAGATCGCCTGCCGGACCCTCGCCCGGGAGCTCTAGTCCAGGGTCCGCCGACGCAGTGGCTGCTCGAGGCGGGCATATCGGGCGCGATCACAGCCACCACGGCAGCGAACCCCACGTGCGAGGATGGCGCCATGCCGATCGCCACGCCCGACGTGTACGCCGAGATGCTGTCCGCCGCCAAGGCGGGGTCGTTCGCGTACCCGGCCATCAACGTCACCAGCTCGCAGACGCTCAACGCGGCCATCCGTGGCTTCGCCGAGGCCGGGAGCGACGGCATCGTCCAGGTCTCGACCGGCGGCGCCGAGTACCTCTCCGGCTCGACGATCAAGGACATGGTGCTGGGGGCCCAGGCCCTGGCCGAGTACGCCCACCACGTGGCGAAGGCGTACGACGTCAACATCGCCCTGCACACCGACCACTGCCCGAAGGACAAGCTCGACGGCTTCGTCCGGCCGCTGCTCGCGATCAGCGCCGAGCGTGTCGGGCAGGGGCGCGACCCGCTGTTCCAGTCGCACATGTGGGACGGCTCGGCGGTGCCGCTGGAGGAGAACCTGGAGATCGCGAAGGGGCTGCTCGCCGACTGCGCCGAGGCGAAGATCGTGCTGGAGATCGAGGTGGGCGTCGTCGGTGGCGAGGAGGACGGCGTCGACAACGAGATCAACGACCAGCTCTACACGACTCCCGAGGACGCCCTGGCGACCGTCGAGGCGCTCGGTCTCGGCGAGGACGGCCGGTACATGGCGGCGCTCACCTTCGGCAACGTGCACGGTGTCTACAAGCCGGGCAACGTCAAGCTGCGGCCCGAGATCCTCAAGGCTGCCCAGGAGGCGGTGCTCGCCAAGGGCGACCCGGACGGCGACGGCAAGCCCTTCTGGCTCGTCTTCCACGGCGGCTCCGGCTCCACGGCGCAGGAGATCTCCGACGCCGTCGACTACGGGGTCGTGAAGATGAACATCGACACCGACACCCAGTACGCCTTCAGCCGCCCGGTGGCCGACCACATGTTCAGCAACTACGACGGCGTGCTCAAGGTCGACGGCGAGGTCGGCAACAAGAAGGTCTACGACCCGCGGGCGTGGGGCAAGGCCGCCGAGGCCGGCCTCGCGGCGCGCGTGGTCGAGGCCTGCGAGTCCCTGCGCTGCGCCGGCCAGCGCCGACGCTGACGCGGCTCAGGCGGAGCCGGGCAGCGTCTCGTCGACGCCCGGGTCCGACTCGACCACCTCGAGCAGCTCGCCGATGCTGGTCACCTCGATCAGGAACCGCACCAGCTCCGGCGGCCTGATGACGACCATGGTGCCGCTGGCCCGTGAGGCGAGCCTGGCCAGGAACGCCACACCGGTGGAGTCCATGAAGGTGACGTGCTGCACGTCGACCTCCACGGGACGGCCGGCGTCCTCGGCGTCGGCGGCAGCCTCGACCAGGTCAGGTCCCAGCTCGGCGTCGATCTCGCCCGTCAGGACGACACGCGTCTTACGGCCCCCGAGCAGGACGTGGACGGAACCTGGCTCCTGCGGTCGAGCAGTCTCGTGTGAACGTCTGGTCTCGGCGCTGTTGGTAGCGTCGCTCGTCATCGGTCCTCCGACCCGCTACAGCGCTGGCCCGATGCCCGCCTGCGTGGATCAGCACGAACGCTAGACGATGGGAGCCCTGCGTGGTCAATCCGCTGGCTGACGGCGGACCGGTTCCGCTCTCCCGGGTCGCGCGCGACAGGGGTGCCGCGGTGCTCCTCGTCAACCTGAGGACCTCGACGGTGGTCTACGCCAACGACGAGGCGGTGTCCATGGCCGGCGACCTGGTGCTCCCCATGCCCGTGGACGACTGGGGCAGTCGGGTAGGTCTGACGGACTCCGGCGGTGCCGAGCTGGCGGGCAGCCTGGAGCCCCTCTCGCGCATCGCCTGCGGCGAGCCCGTCGCCGGAGCGCTCGTGCGCCGCGATCCTGCTCGGTCAGGCACCGGGCAGGGCAACGCCGCCGAGGCCCTGTGGGTCACCGGGTTCCCCTTGGCGCTGTGCGCCCAGGACCTGCTCCAGGGCCAGGACCAGGCGCCGGAGCGCGGAGCGGACGCGCGAGCCCACTCGGCACTGGTCGTGCTGCGACGCCTGACGACATCGGCGAGCGCCGGTGACGAACCCTCTCGTGCGCTGCACGACCGTGCCGTGCTCGCGACGGACCTGTCGTTCAGCATCAGCGACCCGAGGCAGGCCGACAACCCGCTGGTCTGGGTCAATCCGGCGTTCGTGCGCCGCACCGGGTACTCCGAGGAGCAGGTCCTCGGGCGCAACTGCCGGTTCCTGCAGGGCGAGGGCACGGACCCGGCTGCGCTGCAACGGATCCGGGAGGCGCTGCACGAGGGTAGGTCCGTCGTCGAGACACTCCTGAACTACCACGCGGACGGCACCACCTTCTGGAACGAGGTGTCGATCTCGCCCGTCCTCGACACAGACGGACAGCTGGTCAACTTCGTGGGCGTCCAGGCCGACGTCACGCGCCGGATCGACGCCGAGGCGCAGCACGAGGCCGCCTACGCGGCCGAACGCCGGGCCCGGTCGCGGCTCGCGCTGCTCTCGGACGTCGGCGCAGCCGTCCTCGAGCTCGAGGTACCGGTGGCGCTGCGCCGGCTGGCCCACGTCCTTGCGCGCGACCTGCTCGAGTGGTGCGTCGTCGTGGTCTCCGACGCCGACCTGCGCCTGGCCGCTGCCGCCGGCGTCGCGGAGCCGGACGACCTCAGCCCGTTCCCGCTGCCGCGACCGGGGGCTGCCTGGGCGGGCGACCTGGTCGCGGAGATGCTCGCGGGCAACGGCAGCAGGCTGATCGACCTCGACCGCGAGGCCCCCTATCCCGAGACGAGCGTGAGCCGCTGGGTCGTGGACCAGGTGTGGGCGGCCACGCCCGGTCCGTGCCTGGTGGTGCCGATCCCCGGGCACCGGACGGTGCTCGGGCTGCTCGTGGTCGGGCTCCGGGACGGCATCCTGGACGACGACGACGCCGCCCTGGTGCGGGAGTCGGCACGGCGGGTGGGCCTGGCGCTGGACACCGCCCGGCTGTACGCCCGGGAGCACCTGGTAGCCGAGACGCTCCAGCGGAGCATGCTGCCCGTCCAGTCCAGCGTCCCCGGCCTCGACGTCTGGTCGTACTACGCGCCGAACCTCGACCACGCGCAGGTCGGCGGCGACTGGTACGACGTCATGCAGCCGGACGCCGACTCGGTCGGCATCGTCATCGGTGACGTCGTGGGGCACGACATCGAGGCCGCTGCGTCGATGGGCCAGCTGCGCTCCGTCGTCCGCGCCTACGCCTTCGAGCAGGAGGAGCCGGGCACCGTCCTGATGCGGGTCGACCAGCTGGTCCACGGGATGCGGATCCCACGCGCGGCCAGCCTGGTCTACGCCCGGTTGACGCAGCTCGGCGGCGGCCGGTGGGAGATGGCCTGGTCCCGGGCCGGCCACCTGCCGCCGTTGCTCGTCAGCCGCGGCGTGGTGCACACGCTGTCGGAGAACGGCGGCACGCTCGTGGGTATCGGTGACCGCCCGAGAGCGACGAACATCCGCGAGATCGGGCCGGGCGACGTCGTCGTCTTCTACACCGACGGGCTGATCGAGCGGCGGTCCCGGCCGATGATGGACGGGCTGAAGGCGCTGCAGGACGTGTGCGCATCGCTCGAACCGTCGGACGCCGCCGGCATCGGCGAGCAGCTCCTCGCAGCGCTGGGCGACGCCCCCGAGGACGACATGGCGATCGTCGTGATGCGCGTTCCCTCGGAGCGCAGCTCGGAGGTCGGCTCGTCCCTGCCCCGCCAGCGCAGGTGGCAGCTGCCGGGCGAGCCGACGTCCATCGGGCGGGCCCGGCGGCTCACGGTGCAGACCGCCGCGCTGTGGGACCTCGACGTCGCGCCCGAGGCGGAGCTCGTCGTCTCCGAGCTCGTCGCCAACGCGGTGCTGCACGGGTGGGGACCCGTCGGGCTACGCCTGCAGCACGGCCCACGCGGGCTCCTGATCGAGGTCGAGGACGCCAACCCGACGCCGCCGGCCAGGACCGAGGAGGCGCGCGAAGGACCCGGTGGGTACGGCCTGCACGTCGTGCGGCGGCTCGCGGAGTGGGGCTGGCACGCCTCCGGTGTCGGCAAGACGGTGTGGGCGCGGATCACCGGGCCGACGCACGACGGCGCCGGTCCGTCGGACGCCGGCCCCTCGAACGCCGGCTCGTAGGGACGTCAGACGTCGGCGCGCAGGGGCACTGCTGCAGCAGCCTCAGTGCGAGCCGCCCCAGGGCCCGGCCAGGAAGGCGTCGACGCAGCGGTGCTCGGCGTCGACGCGGAACATGTCCAGGGCCCCGCAGATCTCCAGGACGAACAGGTTGCGCTCGTCGGCGCCGCGCAGCAGCGCCACACCACCTCGCTTGTCCGTGGTCTCCGCGAGCGAGATGAGGAACGCGGCACCGGTCGAGTCCAGGAACGTGGTGCGGCACAGTTCCAGGACGAGGAGCTGGCGCCTCAGCCCGCTGATCCGCGCCACGACCTCGGGGAACTGGTCCCGTTCGGCGAGGTCGAGGTCACCGGCCACCGTGACCGTCGTCGTGGTGGGTGACGTGGACAGCTCGATCATCGCGGGTTGGACCTCCTGGTTCGTCACGGTATCCGCCGGGTCGGGCCCTCGCGCGTCGCGGTCCCCGTGGGGTGGAGGATGGGCCGATGGCATCCCCTCACGGCAACCTGCTCGGTGGCCCCCAGCCCACGCTCCTGCCGACCGACCACCCCGACACGGAGGTGGCCGCCCGGCTGGCGGCCGGCGAGACCGCGGCCGAGCTCGCGGCCGCCCTGCCGTCGTCCAGCCTGGCCTGGGCCGTCCTGGCCGACGACGCCTTCGGGCGCGGTGCGGACGTCGAGTCGTACGCGTACGCGCGCGTCGGCTACCACCGGGGGCTGGACGCCCTGCGGCGCGCCGGGTGGAAGGGGCACGGCCCGGTACCGTTCCCGCACGTGCCGAACCAGGGGTTCCTACGCGCCCTGAACGCCCTCGGCCGTGCCGCCGGGGCCATCGAGGAGATCGACGAGGCCGCCCGGTGCCGCGACTTCCTCGCCGACTGCGACCCGGACGCCGCCGCCCAGCTGGCCTGACCCGCGATCAAGGACCCCACCGCCCGCGATCAAGGACCCCGTGCAGTCGGTGGCTAAGCCACAGCGCAATCAGCCAGGCACCACCAGCTGCCAGGCGTCGGTGAGCATCCGCCACCGCCGCTCGGTGAACGGGCCCGCCGGCTCGCCGTCCGCGTTGGTGGAGAAGGGCACGCCGTCGACGGACTCGACGACGACCTCGCTCCCGCGCGTCGTCAGGACGTCGTCGCGCGTGCCGTGCGCTCCCCGCCTCATGTCCACGGCGTAGCCGAGCCGGGCCACCGCACCGGTCGCGAGCGACACCATCACGTCGGCGACGCCGTCGAAGGGGTCGGCGTCGGGGGCGGCGAGTGCGCCGCCCCCGATGCTGGTGCCGAGGCCGGGCGCCACCAGCCGGACCGGCCGTCGCCCGTCGTGCAGCACCTCGCCGTCCACCGTGACGCGCAGGTGCCACCCCTTCGTGCGGACCCCCTCGACCAGCGCCCCGAGGGGGTAGGCAGCCCGCCCCAGCAGCGGCTTGGCGGCAGCTGCGCGCGCCGACGCCTCGGCACCGGCGCCCGCGTGGACGGCGTTGACGACGACCCGGTCGTCGTCGTCCAGCATCATCTCGACCCGGCGCGCGTGCCCGGTCAGCACCGTTCCGGCGGCCTCGGCGGGGTCGAGGGAGATGCCGAGACCGCGCGCGAGGTCGTTGCCGGTGCCCAGGGGGACGAGGCCGATCGGTCCGACCGTGTGCAGGGTCCCGCCGTCGCGCAGCACCTGCGCGAGGGCGTGCACCGACCCGTCGCCGCCCAGCAGCACCAGGCGGCGGTCGCCGCGCACCGCCACGGCGGCGGCGAGCTCGTCCAGGTCGGCCGTCGGCACCAGCTCGACGTCCGCCCGGACGCGCAGCGCCACCATCGCCGCTGCCACCGCGCGCTCGGCCGTGGACCCGGCGCCTGCGTTGACGAGGGCGAGCACCTGCGGCCGACCTGGGTCCGCCGCTCCGTCCCGCGGCTCGTGCACGGGCATCTGGGTCACGTGGTCCTCCGGTAGCCTCGCCGTGCTCGTGCGGGTTCCCGCCGGGCGCGACCGATCATCCCGCTCTCGGAAGCCAGGTGTAACGCCGATGCCCGCGATCGTGCTCGTCGGGGCCCAGTGGGGCGACGAGGGCAAGGGCAAGGCGACCGACGCCCTCGGGTCCCGTGTCGACTACGTCGTGAAGTTCAACGGCGGCAACAACGCCGGCCACACGGTGGTGGTCGGCCAGGAGAAGTACGCGCTGCACCTGCTGCCGTCGGGGATCCTCACTCCGGGCTGCACCCCGGTGATCGGCAACGGCGTCGTCGTGGACCCCGCCGTCCTCTTCACCGAGATCGACGCGCTGACCGAACGGGGTGTCGACTGCTCCCGGCTGATGGTCTCCGCGAGCGCCCACCTCATCGCGCCCTACCACCGCACGGTCGACAAGGTCACCGAGCGGTTTCTCGGCAAGCGCAAGATCGGCACGACCGGTCGCGGCATCGGCCCGGCGTACGCCGACAAGATCAACCGCGTCGGGGTGCGCGTGCAGGACCTGTTCGACGAGCACATCCTGCGCCAGAAGGTCGAGGGGGCCCGCGCCCCGAGGAACCACCTGCGGGGCATGGGGTGACACCGCCGGGCGCTCACCGTCGACGAGGTGGTCGAGGAGCTGGTGTCGTTC
>JBBSNO010000154.1:0-6971 GCA_038232615.1 Actinomycetales bacterium
CCCTCGTCCCCCCGCGACGACGACGCAGCCGGTCGACCCGTGGCCGGTCACGCGTGCCGCGCGGTGGACTGGTCGGCGGCCTCGGGGCGCGCGAACACCATCCGGCCGTTGGCTGTGGTCAGCACGCTGGTCACCTGCACCCGCGCCTCGCTGCCCAGGTCCTGGCGCGAGCGTTCCGCGACGACCATCGTGCCGTCGTCCAGGTAGCCGATCGCCTGGCCGGGCTCCTTGCCGGGCTTGAGCAGCAGCACCATGACGACGTCCCCGGCGACGACCGGGGGCCGCAGCGCGAGGGCCAGGGCGTGCAGGTTCATCACCCGGCAGCCGGCCAGGACGGCGACCTTGGCCAGGTTCGTGTCCAGGGTGAGCAGGCCCACCCGCCGGTCCAGAGCCATCCGCACCAGCTTGGCGTCGACGTCCGGCACCTCCGGCGCCTCGTCCGGGACCACCTCCACGTCGACGCCCCGCTCCCGGCGCAGCGCCTGCAGGGTCTCCAGCCCGCGACGACCACGGCTGCGGCGGGTGTCGTCACCGGCGTCCGCGAGGCCCTGCATCTCGGCCAGCACCGGCTCGGGGACGAGCAGGGTGCCGTGCAGGAACCCGGCGCGGACGACGTCCAGGACACGGCCGTCGATCGCCACGGAGGAGTCGAGCAGCCGCGGCATCGACGAGGTCTGAGGTTGCGCCACCAGCCCGGTGCGCGGGGAGATGACGGCCAGCACCGACTCGCGTCGCAGCACGCCGAAGCGGTAGCCGAGGGTGCCTGCGACGATCACCACGAACGCGAACAGCGGGAGCATGACGACCGCCGAGCCGATGATGAGCAACGGCCACGCGACCCCGCCGGCGAGGAGCACCCCGAGCACGGCACCGGCCATGCCGGCCAGGATCTGCTCGGCGGAGCGGTCATTCAGCGACGCCTCGGCTGCGGTGAGGGAGCGGGCGGTCAGTCGTGCGACGACACCACCCAGGACGTAGCCCACCGCGGCGCCGAGCACGACACCGACTCCGGTGCTGTCGAGCGGCCCGACCACACCGGAGCGCACCGACAGGGTGTCGGCGACCTGGTAACCGAGGCCGGCGAAGAAGACGACGACGCAGAACCGCAGCAGCTCCACGACGGCCGGCGGGACGCCACGGACACGGCTCGTCGTCACGTCGGGCTTCCGGCAGCCGGTGGGCGCGTGAGCCGGGTGGCCTAGGAGGCCAGGACCTCGTCGAGGATCGCCTCTGCCTTGATCTCCTCGGTCTTCTCCGCCAGCGCAAGCTCCGAGACGAGGATCTGGCGGGCCTTGGCGAGCATCCGCTTCTCGCCGGCCGACAGCCCGCGGTCCTGGTCACGCCGCCACAGGTCGCGCACGACCTCGGCGACCTTGATGACGTCACCGGAGGCGAGCTTCTCCAGGTTGGCCTTGTAGCGCCGCGACCAGTTGGTGGGCTCCTCGGTGTAGGGCGCCCGCAGGACCTCGAACACCTTCTCCAGGCCCTCCTGGCCGACCACGTCGCGGACACCGACCCGGTCGACGTTCTCCGCCGGGACCTCGATCGTGAGGTCTCCCTGCGCGACCTTGAGCCTGAGGTAGAGCTTCTCCTCGCCCTTGACGGTCCGCTTCTTGATCTCCTCGATCAGAGCGGCCCCGTGATGGGGGTACACGACCGTCTCGCCGACCTTGAAAGCCATCTGCTTTTTTCCCCTTTCGCGACACCCAGGATAACACGACGCATGAGGGGTCCCGCCCTCTTGGCCAGACGTTTGTGCAGGTCAGGGCCTTGATGGCCCCCGTCTGGGGTTGACAACCGCGGCACCGACGTGCTGGAGGTGCCCTCGCGAGCGCCTGCTCGCGTCCCTCCTCGGCGTCGCGGCCTGCCCCGCTACGCTGCTCTCGCCGTCCCGCCGCGCCGCGGCCCAGCACCGAGGAGCACCACGTGAAGCGCTCGTCCCGGCCGGTCGCACTGGCCGCTCTCGCCCTGGCCGTGTCGGGCCTGACTGGGTGCTCCCTGACGAACCAGCAGACGACGCAGCTGGAGTACCAGCCGGCGGACGGTGAGCAGGTCGACCTCGGCGGGGTCGGCGTCTACAGCCTGCTCATGGTCGCCGCCTCGGCCGAGGCCCCCGGAAACCTGATCGCCCGGGTCGTGAACACGACCGGCGAGCCGCAGACCGTGACCCTCGTCGGGACGGGGGCGGCCAGGTTCGAGGCCGAGGTCGAGGTCGAGCCCAACGAGACGCTCGACATCGGCCCGGAGGGCGAGCAGGTGCTCGTGGAGCCGGCAGGGGAGATCCCGGGCAAGCTCGTCCCGGTCATGGTGTCGGTCGGCGAGGAGTCGAACGAGGTCACCGTTCCGGTGTTCGACGACACGTTCGACCGCTACGCCGACCTCGTCCCCGAGGCCGCTACCAGCTGACGGCCGCCTCGGCGCCTCGCTCCCCCGGCGCTCTCCTCACCCCCGGTGATCAAGGACTCCGCGCCACCCACCAGCACCGGGGTCCTTGATCACCACGGCTACGGCTCGTACTTGTAGCCGAGCCCCCGCACCGTCACCAGGTGCTGCGGTACCGAGGGGTCCGGTTCGATCTTGCCGCGCAGCCGCTTCACGTGGACATCGAGCGTCTTGGTGTCCCCCACGTAGTCCGAGCCCCAGACGCGGTCGATGAGCTGACCGCGGGTGAGTACCCGGCCGGCGTTGCGCAGCAGCATCTCCAGCAGCTCGAACTCCTTGAGTGGCAAGGAGACCGGCGTCCCGGAGACCGTCACCACGTGCCGCTCGACGTCCATCCGCACCGGCCCCGCCTCGACCGTCGCGGGCACGAGCTCCTCGGGCTCGCCGCGGCGGCGCAGCACCGCCCGAACCCGGGCGACCAGCTCGCGGGACGAGTACGGCTTGGTCACGTAGTCGTCGGCCCCCAGCTCGAGGCCGACCACCTTGTCGATCTCGCTGTCCTTGGCGGTCAGCATGATCACCGGGACGCTGCTGCGGGAGCGCAGCTGGCGGCACACCTCGGTGCCGGGCGTGCCGGGAAGCATCAGGTCGAGCAGCACCAGGTCGGCGCCGTGCCGGTCGAAGTCCTCCAGTGCCGCGGGTCCGGTCTCGGCGACGGCGACCTCGTACCCCTCCTTGCGCAGGAGGTAGGACAGGGGATCGCTCAAGGACTCCTCGTCCTCGACCACCAGGATCCGGGTCACGAACTCACGCTCCTTGTTTCGCTGTCGGCGGCGGTGTGGGTGTCGACGGAGGCGGCGGTGTCGGCCGCGTCGGACGGGCCGGTGGTGGCGGTGGACGTCGGCAGGGACGTCCGGGTCTGGGCGCTCGGCTGGCGCTGGTTGAAGGTGGAGCCGCTGTCGGGCGGGCTCCACACGACGACGTCGCCGCCGTGGTTGGCAGCGACGTGCTTGACGATGCTCAACCCCAGGCCGGTGCCGCCGGTGGCCCGCGACCGCGCCGGGTCGACACGGTAGAACCGCTCGAAGACACGGTCGATCTCGTCCTCCGCGATACCCACGCCCTGGTCGGCGACGGCGACCTCGACGAGGCCGTTGGCCTCCCGGACGCCGACACCCACGCGGGTGCCGTCGTCGGAGTAGCGGACCGCGTTGTCCACCAGGTTGCGCACGGCGGTGGTCAGCAGGTCGCGGTCCCCGTACACCTGCGTGCCCCGGGTCCCGCCGACGACGACGGTGATGCTCCGGGCGTCCGAGACCAGCCTGCCCCGGTCCACGGCGTCGGCCACCACGTCGTCCACCGCCACGAGCTGCGGGGACGTGAGCGTGCCCGCGACCTGCAGCCGCGAGAGGTCGATGATCTCCTGCACCAGCGCGGAGAGCCGTTCGGACTCCCGCTGCATCCGCTGGCTGAACCGCCGGACCGCGTCCGGGTCCTCGGCGGCGTCCTGCATCGTCTCCGCCAGCAGCGAGAGCGCGCCCACGGGGGTCTTGAGCTCGTGGCTGACGTTCACCACGAAGTCCCTTCGCACCTCCTCGACCCGACGCGACTCGGTGCGGTCCTCCACGAGCAGGAGCACGTGCTGCGTTCCCAGCAGAGCCACCCGGGCGAGGACGACGAGCGTCCCCTGCCCGAGCGGACCGCGTGGCAGCTCGAGCTCGGCCTCGCGGATCACCCCGTCGTCGCGGACGGCGCGGGTCAGCTCCAGCAGGTGGGCGTGGGCCACGCCGCGCCCCCGCACCAGGCCGAAGGCGTACGCGGTGGGGCTGGCCCTGACGATACCGTCGTCCACGTCGAGCACGACCGCGGCCGAGCGCAGGACGGCGAGAACCTCGGCGACCCCCGGCAGCAGCTCGTGCTCGGGCTGAGGGGGCACGGTCGACCGGGCACGCTCGCCGTTGCGGAACGCCAGCACGGCCGTCGAGCCGACGAGCAGCCCGAGCGCACCCGCGACGAGCGCGGCGACGGTGGCGTCCACGGCGTCAGGGTAGGCCGCCGCGCCCACGACCTCGACCAGCGCGACCCCTGGCGGGTTCCCTTCGTAAGATGTTCACCTGCGCGGGCCCGGCCGTTTACCGACGGGTGCCACGGTGTGCGCGTCATCCCCGGCGCGCGCCGGGTCATTTGCGTCTTCACGGACGCGAGGGAGGAACACATGCGCGACGCCTTCCACAGCGAGCTCGACTCGATCGCCGACCAGCTCGTCGAGATGACCGGCATGGCCGGCTCTGCCATCGCCAGCGCGACGTCATCCCTGCTGAACGTCGACCTGGCGCTGGCCGAGAGCGTGATCGCGGGCGACGTGCAGATCGACCGGTTGCAGCGCGACCTCGACGACCGGGCGATCGAGCTGCTGGCCCGGCAGCAGCCGGTGGCGACCGACCTTCGTGTCGTCGTCTCCAGCCTGCGCATGAGCGCGACCCTGGAGCGGATGGGTGACCTCGCCCGCCACGTCGCCCAGCTCGCGCGGTTGCGCTTCCCGGAGCGCGCGATCCCGGACGTGCTCGTCCCCACCTTCTCCGAGATGGGCGACCTGGGAGAGCGCATCGCCCTCAAGGCCGGCCGGGTGATCAGCACCCGCGACCTGGAGGTCGCCGCCGAGATCGAGGTGGACGACGACGAGCTCGACCGCCTGCACCGGCACGTCTTCACGACGCTGATGTCGGGCGAGTGGGAGCACTCGGTCGAGCAGACCGTCGACGTAACCCTCGCCAGCCGCTACTACGAGCGCTTCGGTGACCACTCGGTCTCCCTCGCGCGGCGCGTGGAGTTCCTCGTCACGGGCCGCTGGAGCCGGGTCCCCACGGCCTGACCCCGCCTGCGGTCGCAGGACTTCCCCTCGCGATAAGGACTCCGTGCCGCGGGCGCTACTCCGACGAGCTCGGTGCCGCCTGGGGGTCGAGGCCACACGTGGCACCCAGCTCGTCCTGGACGCGCCGCTGCGCCGGCACCAGCTCATCGTCCGGCTGGGTCTGGCTGATGCTCCCCAGCTCGTCCTGCGTGGCCTGCACAGCCGCGGCCGAGGAGTCCGTCAGCTCGATGGCCGCGAGTGGCTCCTCGAGCGCGGTCCAGTACGCGGCCACGACCGCGACGTCGGCCCGGAGCCCCTCCGGCGCCGTGGCCGTCGTGGCTCCCTCGACCTCGCCCCCAGTAGGTCGCCGCGTTCTGGCTCGTGGCCAGCAGCACCACCGTGAACGCCTCGGGCGCGCTCCGGTCGATGCCCAGGCGCTCGAGCTCGGCGGATGCGGAGTCGCCCAGGTCCTGCTGCGCGGTGCCCACCGCCGCGCAGTCGAACGGGAGGTCTTCGGTGGGCGCGGAGGTCGACGTGCCTGCGGAGGTCCCGGACGTCGGCGACGGGGCCGGGTCGTCCGGGGCGCCACCCGAGCACGCTGCGGCCAGTCCGACGACGAGCAGGACTGGGGCGAACGACCTGCACCTCACGAACCGACGCTACCTCGGACGACGCTGACGGGCGCGAGTTCCTTGATCGGCGGGCGCGAGTTCCTTGATCGGGGGGGCGGTCAGCGGCCCTGGTTCGCGACCTTGGCGGCGGCCTGCTCGGCGGCGGTCGGGTCGAGGTAGGTCCCGCCCCGCACGGTGGGCGCCAGCTCGGCGTCCAGCTCGTAGACCAGCGGGATGCCGGTGGGGATGTTCAGGCCGGCGATGTCGTCGTCCGAGATGCCGTCGAGGTGCTTGACCAGTGCGCGCAACGAGTTGCCGTGCGCCGCGAGCAGCACCACGCGGCCGGCCCGCAGGTCGGGCACGACGGCCGACTCCCAGTACGGGAGCATCCGCGCCACGACGTCTGCGAGGCACTCCGAGGCGGGCATGTCCGAACCGAGCGAGGCGTAGCGCGGGTCACCGGCCTGGCTGAACTCGTGGTCCCCGGAGATCGGTGGGGGCGGGGTGTCGTACGAGCGACGCCAGAGCATGAACTGCTCCTCGCCGAACTCCGCCAGCGTCTGCTTCTTGTCCTTGCCCTGCAACGCGCCGTAGTGGCGCTCGTTGAGCCGCCAGTCGCGCTTGGTCTCGATCCAGTGCCGGTCGGCGACGTCGAGCGCCAGGTTGGCCGTGCTGATGGCCCGGCGCAGGAGGGAGGTGTGGACGACGTCCGGCAGCACGCCCTCGCCGGCCATGAGCTCACCGCCACGTCTGGCCTCGGTGACGCCGTTGTCCGACAGGGGCACGTCGACCCAGCCGGTGAACAGGTTCTTCGCGTTCCACGTGCTTTCGCCGTGACGCAGCAGGACAAGCGTGAAGGTCATGCGGCAGAGGCTATCGGTCGGCGTCGATGTCCAGCAGGTGGCGGAAGGCGTCGAGGTTGCGCGTGGACTCGCCCCGCGAGACGCGCCACGCCCACTCCTTGCGCATCGACGTCAGGAAACCCATCGCGAGCACCTCGTCGAAGACGCCGTCGGAGGTCGAGAGCAGCTCGCCCATCAGGGCATCGACGGTCCCGACGGTCACACCGGGCAGCGGCAGCCGTCCGACCAGGTACACGTCACCGAGCCGGTCGAGCGCGAAGGCGA
>JBBSNO010000155.1:0-6789 GCA_038232615.1 Actinomycetales bacterium
AAGGAGGTCGGGGACGACGTCGCGGTCGACGAGCCGCTGCTCGAGGTCTCGACCGACAAGGTCGACACCGAGATCCCCTCCCCCGTCGCCGGGACCCTGCAGGAGATCCTGGTCGCCGAGGACGAGACCGTCGAGGTCGGTGCGAAGCTCGCCGTGATCGGTGAGGGCGCCGCACCCGGTGGCGGTGGGGACGATGCGTCCTCCGACGACGCCGCAGCGTCCAGCGGGTCGGACGCCGGCGGGTCGGACGCCGGCGCGGACGACACCGGCGGCGCCGGGTCGGACGACGACGGTTCGGACGACGACGGTTCGGACGACGACGGTTCGGACGACGACGGGTCGGACGACGACGGGTCGGACGACGACGGGTCGGACGACGACGGTTCCCAGGACGAGGCGGCACAGCCCGCCGCCGAGGAGACCGAGCGGGAACAGCCCTCGGAGCAGGAGCCGTCCGACGACAAGGGCTCCGGCGCCCCCTCGTCCGGCGGGTCCGGCGGCGGTGGCACCGCAGTGAAGATGCCGGCCCTGGGCGAGAGCGTCACCGAGGGGACCGTGACGCGGTGGCTCAAGGCCGAGGGCGACGAGGTCGCGGTCGACGAGCCGCTGCTCGAGGTCTCGACCGACAAGGTCGACACCGAGATCCCCTCCCCCGTCGCCGGGACCGTGCAGAAGATCCTCGTCGCCGAGGACGAGACCGTCGAGGTCGGCACCGACCTGGCAATGGTGGGCGACGGTGCCGGTGCCTCTGACGGCGGCGGGTCCGACGACCAGAGCGGTGCGGCCGACTCCGGCTCGGACTCCGACTCCGACTCCACCGACAGCTCCGACGAGGGCCAGGAGAACGTGGCCGACGAGAAGGCCGCGCAGGACGGCGCCGACCCCGAGGCCGAGGAGAAGACCGCCCCGCAGCGCCAGAGCGAGCAGGCGCCGCAGCAGCAGAAGCAGCCCGAGCAGGAGCCCCCGCAGTCCGACAAGCCTGCCCAGAGCGAGCCGGAGCAGGCCAAGGAGGCCTCCACGTCGGCGGCGCCGCAGACCGGGTCCGGGTCCGCGGCCGCCCCCAGCGGTGGCAAGGATGACGGCGCCCAGACGTCGGCGTACGTCACCCCGCTGGTGCGCAAGCTCGCCAAGGAGCACGACGTCGACCTGTCGTCGCTGACGGGGACCGGTGTCGGGGGGCGTATCCGCAAGCAGGACGTCCTCGAGGCGGCGGAGACGGCAGCGGCCGAGAGGGCCCGGTCCGACCAGGCACAGACCCCGGCCGCCTCGCCCTCGGCCACGGCACCGGCGTCCGGGGCGAGCAGCGACGCGATCGCCGCGCTGGCCGCCAAGCGGGGCACGACCGAGAAGATGTCGCGTCTGCGCAAGGTGATCGCCACGCGCATGGTCGAGTCGCTGCAGGTCTCGGCGCAGCTGACGACGGTGGTCGAGGTCGACGTCACGAAGATCGCGCGTCTGCGTGACCGGGCGAAGAAGGACTTCGAGGCACGCGAGGGCGTCAAGCTGTCGTTCCTGGCCTTCTTCGCCCTCGCCTGCGTCGAGGCGCTCAAGACGCATCCGAAGGTCAACTCCAGCATCGAGGACGACCAGATCGTCTACCACCCGCAGGAGAACCTCGGTGTCGCGGTGGACACCGAGCGCGGGCTGCTCGTGCCCGTCATCCGCGACGCCGGCGACCTCAACATCGCCGGCCTCGCCCGGAAGATCGCGGACCTCGCCGACCGCACCCGCAACAACAAGATCACGCCCGACGAGCTGGGTGGCGGCACGTTCACGCTGACCAACACCGGCAGCCGCGGAGCCCTGTTCGACACCCCGATCATCAACCAGCCGCAGGTCGCGATCCTCGGGACGGGGTCCGTCGTCCGGCGTCCCGTCGTGGTGGTCGACCCCGACGGCGGCGAGACCATCGCCATCCGCTCGATGGTGTACCTGGCGCTCTCCTACGACCACCGCCTGGTCGACGGCGCGGACGCCGCGCGGTTCCTGGCCTCGGTCAAGGAGCGGCTCGAAGAGGGGTCGTTCGACGCAGACCTCGGTCTGTAGGGGACACCGGCCGTGGAGACGGAAGAGTTCTGGGCGAACGTCGACGAGGCGCGCGAGGGCGCCGGCGGCGACCTCGCCCGGCAGACCGAGCTGCTGACGGCGGCGCTGGCCCGGCGCGCGCCTGCCGACATCGTCTCGTTCGACGCGCTGTTCCACACCACCCGCGCCCACGGGTACTCGTGGGACCTGTGGGCGGTCGGGTACCTCGCCGCCGGGGGGATGAGCGACGACGCGTTCCTGGACTTCCGCGCCCTGCTGATCGCGATGGGGCAGGCGGTGTGGGACCGGGCCGTCGACGACCCGGACTCGCTCGCCGACGTCCTGGACGACGACCTCGGCGACGGCATCGACGAGGCCGAGGGCCTGGGGTACGCGGCGGCGGAGGCCTACCGGCGCAGCACCGGGTCCGAGATGCCGTCGCTCGGCGGCCAGCCGGACGACGGCTCGGACGACGACAGCGCGGACGACGACGAGCAGAACGCGGCCGCCGCGCCGTCGGGGCTGCCCTGGGACGAGAACGACCCCGCGGACCTCGAGAAGCGTTGCCCCAGGTCGTGGGCGAAGTGGGGCGCGGGCTCCGACGACAAGACCTCCGGTCACGCCGACGACGACACCAGCGCGGGCGGGGACAGCGCTGACGGCACCGGCCACGGGGACGACGGGGACGACGTCCGGTCCTGAGCGGTCAACGACGACGCAGTCGCAGACCCACCGCTACCCAGACCACGCCGAGCGCCACGACTGCCGCCTCCTCCTGCGTGGGCCGGGCGTCGGTGATGGTCGCCACGGCACTCTCGAGCACCTCGCCGAGCCCCATCAGCCACATCACGGACCCGATCGCCGCCGCCGCACCCACGAGGAGCCTGAGCGGCCAGCGCACCTGCAGGGCTCCGAGCGCGATGCTCGCCGCCACGGCCAGGGCGATGCCCAGCAGGTAGACGGGTCCCTGCACCGATCCGGGGATGCCTCCGTCCATGACGGCCACGGTCAGCCCCTTGACGAGCAGGACCCCGCCCGCAGCCAGGGCCAGTGTCGACGCGATGCGGGCAGTGCGCGGGCGGGTCAGGACGGTGGTGGTTGCTGCGGACATGACGGGCTCCTCTGGTCGACGGAGCGCCAGCACACCGCAGGCGACGTCCCGGACGCCTGGGTCAGGCGGCCCGGCCACCCCGGCAGCCGCCCGTCAGGGCCGGGACGTGGGCAGGCCCGTGTCCCGGGCAACGGCCACCGCGGCTGCCCGGTCGGGCACCCCCAGCTTGGTCAGCACAGCCGCGATGTGGTTGCGCACCGTCTTCGTCGCCACCCCGAGGGATCTGCCGATGGGGACCGTGCTGGCACCGGCGGCGAGCAGGTCGAGCACCTGCAGCTCCCGCGGCGTGAGGTCGGGCAGGGCGACTGGCTGGCCGGCGCTGCCCAGCACCCGGCGCGCATGACGGGCGGCGGTGCCCGCCAGGATGACGTCTCCCCTGCTCACGGCGAGCACCGCCCGCAGGATCTGCTCACGGCTGGCGCCCTTGACGAGATAGCCGGACGCGCCGGCGTCCAGCACCGATCGCACCATCGCCGGGTCGTCCTGCATCGTCAGCACGAGGACGGCGACGTGCGGTGCCGCCTCGCTGAGCTGGCGCGTCGCAGCCACGCCACCCCCGCCGGGCAGCCCGAGGTCCATCAGGACGACGTCCGGCTGGAGGCGTCGTACTGCCGGCAGCACGTCCTGCGCGTGGCCCACCGCGCCCACCACGTCGACGTCCGGTGCCCCGAGCAGCATGTCGTGCAGCGCCTCGCGGAACGGCTCGCTGTCGTCCACGACGAGGACGCGAAGGGTCGTCCCGCTCACCGGGGCACCCTGGCCACCACGACCGTGCCGCCGCCCGTACCGGCCGACACGGCCAGTGAGCCGCCCAGATCGGCGCAGCGCCGGCGCATGCTGCCCATCCCGGTGCCGGCCGGGACGGACGCGGCCAGCCCAGGCCCGTCGTCGCTGACCTGCAGGACGACGTCGGGACCGTCGCCGCGCAGCGACACCGCCACACACCGGGCGTGGCCATGCCGGACGGCGTTGCCCATCGCCTCGGCCGCGACGTGGAACAGCCCGACCTGGACAGCCGCGGGCAGGCTGTCCGCAACCGGGTCGACGTCCAGACGAACAGAGTCCCCCGCCACGTCCGCCGCCAGCAGCCGGAGGGCGGCGTCCAGCTCTCCTCGCTCCAGCGATGGCGGCCCCAGGCCCCGGGCGACCCGGCGCACCTCCTCCAGCGCGGCTGCGTTGCGAGCCCGTAGGCGCTCTATCGCCGCCAGTGCGCCGTCGACGTCGGCCGGAAGCATCGCCGCGACGGTGTCCAGGCCGAGCCCCAGCCCGGCAAGCCGGGGGCCCACGCCGTCGTGCAGGTCGCGCTGCAGCTGCCGGCGCTCCTCCTCGCGGGCCAGGACGAGGCTCTCGCGCGACTGCTGCAGCTCGAGCGCGGGCCGGGCACCGCGCAGCTCTGCCGCCAGCGACCTGGCGATGGCGGGGAGCAGCCTGCGGTCGGACGGGGACAGGTCATCGGGAGGCCCGACGAGCAGCCGGCCGATCGTGCCCACCTCCACGACGACGGCGTCCGCCCCAGGGCTGCCCCGCCGCGCCACCGAGCGGCGTCCCCGCGGTCCGTCCAGCTCCAGCTCGACGTCCCGCAACCGCAGCCGCTCGCCCAGCACCCCCACGACGACGCCTGGTAGGTCGCCGGCGGACGCCGCCGCCACGCAGTCCATGACAGCGTCCATCGCCGCGACAGGGTCGCGTCGGACGCCATACACGAGACGGTCCGCCAGGCGCGTGGCGACGTCACGGACCGAGGGCAGCGCGGCGACGACGGCGACGGTCGCCAGCAGTGTGGCCCCGACGCCGACCGCCGAGGTGAGCACCCGGCCGACGAGAACCAGCACGACGGCGTAGCAGCAGGCCAGTGCGGCCAGCACCGTCGACCACACGACCGCCTGGTGCAGCAAGGCCTCGACGTCGAACAGCCCGTGCCGCAGCACCGCCACGGCGATCGACACGGGAACCGCCGCCACGCCCAGCATCAGCAGCACGAACGACAGCTCGTTGGTCGCGCTCGGGCTGACCATGGCGAACGCGCCCGTCACGCAGAGCGTCCCGACGCGCGAGGGACACCACCGCCAGGACCAGCACCGTCGTCCCAGCCGCGTCGGCCACGCCCCGCACCAACGAGGAGCCAGGCAGGACGCCCAGCGGGTTCTGCGACGAGAACCCGTCGAGCTGACCGTCGGTGAACGCCGACGTGGCGACCGCCAGGGCGCCAGCCGTCAGGGTGGCGACGAGCAGTGGACGGAATCCGCGCAGGTCGGCGCCCGGACGAACCCGGCGTCCGCCCGGGAACACCTGCAGGAGGCAGGCCGCTGCGGTCGCCGCCGGCCACCACGCCCAGGTACCCAACCAGGCCGCCCAGGGCACCCAGCCGTCCGGCGTCTCGGTGGCCCGTGCCGACGTACCGGCGGCCACCGCGACCTGTACCGACGCGGCCACAGCCAGCATCAGCCAGCCGACGCCTGTGCTGGAGCGTCGACCCGCCAGGAGCGCACCGACCGCACTCGACGCCGTCAGGGGCAGCATCAGCAGCCACCTGTCCCGGCCGGGTGGGGAGACCATCCAGGTGGCGCTCAACGGTACGGCCGCGACGACTACGGCACCGGCCGCTCGCGCCCTCCAGGCGTGGCCGGACAGAACGGGGCCGGCCCCGGATCGGGGCACCGCCGTCGCAGTGGGCACGTGCACGCACCTCCCCGGCCGACCGTGGACGCTGCCCACCATCACCCAGCCGACGTCCGGCGTCTGCCCGTTCGCCTGACCCCGGGCCGTCCCGGTCGAGGCGCAGCCGCCACCATGGGGGGATGAAGATCGTCGTCAGCGGGGCCTCCGGACTCATCGGGACGCCCCTGGTCGAGCGCCTGCGCGGCGACGGGCACGACGTCGTCCGGCTGGTGCGCCGCGAGCCGAGCGGCGTCGGCGAGGTGCGCTGGGATCCGGCGGCCGGCGAGCTCGACCCTGCGGCCCTGCACGGCGTCGAGGCCGCGATCAACCTGTCCGGCGCGGGGGTCGGGGACAAGCGCTGGTCACCGGAGTACAAACGCGTCATCCGCGACTCGCGCGTCGACTCCACGCGCACGCTGGCCACGGCCCTGGCCGAGTTGGACCCGCTGCCGTCGGTGCTCCTGAACGGCTCGGCGATCGGCTACTACGGCGACCGGGGGGCTGACGAGCTCACCGAGCGGTCCGGAGCCGGCGACGGCTTCCTCGCCGACGTGGTGGTCGAGTGGGAGGCGGCCACACGACCTGCCCAGGACGCCGGGATCCGGACGGTCCACCTGCGCAGCGGACTCGTCATGTCGCGCAAGGGCGGCGCGTTCGGCCGCCTGTTCCCGTTGTTCCGGCTCGGCCTGGGTGGCAAGCTCGGGAACGGCTCGATGTGGTGGAGCTGGATCACGCTGGACGACGAGATCGACGCGATCGTCCACCTGCTCAGCCGCGACGTGAGCGGCCCCGTGAACCTGACGGGCCCCCGGCCGGTGACCAACGCCGACTTCACCAGGTCCCTGGGTAACGCGATGCACCGTCCGGCGCTGTTCACCGTGCCGACGCCGGCTCTGCGCCGCGGCCGCGGCGCGGTCGCGGACGTCGTCACCTCCAGCCCGCGCGGGCTGCCGCGCGTGCTGCTGGACTCCGGCTTCACGTTGGGCCACCCGGCC
>JBBSNO010000156.1:0-6774 GCA_038232615.1 Actinomycetales bacterium
CAGTACCTTCGCGACTGGCTGGCGAGCAAGAGAAACCTGCGCGACTCGACACTCCGCAACTACACCGGTCACCTCGACCGGTATGTCGAACCCGGACTCGGCGACATCAAGCTCGCCGAGCTCAGACCCCATCACATCGACCAGATGTACACCGAGATCCTCGGGCGGCGACTCGGCAGCGGCAGCAAGGCGACCGTCCACGACGTCCACCGCACACTGCGGTCGGCATTGAACAGCGCCGTCAAGCGGCGGATCATCCCCTGGAATCCCGCCCTCCACGTCGAGCTTCCGCCTCGGCGCCGACCTGCGACCCAGGTGTGGACACCGCAGGACGCTGCCCGCTTTCTCGACGCCAACAAGGACGACCGTCTCAGCTCCCTGTTCCACCTGATCCTGTTCACCGGGCTCCGCCGCGGTGAGGCGCTCGGCCTGCACTGGACGCACGTCGACACCGACCTGCTGCACGTCGTGATCGAGTGGCAGGTGACAGCGTCCAGCGACGGGCCACGGCTCGGTGAGCCCAAGACCCGCGCCGGCTCGCGGATCGTGCCGATCGATCGCGGTACGGCCACCGTGCTGCGCCGACGAGAAACCGCGCAGGTCGAGGAACGAGCGACCTGGGGCGAGGGGTGGGACGACAACGGCCTGGTCTTCACCCACGAGAACGGCGGCATGATCGCTCCCGATCACGTCACCAAGACGTTCCAGCGCCTGGTCCGCAAGGCGGGCGTGCCACGCATCCGCCTGCACGACCTGCGCCACACCCACGCCAGCCTGGCGCTGGCCGCCGGCGTCGAGCTGAAGGTGGTCAGCGACCGGCTCGGGCACTCAACGACGTCGATCACGTCCGACCTCTACACCCACGTGATCCCGGCCGTCGCGCGAGCGGCCGCCGAGCAGATCGCCGCGTCCATCCCGACAGTCCCGGAACACGTTCCTAGCGCATTCCTAGCGCAGAAGGGCCCGAACCAGTCCAGCCGCGCTCCGCCTGACAACGAAACCGCAGGTCAGTGACCTATCGAGGTGGCTCCCGCGACTGGACTCGAACCAGTAACCGTCCGATTAACAGTCGGAAGCTCTGCCAATTGAGCTACGCGGGATCGGGCGCCGAGGCGCGTCGAGAATGGTAGCAAAGCCTCAGGGGTCCCCCTGGTTGCCGGCGAACGCACCGGCGTCGGTGAGCACGGCCAGGGCGTCCGGCACCGGCGCGAAGGCGTCGGCGAGGTCCGCGGGGGTGGCGATCTGATGAGCCTGCTCGGCGAGGTAGGCACGCAGCGCGGCGTCGAATGCCTCGCCCCCGGCTGACTCACGGGCCAGCGCGAACGCCCGCGCCCCCTGGCCGTAGACCGAGGCGCCGTACACCCGACCGCCCGAGTCGGCGTCCCGCTCCGCCCAGAACGCCATGGAGGCGCCGAGGTAGCCCTCGCCCTGCGAGGGCACGCCCTTCAGCTGCGACAGGACGTCGAGCTCGAGCACGTGCCCCTCGACGTAGCTCGTCAGCCCCTCGTCCAGCCACGGGTCACGTCCCTGGTTGTTGCCCACCAGGCCGTACACCCACATGTGCGCGGTCTCGTGCGGCACCAGTGCGACGTAGCCGGCGGGGTCGACGTCCCCGTAGAACACCGCACCGGGGAACTCGACCCCGGTCGGGAAGTCGGGCACGACGGTTACCCAAAGGTCCGTGTACGGGTACGGCCCGAGGTACGCCGTCACCTGCCTCAGCGACTCGGCCTGCCGCTCCAGCCATTCCTGCACGCCCGTCACGGTCTCGACGCCCGCTGGCACCGCCGCGTGCAGGCTCGTCCCGTCGACGTCGGCCTCGACCACCTCCAGCTCACCGACCACGACGGCCACGTCACGCACCGCCCGGGCCGAGAAGGCGTGGACTGTCAGACCCGGGCCGGCGCCCCCGGCCGTCCCACCGCGCTGCCCGGTCCCCATCACCTCCAGGCCCTCGGGAGCCACGACCTCGAGCAGCTCGAGCGCGAACGTCTCGCTCCCGGCCATCTCACCGAACAGGTCGACCGCGGGCTCGCGCATCCAGCCCACGCCGTGCTCCCACGCCAGCAACGGGAACGCCGTCCCGAACCACGCCATGCCGGCCTCGGCCGACCACCCGACACGCTCCGGTGTACCCTCACCGAGGACGAGCGTGAACTCCAGCTCGGCCGTGACCGGCTGCCCGGGTTCGGCGCACCCCTCGACCGGCAGCTCGAGCAGCGTTCCGGTGGATTCCTGCGGTGCGCCGGCGGCCTCGACGACCGGCGTCACCTCGACCCCGTCCACGGTCGCCGCGGTCACGCTGAGGTCGTTGCCCGCTGCAGCCGTCTCGGGCTTGTTCGGCCACAGCCGGAAGACGAGCTCGCAGACCCGCAGGTCCGGGGTGAAGACCACCGTCTCGCTGCCCGTCACCGACTGCAGATCGTCGTCCACCTCGAAGCGCAGACGGACGACGGGACGGTCGTCGCGCGGGGCCGCGTAGCCGGTCTCCGGCGTCGGCGAGGGGGCCGGGTCGGGCAGGGACGGCAGCGGTTCCTGGGCCCGAGGCGGCGCAGCGACGGACGGCTCAGGGACCGAGCTGTCGGCCCGCGCCAGCAGGGCGGCGCCGAACCCGCCCGCGACGACCACCTGCAGCAACGCGCACACGGCGGCCGCGACGACGAAGCCGCGGACGCGCACCGAGGGCGTCATAGTCCCAGCTCTCCCGGTGCGTGCAGCGGCCCGACCTCGCCGGCGAGGTCACGCCGCCCCTCCTCCACCGCGGCGGCCAGGGCGGGGTCGTCCAGCCGCGCGCCGGAGTCGGGGACCACCTGCAGGACCAGACCGTCACCCGCACGTCGGACGACGAGACGCGCGCCTGCCCCGCCCGGGACCTCGGCGCGGCGCGACATCACCACCGAGGACTCCACCCGCTCGCGGACGGTCTCGGGAAGCCGCGGCCCAGCTCCCGCGACGAGGGCGAGCGCGTCGGTGGGCTCACCGAGCCACTCGATCCTCAGCACGTCGTTCTCGCCGTCCCAGACGGCCGCGTCGACCCGCGACCACGGCCGGGCCCAGCGCTGCTCCTCCGGCGCCACCAGCAGCAGGCGCTGCGTCGTCGCCACCACCGTGTCACCGTCGACCGTCACGGCCGACGCAAGCAGCCGTTCGCCCGGCGTCAGCTCCGCGGCGCGCCTGACGTCGTCCGGCAGTCTCGTCTGCCCTGGCCAGCGCACCCTCACTCCACCCTCAGCGCGCGCCGCTGTAGCTCGAGGTCGAGCAGATCCACCTGAAACCGCTCGTACGCCTCGGGTTCAGCTTTGGCATCGACTCGCTGGAGCCGACCCAGCAGGTCTGCCTTGGCTCGGCCCAGCTGCACCTCCCGGATGGCGACGACGAGTGAGCGGGCGTAGCGGGCGAGTCCCGCCTCGCCAGGGGACGTCGCCAGGGGGGCGACCGCCAGCTCCGTGACGAGCGGGGCTACCGGGGTCGGTGCGGCGTCCCGCACCCGCTCCGCCCAGCCGGTGTCGGCAGCACTCGGCAGGGATCCCGAGCCGATGACCGCCTCGTGGATGACCCTGTACGCCGGCGCGGTGAACGCCGCGGGCGTCAGCTGCGTGAACTGCTCGGCGGGCAGCAGGTGCGGCACCTGCAGGACGACCTCGAGCACCTGCCTTTCCAGCCTCGTCACCGGGTCACGCGGGTCGGGCCGGGGCATGCTCGTCGCGTCGGGCCCGCGCGAGTCCTGCCCACCAGCAGGCCCGTCGCGACCACGACCCTGCCCATCAGCGCCGCCCGGGCCGTTGTGCGACGAAGCGGAACGGGGCCCGCCGCGTGGCGAGCCGCCGGTCGAGGCCCCCACCCGGGCCGCCCGCGCCACCGTGCCGCGGACCTCGTCGACGTCCATCCCCAGCCACCCGGCGAGCTGGCGCGCGTACTCGGGTCGCAACGAGGTGTCGCGGATGCCAGCGACCACCGGTGCCGCAGCACGCAGCGCCTGCACCCGGCCCTCCGCGGTGTCGAGGTCAAAACGCTTGAGGGCTGAGCGGATCGCGAACTCGAACAGCGGCTGTCGCGACGCGACCAGCGCCTGTACCGCCCCTCCCCCGCGCTCCTGCCGGAGCTCGCACGGATCAAGCCCGTGGGGTTCGACGGCGACGAAGGTGCGGGCCACGAACCGTTGGTCCTCCGCAAAAGCGCGCAGCGCCGCCTTCTGCCCGGCCTCGTCACCGTCGAAGGTGAAGACGACCTCACCGGTGAGCGCATCGTCGTCCACGAGCAGCCGGCGCACGACCTTCGCGTGGTCGCCGCCGAACGCGGTGCCACAGGTCGCGACCGCCGTCGGGACGCCGGCCAGGTGGCACGCCATCACGTCGGTGTACCCCTCCACGACGACGACCTGCTTGCGCTTGGCGATCTCGCGCTTGGCGAGGTCGATCCCGTACAGCACCTGCGACTTGTGGTAGATCGGCGTCTCGGGGGTGTTGAGGTACTTGGGTCCCCGGTCCTCCTCGAGCAGCTTGCGGGCGCCGAACCCCACGGTGGCGCCGGTGATGTCACGGATCGGCCAGACCAACCGGCCCCGGAAGCGGTCGTACGCTCCTCTGGAGGCACCCGCGCCCTGGCTCAGCAGCCCGCTCGTCACGAGCTCGTCGCCGGTGAACCCGCGACCGGTCAGGTGCTTGCTCAGCTCGTCCCATCCCTGGGGGGCGAATCCGACGCCGAACTGCTGCGCGGCAGCCCTGTCGAAGCCGCGCTCGGACAGGAACACGCGCCCCGGCTCGGCTCCGGGAGTCTCGAGCTGCTCGCGGAAGAACTCCTCCGCGACCCGGTGGGCGTCCAGCAGCCGCTGCCGGCGCCCGAAGTCCTCCCGCCGCGGTCCGCTGCCCTCGTCCTCGTACTGCAGCTGGTAGCCGAGGCGACCGGCGAGACGCTCGACGGACTCGGCGAACGATAGGTGCTCGACCTTCTGCAGGAACGAGATGACGTCGCCGCCCTCGCCGCAGCCGAAGCAGTGGTAGAAGCCGACCTGCGGTCGCACGTGGAAGGACGGCGAGCGCTCGTCGTGGAACGGGCACAGGCCCTTCATCGATCCGACCCCGGCCGTCTTCAGCGTGACGTGCTCGCCGACGATCTCGTCGATCCGGGTCTGCTCCCGAACCGCCTCGACGTCCTCGCGCCTGATCCGGCCTGCCACGTCAGGAGTGTAGGCAGATCACGTGGACGACGGCCCGCGGCGTCCACCGGCAGGTCCCACCAGGCGGTCGTGCCAGGCCAGCGCCGTCATGTCCGTCAGGGAGGCGACCTGGTCGACGACGGCACGCAGCCTGCCTGCGTCGTCGTCCGCGGTGGTGAAGTCGTCGGCGTAGGACGGCTCGAGCTCCTCCGGCGCGGCCTCGACCAGCGCCTGGACGAGCCCGGTCACGACCTCCTCCTGGCGCTCGTACACCGACCGACGGTCGTGGGCGTTCATCACGAAGTGCGCGGCGACGGACTTCAGCACCGCGACCTCGGTGACCGTGGCAGGCGGGACGACGAGGTCGGCGTCGTACCGGGTCAGCGACCCGCCCGGGAAACCGCGCCGCGTCGCCGACTCCGCAGCGCGGCAGAAGCGTCCGATGAGCTGGCTCGTCATGTCCTTGAGCGCGGCGAGCCCGGCACGTCCGGTCAGGTGCCCGACCCAGAAGTCGCTGTGCCGCAATGCCTCCAGCGCCGTCTCCAGCTCTTCGTCCCCGGCGTCGGGCAGGTACCACGCCCGCGCGGTGACGAACACCTCCCGGCGCAGCCCGGCGTCGTCCAGGACCATCGGGTCCAGCCACCCGCCCACGACGGCGTCCTCGACGTCGTGCACGCTGTAGGCGATGTCGTCGGCCAGGTCCATCACCTGCGCCTCCAGGCAGCGCCGGCCGACCGGTGAGCCATCGCGCAGCCACGCGAAGACGTCGGCGTCGTCGCCGTAGACGCCGAACTTCGCGCCGCCGTCCGGAGCGTCCCCACTCGACCAGGGGTACTTGGTCGCGGCGTCCAGGCTGGCCCGGGTGAGGTTCAGGCCGGCGCCGCGCCCTGTCACGGGGTGCGCGACCTTGGGCTCCAGCCTCGTGAGCAACCGCAGCGTCTGCGCGTTGCCCTCGAAGCCGCCGACGTGGGCGGTCAGGCCCGCGAGCACGCGCTCGCCGTGGTGGCCGAACGGCGGGTGCCCGAGGTCGTGGGCGAGGCACGCCGTGTCCACGACGTCCGGGTCGCAGCCCAGGGACGCGGCCAGCTCGCGCCCCACCTGGGCCACCTCAAGGCTGTGGGTCAGTCGGGTCCGGGCGAAGTCGTCGGTCCCGGGGCCCACCACCTGCGTCTTGCCGCCGAGACGGCGAAGGGCCGAGGAGTGCACGACGCGGGCCCGGTCCCGCGCGAAGTCCCCCCGGTTCGATCGCTTCTCGGCCTCGGGGACCCAACGCGCCCGGTCGGCACCGGAGTACCCGCTCACCCTCACGTCTCGCTCAATCGGTCAGGCGCTGGTACTGGTAGTAGAGGTAGCCGATGGTCTCGCGCGCCGTGTACTTCGCGGCCGACCAGGCCCCGCTGTTGCTCGCCGGCCGGTCCGCGTCGGGGAGCCGACCGCGTCGATCCCCTGGTCCGACAGCATCGCGGTGGCGCGCAGCGTGTGCGTGGGGTCGGTGACGACGACCGCCGAGGCCATGCCCTGCTCGCCCATCACCCGCGCCACGGCCAGCATGGTCGTGAACGTGTCGGTGCCCTCGCCGACGGGCAGAATCGCGTCGACCGGGACCCCCCGCTCCTGCA
>JBBSNO010000157.1:0-6764 GCA_038232615.1 Actinomycetales bacterium
ACCTCGCCGCCGCTCGGGGAGCTGGGCAAGCAGTACTGGCTGTGCGTGTCCAACAACACGCGAAACCGACAGCTCGGGGAGTTCATCGCCGTCCGCCTCACGACGGCACGAAAGCCCGAGCTTTCGACCGTCATCGAGCTGCTACCCGCCGATCGACCCTTCACCGGCCGGATCGTCTGCGACGACCTGGGACCGATCTACCCGGACGACGTCGACGAGGACAGCGGGGCACTGTCTGCGGGCACCATGCGCCGCGTCGAGTCGGACACAAGGCGACCCTGGACCTGCGCTAGGTCGATAGCCTCGACCCGTGACCGGTCCACTTTCGCGCGTCTTCGTCGCCCGGCTCGCCGGCCTGGCCGTCTTCGACCCGCTCGGCGACCAGGTCGGTCGCGTCCGCGACGTCGTCGCGGTGCTGCGCCCCGACCGCCGCAGGCCCCGCACCGTGGGCCTGGTCGTCGAGGTGCCCGGGCGCCGTCGGGTGTTCGTCCCGCTCTCGCGCGTCACGAGCATGGACGCCGGCCAGGTCATCACCACCGGGCTGGTGAACATGCGCCGCTTCGAGCAGCGCAGCACCGAGACGCTCGTGATCGCCGAGATGATGGAACGCGCCGTGTCGCTCACCGACGGCAGCGGGCCAGCCGTCGTCGAGGACGTCGCGATCGAGCAGCAGCGCAGCCGCGACTGGGAGATCACCAGGGTGTTCGTTCGCCGCGGCACGGGCGCCAGGGGCCTCGGCCGGAGCCTGCGCCGTCGCGGCGAGACGCTCCTGCTCGACGTGGGCGAGGTCGAGGGTCTCGCGACGCAGACCGGTCAGCAGGGGACGTCGCTGATGGCCGCGTCGTTCGAGGAGATGAAGCCGGCCGACATCGCCGACGTCCTGCACGACCTGTCCGGCAAACGACGGCTCGAGCTCGCGGCCGGGTTGGACGACGAGCGCCTAGCCGACGTCCTGGAGGAGCTCCCCGACGACGACCAGGTGGAGATCCTGGGCGCGCTGGGGCGCGAGCGCGCCGCCGACGTCCTGGAGGCCATGCAGCCCGACGACGCGGCCGACCTGCTCGGCGAGCTGCCCGACGAGCAGGCCGAGCAGCTACTGGGCCTGATGGAGCCCGGCGAGGCCAAGGACGTGCGCAGATTGCTCGCCTACGACGAGAAGACCGCGGGCGGGCTGATGACGACCGAACCCGTCATCCTCCCTCCGGAGGCGAGCATCGCCGAGGCGCTGGCCCAGGTCCGCCGGGCCGAGCACTCCCCCGCGCTGGCCGCGGCCGTCTTCGTGTGCCGCCCGCCGCTGGAGACCCCGACGGGGCGCTACCTCGGCGTCGTCCACATCCAGCGGATGCTCCGCGAGCCGCCGCACGAGTCGATCGGGGCGGTCCTGGACGCCGACGTCGAGGCCCTGTCCGTCGAGGCCCCGCTCGGGCAGGTCACGCGCCGCCTCGCCACCTACAACCTGGTCTCGGTGCCGGTCACCGACGACGTGGGCCGGTTGCTCGGCGTGGTCAGCGTCGACGACGTGCTCGACCACATCCTCCCGGACGACTGGCGCGAGCACGACGAGGTGCTGGCCGACGCCCACGACGAGGAGGCGGCCCGTGGCTAGCCCCCGGCGCCCGCGCGAGGCCCTGGACACGCCCCGCGAGACGCGGCGCCGGATCGTGCCGCGACCCCGCGTCGACGTGGAGACCTTCGGCCGCTGGTCCGAGCGCTTCGCGCGCTTCATGGGCACGCCCCAGTTCCTGGTCTACATGACGGCCTTCGTGATCATCTGGCTCTGCTGGAACACGTTCGTCGACCCTGAGCTGCAGTTCGACCCCCGCGCCCTGAACTACACGCTGCTCACCCTGATTTTGTCGTTGCAGGCCTCGTACGCCGCACCGCTGATCCTGCTCGCGCAGAACCGCCAGGACGACCGTGACCGGGTCTCCCTCCAGCAGGACCGGCAGACCGCCGAGCGGAACCTCGCCGACACCGAGTACCTGGCCCGGGAGGTGGCCGCCCTGCGCATCGCGATGCGCGACGTCGCCACCCGCGACTTCCTGCGCTCGGAGCTGCGGTCGCTGCTGGAGGACCTCGAGGAGCACCGCGCCGGCGGACCGGGGGACGGCGAGCGACGCACGAGTTCGCCGGACTGAACACTTCACCCGAACGGTGTACATGCCGACGACAAGCGGGTGAGTGATCTCGACACGGCGACCGGACCCGAGGCAGGCGTCACGCACGCGGTTGCGTCCGCCGGGCGCGCCTCGCGACCGCGCATCGGGGAAGTGCTGGTGGACGCCGGCGTCATCACCGCCGTCGAGCTCGCCTCGCTGCTGGAGCACCAGCGCACCGCCGAGGGCGGACGCCGGCGCCTGGGCGAACTGATGGTGGAGCTGGGCTTCGCCAACGAGAAGGTCATCGCCGGCGCCGTGGCCGGGCAGCTGGGCCTCGGGACCATCGACCTCTCCCGCACGGTACCGGCACCCGACGTCGTCCGGGTGCTGCCCCGTTCCGTGGCGGAGCGGAGCCTCGCACTCGTCGTCGACCGCACCGGGAGCGGGATCGTCGTCGCCGTGGCCGACCCCACGAACGTGCTAGCCCTCGACGACGTCCGGCTGCACACCGGCGCCGCCGAGCTCACGGTCCTCGTCTCCACTCCCAGCCAGATCCGCGACCACCTCGCGCGGGCGTGGTCCCTGACGCAGGACAGCTCGGGCATGGCCGCCATCGTCGACGACGTCGAGGACGAGGCCCAGGAGAGCCTGGACAGCATCGGCAGCGCGGACGACGAGGCACCCATCGTCAAGCTCGTCAACCGCGTGCTGGCCGACGCCGTCCGCCTGCGCGCCTCCGACATCCACGTCGAGGTGCAGCGCGACAGCCTGCGGATCCGCTACCGCGTGGACGGCATGCTGCGCGACGTGATGACGGCGCCCAAGCGCGTCGCGGCGTCCGTGATCAGCCGCATCAAGATCATCTCCGGGCTCGACATCGCCGAGCGGCGGGTGCCGCAGGACGGCCGCGCGCGCATCAACGTCGACGGCGCCTCGATCGACTGCCGCGTCTCCACCCTGCCGAGCCTGCACGGCGAGAAGATCGTGATCCGGCTCCTGACGCGCGGCGACGCCGTCCCGGGTCTGGCCGCGCTCGGCTTCGAGCCGCAGCAGCTGGCGGTCTTCCAGTCCGCACTGTCGGTGCCCCAGGGCCTCGTGCTCATCACCGGGCCGACCGGGTCGGGCAAGACGAACACGCTGTACGCAGCCATCGCCGAGATCCTCACACCCGAGAAGAACATCGTCACCCTCGAGGACCCGGTCGAGGTCCAGCTGCCCGGCATCACACAGGTGCAGGTGCACGAGAAGGCTGGGCTGACCTTCGAGAAGGGCCTGCGCTCGGTGCTGCGGCAGGACCCCGACATCGTGCTGGTCGGCGAGGTGCGCGACGGCCAGACGGCCGAGCTCGCCCTGAAGGCCGCGCTGACCGGTCACCTGGTGCTGACCACGCTGCACACGAACTCCGCCGTCGCCGCCCTGACCCGGCTCATCGACATGTGCGCGGAGCCGTTCCTGGTGGCGTCGTCCCTGACGGCGTCGATCGCCCAGCGACTTGTGCGCAAGCCCTGCGAGTCCTGCGCGGAGGGCTACATCCCGGACTCCACGACGCTGGCTTTGCTGGGCCTGAAGATCGACGACATCCTCGACGCGACCCCGCTCAAGGGCACCGGCTGTCCCGAGTGCGGTGGCACCGGCTACAAGGGCCGGACCGCGGTCTACGAGGTGCTCGAGGTCGACGCGGCCATGCGGCAGGTGCTGATGAAGGACCCGTCGGAGGCCGCCGTCTCCGCGCAGGCCCGCGCGGCCGGGATGTCCACGCTGCGGGTCTCGGCCATCGACAAGGCGCGCCGCGGGGAGACGACGTTCGAGGAGGCCGTGCGCGTCACGTACACCGACGCGCCCAGCTCCCACCACTGCCCCTCGTGCGAGCGCGTCGTCGAGGTCGACATGCGTCTGTGCCCCTGGTGCGCGGTGGTGCTCGACCGCGGTCACTGCGAGCGGTGCGCCCGCGAGCTCGATCCCGACTGGAAGGTCTGCCCCTGGTGCCCGCCTGAGGGCTGACGACGCCGCGTCGACCACGGCCACGGCCGGGCGCGTGGACGACCCGTCCTGGTGATCCGTGGCAGGCTGGGAGGACGACGAACGAGGGGAGTTTCGTGTCCGCGAGGGTGCCCTGGAACGGGGTGCCGAGCAGATGACGACCCTGAGCAGCGAGGTGACCGCCGCAGTGGTCTACGCGATCAGCTACGTCGACCTGAACGGCCTCGGCAGCAGCGGGATCTTTGTGACGGCGATCGGCGCGCTGGACAGCGTCCGCGAGGCTGCTCAGCCCCAGCACGTGGCTTCTCGGGGTGATCGACCAGGTCTGCGGCGTGAACCCCGTCGACTGGATGACCGAGAATTTCTCCGGCGACTGGGAGAAGATGTCGACCGCGTCGTCGGCGCTGGAGCACCTGGCCACCTACCACGAGCAGTCGAGGATGCGCGCGCACGCCGAGCGGCAGCCCGCCAGGGGCACTGACGGGCTGCCGGTGCGCGAGCGCGTCAGCCCGTCGGCGCCTGCGAGAACATCAGCGCGCCGATCACCAGCAGGACCACGGCCAGCACAGCCGGGCCGGCGCTGCGCGGGTGCTGGCCCGCCTTGGCGCCCGGCGCGAAGAGGGAGAGCTGCGCACCGACGGCGACCCACGCGAGCGGCACGACGGCGACCGTGCAGGCTGTTGCGACGGCGAGCTGCCAGCTCGGGTACGTCACCAGCGCGAGGACCACGCCCAGGGCGAGCATCCCGAAGATGGCAGTGAGGGACGCGCGGAGCACGCGCACCTGCTGCGGGGAGTAACGACGCTCTGCCGTGGACGGATCGTAGGCCGTGCGGCTCGGGACGTCGGGGACCCGATCTCTGCAGGCGTGCGGCCCCCCGCCGACGCGTCACCCCGAGCGACCTACCCTGGTGGTATGCCAGCACCCACGCTCGACGCGCTGAACGCCGCTCTCGCCGGCGTCCAGGACCCTGAGATCCGCCGTCCGATCACCGAGCTCGGCATGGTCAAGTCGGTCGACGTCGACGTCGCGGGGGCAGCCAGGGTCGCGATCTACCTCACGGTGGCCGGGTGCCCGATGAAGGCGACCCTGACGAGCGACATCCAGGCGAAGGTCGGCGCGGTGGACGGCGTCACGTCGGTCGACGTCGAGCTCGACGTGATGAGCGAGGAGCAGCGGGCCGGCCTGCGCGAGCAGCTGCGCGGCGGTCAGGCCGAGCGCGAGATCCCGTTCGCCCGCCCGGGTTCGCTGACGCGGGTCTACGCGGTCGCGTCGGGCAAGGGCGGGGTCGGCAAGTCCAGCGTGACCACCAACCTCGCCGTGGCGATGGCGGCGGACGGGCTGCGCGTCGGTGTCGTCGACGCCGACATCTACGGCTTCTCGGTGCCGCGGATGCTCGGCGTCCACCAGGCTCCCACCAGGGTGGACGAGATGATCCTGCCGCCCATCGCCCACGAGGTGAAGGTCATCTCCATCGGCATGTTCGTGCCGGGCAACCAGCCGGTGGTCTGGCGCGGTCCGATGTTGCACCGGGCCCTGCAGCAGTTCCTCGGCGACGTGTTCTGGGGCGACCTGGACGTGCTGCTGCTCGACCTGCCCCCGGGCACCGGGGACATCGCGATCAGCGTCGCGCAGCTGCTGCCCGGCGCGGAGATCCTCGTGGTGACCACGCCGCAGACCGCCGCGGCCGAGGTCGCCGAGCGCGCCGGCGCGGTCGCGCTGCAGACCCACCAGCGCATCGCCGGGGTGATCGAGAACATGTCGTGGCTGGAGATGCCCGACGGGTCGCGCAACGAGCTCTTCGGCTCCGGCGGCGGCCGGACCGTCGCCGACAGCCTCACCCGGTCCGTCGGCGCCGAGGTGCCCCTGCTCGGCCAGGTGCCGATAGACGTGGCGCTGCGCGAGGGCTCGGACGGCGGCACGCCCGTCGTGCTCGCCGATCCCGACTCCCCGTCGGCGGTCGCGCTGCGCGGCATCGCGCGCGGCCTCTCCCGCCGGTCGCGCGGGCTCTCGGGCCGGTCGCTGGGCCTCACCCCCGCCGGCCGCTGACCGTCGTCGGCCGATCCCGGCCGGACGTCTCGCTCGAGGTCAGGCAGTGACCAGCAGACCGGTGAGGTACATGATCAGCACCCCGGCGGCGATTCCGCCGATGGTGGCTGGAGTGAGCACCTGCCCCGAGCGGGCTCGCAGGGCCGGTGCGACCTGGACGATGACCTGGGCGATTGCTCCGACCCCGGCTCCGAGCAGGAAAGCAGACAGCTCGCTGTTGCTCACTGAGACTCCGAGCACCGCACCGAAGATCGCCGGTGCGCCCGCGAGCAGGCCCAGTCCGCCCAGCTGGATCAGCGTGGGTCGCCGGCTCGCCAGGGGTGCCACGATGGCGACGCCCTCGGTCGTGTTGTGCAGGGCGAACCCGACCACGAGGAACGCGCCTAGGGCCAGCTCGCCCACGGCGTAGGCGGAGCCGATCGCCAGGCCCTCGCCCAGGTTGTGCAGCCCGATTCCCACCGCGATTGTGCCGAGGTTGACGTTATGCCGAGGAACCGCCTTCTGGCCTGTGGCTGAGCGGTTGTCTGCCTGATTCCTCGGCTTAACGGTTTGTGGGTCAGCGGAGGCTGTAGAGGGCTTGGAGTTTGTCATCGGTGAGCTGCTCGCCGGCGGTGGTGATCGCAGGGGTGGCCGCGT
>JBBSNO010000158.1:0-6705 GCA_038232615.1 Actinomycetales bacterium
AGGCGATGTCGGTGGCCTCGCCGTGGGGGTGTGTGCCGGTGGCCTCGAGGTAGGCGCCTTGACGAGCCGGATGTGCACTCCGGCGTCGGTCAGCGCGTCGGCGTCGGCGGGTGAGCTCAGCAGGTTGGCCTGCACGGTGGCGCCGAGCCGGTCCGCCAGACCGCGTCGAGCGACCTCCAGCACACAGGCCAGGACCACGTCCGTGCGCGCGGCGTCCTCCGCGCCCACCTGGACCCGTCGTCCGGCGGGCAGGGCGGCGGCGATGGTCGCCAGCCGGTCGGCCGCGCCCGTCGGGTCGCCGTCCAAGGCCAGGTGCGTCAGCTCCACCGACAGCCACACGTCTGCCGGAGGAGGGGGCAGCGCGCCGGCCAGCGTCAGGTACTCCTGGACCACCCGGTCGACAACAGCCAGGTCAGCCAGGAGCTCGCCGAACAGGTCGACGCTGACCCCGTGTCCCCGCTGGAGCAGACCGTGGGTGCAGTGCAACCCCTCCTCGCGGGTGCGGCCGGCGACGGAGCGCGACGCCGCGCGCCAGGCGACCGCGTCGCCGCCCGGCAGGGTCTTGGTGGCGCGCTCCAGTCGCTCGCTGGTGGCCAGCCGGAACAGCACGGCACGGTCGACTCCCACAACGTCACCCTGCCACCCCAGCGGTGCGCCGGTCTCACCGACGACCAGCACCTCGCCATCCTCGCCCAGCCTGTGGCGGACGATCGGGCGGAACAGGCCAAGCGCTTCCTGGATCAGCGCCCGGCCGACCCCTGTGCTGTGCTGCTGCTCGTCGAAGGTCTGCACGGACAGTTCGAGCCGCCCCGCGAGACCGCAGGCGAGGGTCGCCAGCCCTCGATGATCGCCATGGACGAGAACGCCCACGACTCCGTTCGGTCCAGCCAGGCGTTGCAGCACGGCTGGTTGCAGCGCCCCGCCGGGCCGATGCAGGCCATCACGTCTAGGTCGAGTCTGATGAGCGTACGGACCGTTTCGGAGGGTGAGGCGACTACCAGGTATGGAACCCGGTCCTGGAGGCGCCGGTGCCGGCCAGGTGCCGTGGACGCGAACAGGTGGCTTTGCACGGTCACGGCCGATCCAACGCCGTCGGGGGTCGCGGCGTGGACCGGGCGGTGTCCAGCACGAAGGCGCCGTTCAGGGTCGGCGTGCGTCGACCAGGTCGTCGATGATCCGAAAGTCGGCGATGTCGTAGGTGAGCAGCGGCACCTTCTCGACAATCGCGGTCGCGGCGATCGCGAGGTCGATCTGGCGGCGTCGTGGATTGCCGCCGCGTCGCGTGACCGCTGATGCGAGCCGGCCCCAGGCGCGGGCGATCTGGGCGGTCAGGGGAAGCGGGTCGAAGGCGGACTCCACGGCAGCCAGCCGATCGGTCCGGCGCGCGCGCTCGTCGTCGTCGGTCGCGACGAGCGCTCCGAAGTGCAGCTCGGTGAGCGACACGGCACTGATCGCCGCCTCGACGCCCGTAGGCGGGTTATCGCCGATGAGTACGGAGGTGTCCAGCAACGCCCTCATCGGGTGAAGGGATCAAGGAGGCTCGCCCGCAGCTGCCCGAGGTCCTCGTCAAGCCCCCGCGGCGCCGGGCCGCGCCACACGTCGGCGAGCGCCTCGGCCGTGATCCAGCGACGTCGGGCAGTCGGCGAGAGCTCGGCGACCGGCCGTCCGGCTACCGTCACCGTCAGCGTCTCGCCGGCCTCGACCCGGCGCAGCACCTCCCCGACCTGGTTGCGAAGCTCCTTCTGCGGTATCGACTCCATGTCGGCAAGGTAGCACTTCTGCTACCACGTTCGAGCCCGTCGCTGACCGGGTCTGCATGGCTACGGGTCACTCAGCCACGGCACCTCCCGGTCATCGGCAGCTGCGCGAGTTCCTTGATCACCGCGAGACAGGGTGGCCGAGGGTGAGTGGCTCAGCCGGGGACGGCGGAGCGCGCCTGTGCGTCGTGGGTGTTGAGGACGTCGACCGGCGGCCGGGTACGGGTACCGCAGATGACCGCGGTGACGGCGACGACGAGCAGGCCGGCGCCCAGCATGTGCACCGCGACCAGCGCCTCGGGCAGGTCGGTCGCGTACTGCACGTAGCCGACCGCGCCCTGGGTCAGCGTCACGCCCAGCAGCCACCAGCCGCGGCGCCGCAGGACAGCAGGCGCGCCCGTCACCGCAAAGGCCACCAGCAGCCCGACCAGCAGCCCGACGAACAGCAGCACGAGGTCGGCGTGCAGCCACGAGACCGTGCGCGGGTCGAGACCGAAGCGCGCCGGCTCCTCCGCGTCCCCGGAGTGCGGACCCGACCCGGTCACCACCGTTCCGACGGTCAGGACCACAGCAGCCACGAGGGCGAGCAGCAGGCTCAACGTGCGCACCGGGGCGGGGACGGCCGGGCGCGCTGGCCCGTCGCCGTCCCGCACCCGCAGCAGCAGGACGGTCGACACCGCCACCAGGACCATCGAGAGGAGGAAGTGTGCCGCCACCGTGGCGGGGTGCAACGCGGTCAACACGGTGACGCCGCCGAGCCCCGCCTGCAGCACGACGCCGACCAGGGGCGCGGCTCCGAGCACCCGCAGGTGCCGGCGGCCGAGCCGCCAGACCGCGACGAGCGTGGCCAGGGCGACGATGCCGACGAGGAAGGTCAGCAGGCGGTTGCCGAACTCGATCAGGGAGTGGAAGCCCTCCTCCTGCTCCACCACGGGTGTGTAGGAGCCGGGCACGCACTCCGGCCAGGTGGGGCAGCCGAGCCCCGAACCCGTCAGACGGACGAGGCCGCCGGTGACGACGATGGCGACCTGGACGGCGACATTCGTGACCAGGACCGCCTGGGTCGTTCGACCTGCGGTCGTGCGGCCGGCAGGGGAGCTCACCGCCCCAGGGTAGGTCTGACGCAGCGCGGGGATGGTCAGGCCCACCGGAACCAGCGACGGACGCCCGCGGCGGCCGCTGCGGCCCACGCCAGCAGGACGAGGACCGAGCCGACGTCGAGGATCCCCTCGACGAGCGCGGCGCGCATCGCGTCGCCGAGGGCACCCGAGGGCAGCCACGGTGCGGTCGCCTGCAGCACGCCGGGAAGGGACGACGCCGGGACGACGACCCCGCCCCCGACGACGAGCAGCACCCAGATCAGGTTCGCGCCGGCCAGCACGCCCTCGGCCCGCACCGTTCCGGCCAGCAGCAGGCCGAGCGAGGTGAACGCGGCAGTCCCTGCCGCGACCGCTAGCAGCGCCGGGAGGATGCCCGCGGGGTCGGGCCGCCAGCCCAGTGCCAGGCCGAGAACGCCCAGCAGCACGACCTGGACGCCGATCACGAGCAGGACGGCGAGAACCTTGCCGGCGAGCAGGCCTCCGCGCCCCAGCGGTGTCGTCGCCAGCATCCGCAGCACCCCGTAGCGGCGGTCGAACGCGGTGCCGATCGCCTGGCCGGTGAAGGCCGTGGACATCACGGCCAGGGCCAGTACGCCGGGGACGACGACGTCCACGCGCGGCACCCCGCCGTCGAGCTGCACCACCGTCGTCCGCGCGAGCCCGACGAGCAGCAGGGCGGGCAGCACCAGCGTCAGCAGCAGCTGCTCACCGTTGCGCAGCAGCACCGACGCCTCGAAGACGGCCTGGGAACCGACGCGCCGGGCCGCGGGGGCCGGTTCGGCGGCGGTCGCGGTCGGGTTCGCCGCAGGCTCAGGGCTCGCCGCAGGCTCAGGGCTCGCCGCAGGCTCAGGGCTCACCAAAGGCTCCGGGCTCACCGCAGGCTCCGGCCGGTCAGGTCGAGGAACACGTCCTCCAGGCTGCGCCGCCCGACGGTCAGCTGCTGAGGCATCACGTCGCGCGCCGCGCACCACGAGGTGACGCTGGCGACCACGCGGGCGTCGACGTCGCCCTCCACCAGGTAGTCACCGGGCCTGGGCTCCGCGACCGTCAGCGAGGCGGGCAGCGCCAGGCGCAGGTCGTCCAGCCGCATCGACGGGGGGGCGGAGAAGCGGATCGTCGCCGCGCCCATCTCGGCCCGGGTCAGCGCGGCGGGGGAGCCGGCGGCGATCACCCTCCCGGCGTCGACGACCACCACGGCGTCGGCGAGGCGCTCCGCCTCGTCCATGTCGTGGGTGGTCAGCACGACGGCGGTACCGCGGTCGCGCTCGGCGCGCACGAGGTCCCACACGGCGAGCCGCGCCTGCGGGTCGAGCCCGGCGCTGGGCTCGTCGAGGAACAGCACGTCGGGTCGGCCGACCAGGGCGCACGCCAGGGCCAGGCGCTGCTTCTGCCCTCCCGAGAGCCGGCGGACCGTGCGAGCCCGCAGGTCGCCGAGACCGAGGAGCTCGACCAGGTCGGCCACGGGGCGGGGGTGGGCGTGCAGCCGCGCCACGTGGTGGAGCACGTCCAGGGGCCGCGCCCCGGTGGGCAGACCACCGTCCTGCAGGACGACGCCCACGCGGGCACGCAGCCCGGGTGAGGCCCGCCAGGGATCCAGTCCGAGCACCCGCACCCGGCCGGCGTCCGGTCTGCGCAGTCCCTCGCAGCACTCCACGGTCGTCGTCTTGCCCGCCCCGTTGGGCCCCAGCACAGCCGTCACCTGGCCGCCGGCGGCGCTCAGCGACACGTCGTCGACGGCACGGTGTGACCCGTAAGCCTTCACCAGCCCGGAGACCACGACGGCGCCCTCGGGCGAGGCCTGCATGTCCCCGATGGTAGGTCGCGGGCGACCGGCGTCGTGGACCGGCACGGTGGAGCCGCCGATGAGGATCGTCTCATCGCGTGCTCACACACCGTTCATGTCCCGTTCCTACCCTTTTCGAGCACAGGGGCACACCACAGAGCAGGAGACAGCAGTGGACACGACCACAGGACGGCGACCCGCTCAGGTCGCGCTGTACGGGCACGACACCTGCGGTCTCGGGCACCTGCGCCGGAACGTGGCGCTGGCCGGGGCGATGGCCGCTGAGCCGGACGCCCGCGACCCGGCTGCGCCTGGCCGCGGTGCACGCGTTCCGCCCCGGTGCCGAGCACGTCGTCCCCGCGCTCCTTGGCGTCACCACGCAATGAGCTCGCCAACCGACCCCGTCGCGCCGGGTTGGACGCCTTCACCCGTCGTCCCGCCTCGACCCCCGTGGTGATCAAGTACGGCTCCATGACGTCCGCAGTTCTGGTCGCTCGAGCAGCCACTTCTGCGGACGCCGTGACCGGTGGATCTCCGGGGAGGTGGTCCTCGGGGTGGTTCGTGCAACAAGCTCGATCACCACGGGGGGTGAGGAGGGGCACGAGGTCGTTGATCGGGGGTGGAGTTGAGGTCGCCCGGTAATTACGTCACACTGGCATGGTGCAAATCAATGCGGACGTCTCGACCCGTGAGCGGGTCGCTGTCGCCGTGCTCGAACGGGGTCCGGTCACGGCCGCCGCGCTCGCCGGGGTGCTGGGCCTGACACCCGCAGCCGTGCGTCGTCACCTCGACGCGATGCTGGCCGAGGGGCTCGTCGACATCCGGACCGCGCACGGCAGCCGAGGTCGCGGCCGACCGGCTCGCTGCTTCGTCCTCACCGACGCCGGGCACGCCGCGATGACCACCACCTACGACGACCTGGCGGTCTCGGCGTTGCGGTTCATGGCGGCCGAGCACGGGCAGTCCGCGGTGGACGCGTTCGCCCGTGCCAGGGTCGCCGACCTCGAGGCGCGGTACGCGCCGCGGGTCGCCGAGGCGGGGTCGGGAACACCCGAGCGCGTCGAGGCGCTGGCACGAGCACTGTCGGACGACGGCTACGCGGCCAGCAGCCGTCCTGTCGGGCACGGCGCCGAGACCGCGGCCACGCAGCTGTGCCAGGGGCACTGCCCGGTGCAGCACGTCGCCGCGGAGTTCCCGGAGCTGTGCGAGGCCGAGACGCAGGCGTTCAGCCGGTTGCTCGGTGTGCACGTGCAGCGGCTGGCGACGCTCGCCCACGGTGAGCACGTCTGCACGACCCACGTACCGAACGACACGACCCACGTACCGACCGAACGGCAGGACCGCTCGACTGGTGGCTCCACCAGGCAGCACGCCAGGAACGACACCGTCACGACGTCCGCAGGGGCTTCGCTCATGACACGGAGGACACACCGATGACCACCAGCGACATCGACACCAGGAACGCGATCGAGACCGCCAACCCGGGGCTCGAGGGCATCGGCACGTACTCCTACGGCTGGGCCGACAGCGACACGGCGGGGGAGACCGCGCGTCGCGGCGTCAACGACGAGGTCGTCACCGACATCTCGAACCGCAAGAACGAGCCGGAGTGGATGCTGCGGACGCGGCTCAAGGCGCTGAAGCTCTTCGGCAAGAAGCCCATGCCCAACTGGGGCAGCGACCTGTCGGGCATCGACTTCGACAACATCAAGTACTTCGTGAAGTCCACCGAGAAGCAGGCCACCTCGTGGGAGGAGCTGCCGGAGGACATCAAGAACACCTACGACCGGCTCGGCATCCCCGAGGCGGAGAAGCAGCGTCTGGTCGCCGGCGTCGCGGCGCAGTACGAATCCGAGGTCGTCTACCACTCGATCCGGGCCGACCTCGAGGAGAAGGGGGTGCTGTTCCTCGACACCGACACTGCCCTGAAGGAGCAGCCCGATGTGTTCCAGAAGTACTTCGTCTCGGTCATCGCGGTCGGTGATAACAAGTTCGCCGAGCTTAACTCCGCTGTCTGGTCGGGGGGTTGGTTCATCTACGTCCAGCCGGGCGTGATTGTCGTCAT
>JBBSNO010000159.1:0-6682 GCA_038232615.1 Actinomycetales bacterium
ACCGCGCGCTCCATGTCGCCGACCACCTCACCCGCGAGCTCGACGGTCGGCTCGCCGCGGCCGACGCCGTCCTCGCCACCCCGGCGTCGAGGCGATGGTGACCGTGTGCCAGGCACTGGAGAGCGAGCACGGCCTCGACGCAGGCCGCCTGCGGTTCGAGATCCAGGTCGAGACCCCGCAGGCCATCCTCGGCGCCGACGGCCGGGCCACCGTGGCCCCGATGCTGCACGCCGCGGCCGGGCGGTGCGCCGGCCTGCACTACGGCACGTACGACTCCAGCGCCTCGGTACAGGTGGCGGCGGCGCAGCAGAGCCTGGAGCACGCGGTCGCGGACCATGCCAAGGCGGGGATGCAGGTCGCGGCGGCCGGAACCGGGGTACCTGTGAGCGACGGCTCGACGAACGTGATCCCGGTCGGCTCCCGCGACGACGTGCACGCCGCGTGGGCACTGCACGCCCGGCTGGTGACCCGCTCGCTGGAGCGGGGGTACTACCAGGGCTGGGACATGCATCCCGGTCACCTGGTCACGCGGTACCTGGCGACGTACGCGTTCTTCCGTGCCGCTCTACCGGCTGGTGCCGCCCGGCTGCGCGCCTACCTCGACGCCACCTCCGGCGGCGTGATGGACGAGCCGGCGACCGCGAAGGGGCGCGGGCGCTGGCGGCCGCCACGGTCCGCGGGGTAGACTGCGACGCCGTCTCTGCCGACGAGGCCAGCCGGGCCACCGGCTCGGACTTCGCGCAGCTGACGCGCCTCGCCCACACCGGGCAGCCGTAGCCCACGACACGCCGCGACCGCGTCGCGGCGCCGGTCGGCGCATCACATCAGGGTCCGGTCCGGACCCGGAAGGAGGACATCGTGTCGCAGCGTTACGCGGCCCACCTGTCCATGCTGTACACCGAGCTGCCCATGCTCGCGCGGCCCGAGGCCGCGGCACGAGACGGCTTCGGCGCCGTCGAGATGTGGTGGCCATTCCCGGTCGCGGTCCCCGGTGATGACGACGTCGACCAGCTCGTCAGCGCGATCGAGGGGGCCGGCGTCCGGCTCGTCGGGTTGAACTTCTTCGCCGGTGACATGCCTGGCGGCGACCGCGGGCTGGTCTCCTGGCCCGGTCGCGCAGGCGAGTTCCGCGACAACGTCGACGTGACAGTGGGGATCGGCCAGCGCCTCGGTTGCCGCGCCTTCAACGCCCTCTACGGCAACCGCGTCGACGGGGCGACCACCACCGAGCAGGACGACCTCGCCGTGGAGAACCTGGCCATCGCGGGGCGGGCCGCAGAGCGGGTCGGGTCCACCGTGCTGGTGGAACCAGTCAGCGGGGCTCCCCGGTACCCGCTGCTGCTGGCGCAGGACGCCGTCCGCGTGATCGACCGCGTCGAGACCGTCACCGGGGTCACCTCCCTCGGGCTGCTGCTCGACCTGTACCACCTCAGCGTCAACGGCGACGACCTCACCGCCGCGGTCGACCGCTACGCCGACCGTGCGGCGCACGTCCAGGTCGCCGACGACCCCGGCCGCGGCGAACCCGGCAGCGGGTCGCTCGACATCGACCACCACCTGACCCGTCTTGCCGACGCCAACTACGACGGATTCGTCGGCCTGGAGTACAAGCCCAGCGCGGGTGACACCACTGCCAGCCTGGCTTGGCTGCCGCGGGAGCGCCGGGCCTGATCCGCCGGCGACGCGCATTCCACCCACGAGACCCCAGACCTACGAGGAGCACCTGACATGACCACCGTCGCATTCATCGGGCTCGGCATCATGGGAAGCCCGATGGCCGTTCGCCTGGCCGAAGCGGGACACACCGTCAAGGGATACAACCGCACGCCCGACAAGGCGGCGCCGCTCGAAGCGGCCGGCGGCACGGCTGGGACATCCGTCGCGGACGCCGTCGCCGAGGCCGACGTCGTGGCCGTGATGGTGCCGGACTCGGGTGACGTCGAGGACGTGCTGACCGGCGACGACGGCGTCCTCGCCCACGCCCCCGCGGGTGCCCTCATCATCGACTTCTCCAGCATCCGCCCCGACGTCAGCGCGCGCCTTGCGGAGCTGGCCAGGGACGCGGGCTTCCGGATGCTGGACGCCCCCGTCTCCGGCGGTGAGGCCGGTGCGAAGAACGCGACGCTGTCGATCATGGTCGGCGGCAGCGCCGAGGACTTCGCGGCCGCCCGACCGTTGCTCGACGTGGTGGGTGGCACCGTCGTCCACGTCGGTCTCTCGGGCGCCGGCCAGACGGTCAAGGCCGCCAACCAGTTGATTGTGGCGACGAACATCCAAGCGCTCAGCGAGGCCGTGGTTTTTCTGCGCGCCTACGGAGTTGACCTGGACGCCGCGCTGGAGGTCCTGGGAGGAGGACTTGCCGGGTCCGCCGTGCTGAACCAGAAGAAGGCGAACATGCTCGCCGGCTCGTTCGAGCCGGGCTTCCGGATCGCCCTGCACCACAAGGACATGGGCATCGTCACCAGTGCCGCGCGCGAGGCCGGCGTCGTGCTGCCGGTCGGTGCGGTGGTGGCCCAGCTGATGGCCTCCGCGCTGGCCCAGGGCGACGGCGCCCTCGACCACTCCGCGCTGCTGCGTGGGGTCGAGCGCCTCTCCGGATCCAACGACCACTGAGACCCCCGAGACGACAGGACCTGACATGACTCGCATGCGCGCCGCCGACGCCGCCGTGGCCATCCTCGGGCGGGAGGGCGCCACGCAGGCGTTCGGCCTGCCTGGTGCCGCGATCAACCCGTTCTACTCCGCGATGAAGGCCCACGGCGGGATCCGCCACGTGCTGGCCCGGCACGTCGAAGGGGCCTCGCACATGGCCGAGGGGTACACCCGCGCCCGCGCGGGCAACATCGGCATCTGCGTGGGGACGTCCGGGCCCGCGGGGACGGACATGATCACCGGGCTGTACTCCGCCTCCGCGGACTCCATCCCCATCCTCGCGATCACGGGGCAGGCGCCCGTCGCGCGCCTGCACAAGGAGGACTTCCAGGCGGTCGACATCGCCGCGATCGCCGCTCCGGTGACCAAGCTGGCCATGACCGTGATGGAGCCGGCACAGGTGCCGGGTGCCTTCGCCAAGGCGTTCCAGGTGATGCGCTCCGGACGGCCCGGACCGGTGCTGTTGGACCTGCCCATCGACGTCCAGCTCGCCGAGATCGACTTTGACGTCGACACGTACGAGCCGCTGCCGATCGCCCGACCGTCGGCGACCCGGGCCCAGGCCGAGCGTGCCCTCGACATGCTCGACGCCAGCGAGCACCCCGTCATCGTCGCAGGCGGGGGGATCATCAACGCCGACGCCAGCGACCTGCTCGTCGAGCTCGCTGAGACCCTGGACGTGCCGGTGATCCCCACCCTGATGGGCTGGGGAACCATTCCCGACGACCACCGCCTGATGGCCGGAATGGTCGGCCTGCAGACGTCGCACATCTACGGCAACGCGACGATGCTCGAAGCGGACTTCGTTCTCGGGATCGGCAACCGGTGGGCGAACCGCCACACCGGCGGGCTGGACACCTACCGCCGGGGCCGGACGTTCGTTCACGTGGACATCGAGCCGACCCAGATCGGGCGCATCTTCCCGCCGGACTACTCCATCGTGTCCGACGCCGGTGAGGCGCTGTCGCGGATGCTCGAGGTCGCGCGGGAGCGCCGCGACGCGGGGCGCCTGCCGGACCGCTCGATCTGGCTCAAGGAGTGCGCCGAGCGACGGCGCACCATGCACCGGCGCACACACTTCGACGACGTCCCGATGAAGCCGCAGCGCGTGTACGAGGAGATGAACCGCGCCTTCGGCAAGGACGCGACGTACGTCACCGCGATCGGTCTCTCGCAGATCGCCGGCGGGCAGTTCCTGCACGTCTACAAGCCGCGGCGCTGGATCAACTGCGGCCAGGCGGGTCCGCTCGGCTGGACCGTCCCCGCCGCGCTGGGGGTGTGTGTGGCCGACCCCGACGCCATGGTGGTCGCACTGTCGGGGGACTACGACTTCCAGTTCATGATCGAGGAGCTCGCGGTGGGGGCCCAGTTCAACATCCCCTACCTGCACATGGTCGTGAACAACTCCTACCTCGGCCTGATCCGCCAGGCCCAGCGCGGCTTCGAGATGGACTTCCACGTCCAGCTGGCCTTCGACAACGTGAACTCCCCCGAGGTGGGCGGGTACGGGGTCGACCACGTGAAGGTGGCCGAGGCCCTGGGGTGCAAGGCGATCCGGGTACACGAACCGGACGAGCTGCTCCCGGCGATCGAGCAGGCCCGCAAGCTGATGGCCGAGTACCGCGTGCCAGTCGTGGTCGAGGCCATCCTGGAGAAGGTCACGAACATCTCGATGGGCACCGAGATCGACGCCATCACCGAGTTCGAAGAGCTCGCGCTGCGCGGCGAAGACGCCCCGACCTCGATCAGCACGCTGGACTAGGCAGCGGCGACGTGCAACGCGTGCTGGTGGCGCCGGACAAGTTCAAGGGGTCGCTGACCGCGGCCGAGGTCGCGGATAGGGTCGCGACCGGGATCCGGCATGTCGCGGCAGACGTCGAGGTCGTCCGGCTGCCGGTCGCCGACGGCGGGGAGGGGACGCTCGACGCGGCACTGGCGGCCGGGTTCGGGGCGGTCGGAGTCCGCGTGGCTGGCCCGACCGGTGAGCCGGTCGAGGCCGTCGTCGCCGTCCGGGACCGGACCGCCGTCGTCGAGCTCGCCGCAGCATCTGGGCTGTCGTTGTTGCCCGGCTGTGTGCGGGCGGCCCTGCACGCGACGAGCCTCGGCACCGGACAGCTGCTCCGCGCAGCCCTGGACGCCGGAGCGAACACGCTGGTGCTGGGTGTGGGCGGGAGCGCCTGCACCGACGGCGGCGCCGGTCTGCTCGTCGGTCTGGGGGCCCGCCTCACCGACCTCCGTGGCGTGGAGCTGGAGCCCGGGGGAGGGGCCTTGGTCGACCTGCACCGGGTCGACCTCTCAGATCTGGACCCGCGACTCGCAGGTGCCTCCGTCGTGCTCGCCGGCGACGTCGACAACCCGCTGCTCGGGCCCCACGGTGCCGCTGCCGTCTACGGGCCACAGAAGGGCGCGGGCCCAAGCGACGTGGTCACGCTCGAGCGCGGGCTCACCCGCTGGGTCGAGGTCCTCGCCAGCGAGCTGGGTGACCGCGCGAGGACCGCAGCCGACGAGCCAGGCGCCGGGGCCGCGGGGGGCGTCGGCTACGGCGTGCTCGCGGCGCTGGGCGCGACGAGGCGTCCCGGTGTCGACGTCGTCCTTGACCTCGTCGGATTCGCCGACAAGCTGATCGACACGACCCTCGTGGTCACCGGAGAGGGCTCGCTGGACACCCAGACGCTCGCCGGCAAGACACCTGCCGGCGTCGCCGCCGCAGCACGCGATGCCGGTGTGCCCGCCGTCGCCGTCGCGGGTCGCTCGCTGCTGGGCGAAGACGACCTCGTCGGCACCGGCCTGCTGGGCAGCTACGTGCTGACGGACCTGGAGCCGGACGAGGCGCGATGCATGACGCACGCGGGACCGCTGCTGGAGCGGCTCGCCGAGCAGGTCGCGACCGACTGGCTCGTCGCCGACAGCGACAGGATTCCGAGAGCGACGAAAGGGGACACCGATGAGTAAGGACGCGCGAGGCGGCGTCATCCTCGACGGGATGCTCACGCAGATCCCCGATGCCGACGCCGACGGCGTGCCCGCGTTGCGCAGCACCGACTACGTGAGCCCTCGAAGCGCTGCTCGACGAGGGCGACGACCCGGTCATCGACGGGTCCGAGGACGACGGGACACCCGAGGACCCATCGCCTGCACCTGAGCGGCCCCGGGTGGAGTTGACCTGCGACACCGAGAAGCTGGCGGCGCAGTTCCACCACGCCGATGACAGCTGGTGGCACGAACTGCTGCTCAGCCTGAACGAGCGGCGGCAGGTCGTCCTGGCGCCGGGCACCGGGAAGACATTCCTGGTGCGGGCCCTGCTGAAGGCGTGTGGCCTCACCGAGGGGCAGCAGGCCCTGTCCAGTTCCACCCGACCTACGCGTACGAGGACTTCGTCGAGGGCTTCCGACCGGTGCGGACCGGGGACGGAGAAGCCGGAGTCGGTCTGGCCGTCGTCCCCGGCCCCCTACGCCGCATCGCCGACGAGGCACGCAACGCGCCGGGCAAGCCGTTCGTGCTGATGATCGACGAGATCAACCGCGCCAACATCGCGAAGGTGTTCGGCGAGCTGTACTTCCTGCTGGAGTACCGCGACGCCGAGATCGAGCTGCTCTACAGCGACGGCAAAGAACGGTTCAGCCGGCCCGACAATCTCTTCGTCATCGGCACTATGAACACCGCCGACCGGTCCATCGACCTGCTCGACGCGGCGATGCGGCGCAGGTTCGTGTTCCTGTCGATGGACACCTCCGAGTCAGCGCTGACCGGTGTCCTGAGGCGCTGGTGCGAGGCGAACGGGCAACCGGCTGCAGTGGCCCGACCTGCTCGACCGGCGTCAACGCCCGGATGGTGCAACGGGGTCTCGGCCGCTCGGGTACCGGGCGTGGCTGGCGACGTGGGTGCGCTCGTGCCGGTCGGTGGCGCTGGACGTCGACACGCACGCGCTCCGGCACTTGTATGCCTCGGCGCTCATCGCGGGAGGGGCATCGGTGAAGGTGGTTCAGACGAGGCTCGGCACGGCAGCGCGGTCGTCACGATGAACACCTAC
>JBBSNO010000160.1:0-6657 GCA_038232615.1 Actinomycetales bacterium
CGAGGCGGTTGGAGTAGCCCCACTCGTTGTCGTACCAGCCGACGACCTTCACCTGGTCGCCGATGGCCTTGGTCAGTCCCGCGTCGAAGATGCACGACGCGGGGTCGGTGACGATGTCGGAGGAGACGATCTCGTCCTCGGTGTAGCGCAGGTAGCCCTTCATCGGACCCTCGGCCGCCGCCTTGACCGCGGCGTTGACCTCGGCCGCGGTGGCCTCGCGGGCCAGGTTCACCGTCAGGTCGGTGGCGGAGCCGGTCGGGATCGGCACGCGCAGCGCGTACCCGTCGAGCTTGCCCTTGAGCTGGGGCAGCACCAGGCTGATCGCCTTCGCGGCACCGGTGGACGTCGGCACGACGTTGAGCGCGGCGGCGCGCGCCCGGCGCAGGTCCTGGTGCGGGCCGTCCTGCAGGTTCTGGTCCTGGGTGTAGGCGTGGATCGTCGTCATCAGCCCCTTGACGATCCCGAACTCGTCGTCCAGCGCCTTGGCCATCGGCGCGAGGCAGTTCGTCGTGCACGAGGCGTTGGAGATGATGTGGTGCTTCGCCGGGTCGTACTCGGTGTGGTTGACGCCCATCACGAGCGTGATGTCCTCGTTCTTGGCGGGCGCGGAGATGATGACCTTCTTGGCGCCACCGGCGATGTGCGCCTTCGCCTTCGTGGCGTCCGTGAACAGCCCGGTCGACTCGACGACGACGTCGGCGCCCAGCTCCCCCCACGGCAGCTTCGAGGGGTCCTTCTCCGCGAAGGCCCGGAACGACTTCCCGCTCACCGAGATCTCGTCCTCGGTGTGGCTGACGTCGGCCAGGCGCCCGAGGATCGAGTCGTACTTCAGCAGGTGGGCCAGGGTCCTGTTGTCCGTCAGGTCGTTGGCACCGACGATCTCGATGTCGGCGCCGGAGGCCAGCACGGCCCGGTAGAAGTTGCGGCCGATGCGGCCGAAACCGTTGATGCCCACGCGGATGGTCACGTCTGCTCCTCGCACACGAGCCGGTCACCTCCAGGCGCACCGGCGGGGGTCTGCTGCCGTGCTCGACCCTAGGGGATACCTGCGGGTACCCCGGAATCGCGACCCCGTGCTGGACACGAGCGTCCCGCGACGACCCCCACCCACCCCACCCCGGCGTGATCAAGGACTCCGTGACGCTGGGACTCCTGGCGTCCGCAACAGCGGTCGCTCGAGCAACCACTTCTGCGGACGCCATGACCGGTGGATCTCCTGGGAGGTGGTCCTCGGGGTGGTTCGTGCACCAAGCTCGATCACGCCCGAGGGAGGACGACGAGGCTGGACACCGACATGGAGTCCCTGATCACCTCGATCACCGGGGACGACGGGTCAGGCGTCGAGCATGTCCGCGGTGAGGTTGGCGTCCGTGCCGGGGACGCCGGTGTCCAGTGCCTTGCGGTCGGCCATCGCGAGCAGGCGACGGATGCGGCCCGCGACGGCGTCCTTGGTCATCTGCGGGTCGGCGAGCTGGCCGAGCTCCTCCAGCGATGCCTGCTTGTGCTCCAGCCGCAGGCGACCGGCGACCTGCAGGTGCTCGGGGATGTCGTCACCGAGGATCTCCAGGGCACGCTCCACGCGTGAGCCCGCGGCGACCGCCGCCCGGGCGGACCGTCGCAGGTTCGCGTCGTCGAAGTTGGCGAGGCGGTTGGCGGTGGCGCGCACCTCGCGGCGCATCCGCCGTTCCTCCCACACCATCACGGCGTCGTGGGCGCCGAGTCGGGTCAGCATCGCCCCAATCGCGTCGCCGTCCCGGATGACGACGCGGTCGACGCCGCGTACCTCGCGCGCCTTGGCCTGGATGCCCAGCCGCCGGGCAGCGCCCACGAGCGCGAGGGCGGCCTCGGGGCCGGGGCAGGTCACCTCCATCGACGACGACCGACCCGGCTCGGTCAGGGAGCCGTGGGCCAGGAAGGCACCGCGCCAGGCGGCCTCGGCGTCGCAGGTCGCGCCCGAGACCACCTGGGGAGGCAGCCCCCGCACGGGCCGTCCGCGGCCGTCGAGCAGCCCGGTCTGCCGGGACAAGGACTCCCCGTCACGCACGACCCGGACGACGTACCGGCTCCCCCGCCGCAGCCCGCCCGCGGAGACCACCATCACGTCGCTGGGGTGGCCGAAGACCTCCGCGATGTCCTTGCGCAGCCTCCTGGCCGACGCCCCCGTGTCCAGCTCTGCCTCGATGACGATGTGCCCGGAGATGATGTGGAGCCCCCCCGCGAACCGCAGCGTCGAGGAGACCTCGGCCTTGCGGCAGCACGACTTCGTCACGGGCAGGCGGCTGAGCTCGTCCTTCACCTGTGCCGTCAACGCCATGCGGGTCATCCTGCCACCCGCCGCGGGACGCCGGGGGCACCTGTCGATGACAGACCGTCCGGTCAAGGCCCACCCGGGACGTCGGCGCCCGCGGACTCGAACACGTCCCGGAACGCGGCCGCGAGGCGCAACGGGTCGTGCTGCGGCCGTCCGCCGGAGACCCCGATGCGACGCAGCACCAGCTGAGCACCGAGGCCGGCGGCCGCCTCCGCGAGGGCGGCGACGTCGCCGGCGGCACCCTCGTCCACCAGGACGACGTCCAGCCGCAGGTCCGGGGCGTGCTCGGCCAGGACCAGCACGTGGTCGACAGGGGTCAGGCCGGCGGTCTCCCCGCTGGGCGCGGCGAGGTTCAGGGTCAGGCACCGCCGGGCCTGCGTCGTGGTCAGGGACTCGACCAGCGCCGGCACCAGCAGGTGCGGGATCACGCTGGTGTACCAGGAGCCGGGGCCGAGGACGACCCAGTCGGCAGCCCGGACGGCGGCCACGGCCTCAGGGCAACCGGGGGCGTCGGACGGCGTCATCCGCACCCGGGCGACACGGCCCGTGGTGGTGGCCACCTCCGCCTGACCCCGGACGACGGTGACGCCTCCGCCTGCGCCGGAGTCACCGCCGATGTCGAGGCCCATCACGTCGGCCTCGATCTCCAACGGCACGGTCGACATCGGCAGCACCCGCCCGCGCGACCCGAGCAGCCGGGCGACCCAGTCCAGTCCCTCGACCGGGTCGCCGAGCAGCTCCCACAGCGCCACGATCAGCAGGTTCCCGACGGCGTGCTCGTGCAGGTTCCCGTGGCTGGTGAACCGGTGCTGGAGCACGTCGCTCCAGGTCCGGCCCCACTCCCCGTCGTCGCACAGGGCCGACAGTGCCATCCGAAGGTCGCCCGGAGGCAGCACGCCGAGCTCGCGCCGCAGACGACCGCTGGAACCCCCGTCGTCCGCGACGGTGACCACGGCCGTCAGCCGCTCGGTCAGCAGCCGCAACGCCTTCAAGGACGACGACAGGCCGTGCCCGCCGCCCAGCGCGACGACGGCGAGCGCGTCGCGCGAGCCCCCGCCGTCCGGCACGACCGACGAGAAGACGTCCCCGCGCCGCCTGGGCCGCTCACGTTCCGTCACTCGCGCCCCAGGTCGCGGTGCACCACGTGAGCGTTCACGGCCATCGCGCGCAGCCGAGTCACGATGTCCTCCACGAGCGCCACCGAACGGTGCTTGCCGCCCGTGCACCCCACGGCGATCGTCGCGTAGGTGCGGTTCTCACGGCCGTACCCCTCCATCACGGGCTCGAGCGCCCGCACGTAGCGCTCGGCGAAGTCGACGGCGCCGGGCTGCGAGAGCACGTAGCTGCTGACCCGCTCGTCCCGGCCGGTCAGTGGACGCAGCTCCGGCACCCAGTAGGGGTTCGGCAGGAACCGGACGTCGACGACGTGGTCGGCGTCCACCGGGAGCCCGTACTTGAAGCCGAACGACATCAGGGTCACGCGCAGCTGGGAGCGGCCCTCGTCGGAGAACGTCCCGATCACCTTGGCGCTGAGCTGGTGCACGTTGAGGCTGGAGGTGTCGATCACGACGTCCGCGGTGCCACGCAGGTCGCCGACGAGCTCGCGCTCGCGCTCGATGCCGTCGAGGATGCGGCCATCGGCCTGCAACGGGTGCGGGCGCCGCACCGACTCGAAGCGACGCACGAGGGCCTCGTCGGACGCCTCCAGGAAGAGGATGCGCAGCCGGATCCCCCTGTCCCGCAGGTTCGCCAGGGCGTCTCGCAGGTCGGTGAAGAAGGAGCGTCCCCGGACGTCGACCACGACGGCCAGCCGCGGCAGCGCCCCGACCGCCTTGCTCGCGAGCAGCGACAGCGGGGCGAGCATCTGGGGGGGCAGGTTGTCGACCACGTACCAGCCCAGGTCCTCCAGCACGTCCGCGGTGGTGGACCGGCCGGCACCTGACATGCCCGTGATGATCAGCAGCTCGGGAACCGGAGTGTCCTCGACGGGGTCGACGGACGGTGAGCTCGTCACGTGATCATCGTCGCAGACTTCGCGCGGCCGCTCGCGCAGGTCACGCTCGGCGTTGCCGCGAGCCCCACCCGCGATAGCTCGCTCACGACTCAGTCCGTGAGCTCGCCCGTCGCCGTGTTCACCGCGGGGACGGCGTCGCGACGCGTCGCGGCCATGGTGTCCACGACCGTCTGCGCGGTGGCGCGGCCGATGCCGGGCACCTCGGCGACAGCGTCGACGTCCGCGCGGCGCAGCTTCGCCACCGACCCGAAGTGCGCTAGCAGCGCGGCCCGCCGGGTGGGGCCAAGACCGGGGACGTCGTCCAGCTCGCTGCGGGTCATCGCCTTGGACCGCCGCTGGCGGTGGAAGGTGATCGCGAACCGGTGCGCCTCGTCGCGCACCCGCTGCAGCAGGTACAGCCCCTGGCTGGTGCGCGGCAGGATCACCGGGTGGTCGTCGCCGGGCAGCCACACCTCCTCCAGTCGCTTCGCCAGCCCGCACAGCGCCACGTCGTCGATTCCGAGCTCGCGCAGCACCGCGGCCGCGGCGGCCACCTGCGGAGCGCCGCCGTCGACGACGACGAGCTGCGGCGGGTACGCGAAGCGGCGAGGCCGCCCCGTGTCGGGGTCGACGCGGGTCGGACCCGAGCTGCCGTCGACGCCGTCGTCGAGCTGGGCCTCGGAGTCGAGTCGGTCGGCGAGGTAGCGGCGGAACCGGCGGCTGAGCACCTCGCGGATCGAGGCGACGTCGTCCTGCCCGTCCACGCCCTTGATCGCGAACCGCCGGTACTCGCCCTTGCGCGGGAGCCCGTCCTCGAAGACGACCATCGAGGCGACGACCTCGGTGCCCTGCAGGTTCGAGACGTCGTAGCACTCGATCCGCAGCGGCGCCTCGCCCAGGCCCAGCGCCTCCTGGATCTCGTTCAGCGCCAGGCTCCGCGTCGTCAGGTCGCCGGCCCTGCGGGTCTTGTGCAGGTTCAGGGCCTGCTTCGCGTTGCGCTCCACGGTCTCCATCAGGGCACGCTTGTCACCGCGTTGCGGCACCCGGACGTCGACGATGGAACCGCGCAGGCCGGTCAGCCACGTACCCACCTGCTCCACAGCAGGAGGCAGCTCGGGCACGAGCACCTCGCGGGGCACCCCCGCCGGCTCCGCGTCGCCGTAGACCTGCTGCAGCAGGTGCTCCACCAGGTCGGGGGTGCGCAGGTCCTCGACCTTCTCCACGACCCAGCCGCGCTGCCCGCGCACCCGGCCCCCGCGCACGTGGAACACCTGGATCGCGGCCTCCAGCTCGTCCTGCGCGAGGGCGAACACGTCGGCGTCGGTCGCGTCGGGCAGGACGACGGTGCTCTTCTCCATCGCGCGCTTGAGCGCCCCGACGTCGTCGCGCAGCCGGGCCGCCCGCTCGAACTCCATCTCGGACGACGCCTTGAGCATCTCCCGCTCGAGGCGCTTGACGAACCGGTTGGTCTGGCCGGCCATGAAGGCGCAGAAGTCCTCCGCGATCTGGCGGTGCTCCTCCGGGCTCACCCGGCCGACGCAGGGGGCCGAGCACTTGTCGATGTACCCGAGCAGGCAGGGCCGGCCGACCTGCCCCGCCCGCTTGAAGACCCCGGACGAGCAGGTGCGCACCGGGAAGACCCGCAGCAGCAGGTCGACGGTTTCGCGGATCGCCCAGGCGTGGGCATACGGACCGAAGTAGCGGGTCCCCTTGCGCTTGGCGCCGCGTAACACCTGCACCCGGGGGAACTGGTCCCCCATCGTGACCGCCAGGTAGGGGTAGCTCTTGTCGTCGCGGTACTTGACGTTGAAGCGCGGGTCGTACTCCTTGATCCAGGCGTACTCCAGCTGCAGGGCCTCGACCTCGGTCGCGACCACCGTCCACTCCACCGAGGCGGCCGTGGTGACCATCTGCTGCGTGCGCGGGTGCATCGAGGCGACGTCGGCGAAGTACGAGCTCAGCCGCTGCCGCAGGCTCTTGGCCTTGCCGACGTAGACGACGCGGCCGTGCGAGTCACGGAAGCGATAGACCCCTGGGCCGTCCGGGATCTCCCCGGGACGCGGCCGGTAGGACGACGGGTCGGGCACGTCCCGACCCTACGTCGCGGGTCGGACGACGCCGCCGAAGACCCTCGGCGGACTCCGCTCCTCAGTCCGCCCCGCCCAAGGGTCCAGGCCACCTCAGCCCCAGACCACCCTGCGCCGGGTGTCGTCTGCCGGCTCTGCGCTTCCGGCTACCGCCTCGGGATGGAGCCACGCTCCCGTCGCGCGGCAGGTGACAAGACCTCGCCGAACGCCCCCAACACGGTGTCCTGGATCGTCGACGTACCGAGCAGCGCCCATACCTGCTGGAG
>JBBSNO010000161.1:0-6598 GCA_038232615.1 Actinomycetales bacterium
GCTCGCGGTTCCCGGGGCGGCAGGGGGTGCCGTCGTGGTCTGGCTCATGCAGGTGTCCTACGGTCCGCGGGATGGATGTGGCACCCAACTACGTGGTGACTACAACTACTCTGGATGCTACCCCCCACGGCGTGACCGCCAACGCGACCAGCACCCGTGCGGCCAGCTCCGGATCCGCCTCGACCCGCACCGCGTCGTGAACGAGATCGGACCGCTCAGGGTCGCAGTCACGGCCCAGGGCCAGCGCCGCGCGGGTCGTGTGCTCCCAGGCAGTCACGGCAGCGGCGAGGTCGCTCATGGCGCCACACCCATAGGCTCACGGGATGCGCCTGGCCCTGCTCCAGCTCGCCTACGACGACGACGAGCCCGTCGACGAGCGACGACGACGCGTGGCGGCCATGGTCCGCGACCAGCGCGGCGCCGACCTGGTGGTCCTTCCCGAACTGTGGGCGCCCGGAGGCTTCGCCTACCGCGGCTGGCCCGAGCACGCTGAGGGGGTCCGTGGTCCGACCGTCGAGGCTGTCGCGGCGGCGGCGTCCGACATCGGCGCGATCGTCCACGCGGGCTCGGTCGTCGAGCGGGCGGAACCAGGTGCGGACGCCGGGTCGCAGGGTCGGGGGCTCTGGAACACCTCCGTGCTCGTCGGCCCGGACGGCGGTGTGCTGGCGACCTACCGCAAGGTGCACCGGTTCGGTTTCGGGCAGGGCGAGCCCTCGCTGCTCGAGGCGGGTACCGAGGTGGTCACCGTCCCGTTGAGCCTGGACGGCGAGCAGGTCGTCACGGGTCTGGCGACGTGCTACGACCTGCGCTTCCCGGAGATGTTCCGGGCCTTGCTGGACGCCGGCACACGGCTCGCGCTGGTGCCTGCCGCCTGGCCGATGGCGCGCGTGGCCCACTGGACGCTCCTGGGTCGTGCCCGTGCCGTCGAGGACCAGATGCTCGTCGTCGCCGTCAACACTGCCGGGACGCACGCGGGTCACCAGATGGGCGGTCGCAGCCAGGTCGTCGGCCCCACCGGCGACGTGCTCGCCGAGGCGGGTGACGGCGAGGAGGTGCTGGTGCTCGACGTCGACCTCGCCCAGGTGGACGAGGCGAGGGAGCGGTTCCCGGTCCTCGCCGACCGCCGGCTCCCCGCTCCCTGACCCGGGTGCCGTGGACGGCGACGCCACGAGTTCCTTGATCGCGGGCAGCGAGTTCCTTGATCACCGAGGGGCATACCTCTGCGCGATCAAGGACTTCAACCCCCGCGATCAAGGACTTCAACCCCCGCGATCAAGGACTTCGCACCCGTCGCGGGGACGCCGACCGGCGCGTCCTACCCTGAACCGTGACCACGAGCTCTGGGAGAACCGGCTCCGGCACGAGCGGGTCCGGGACGACCGGCCCGCCGGCGCTGGAGGTGGACGGCGACAGGACCCGACCGCTCGTGGCCGCCGTCCTGATGGTCACCGGACTGTCCGCCGTCGCGGGCGTGCTGCTGACGGGCGCGGCCGCCGCGCCGGTGCTGGGCGACCCGGGGGCACTCGTGCGGTGGGGGTCCCCCGTCGTCCGGGCCGCCCACGACCTGGCCGCGGCCCTGACGTTGGGGACGCTGGTGCTCGCGGCCACCGCGATCCCGCCGGCGTCACCGGCGTGGACGCGCGCCGTCCGCCTGGCCGCCGGCTCCGCGGTGGTGTGGACGCTCACCGCGCTGGCCGTGCTGATCGCGGCGTACGCCGACGCCGCGGGCCAGCCGCCCAGCGCACCGGGCTTCGGCAGCCAGCTCGGCCTCTTCGTCACCCAGATCGCCTACGGCCGGCTGCTGCTGATAGCGACCGTGCTGGCCGCCGTGGTCGCCACCGTCGCGGTCGCCGTCCGGACGCCGACCGGCGCCGGCCTGGTCGCCGTGGCCGCCGCCGTGGCCCTCGTACCGCTGTCGCTGACCGGCCACGCGGCGGGCGCCAGCAGCCACGAGATCGCGGTCTCGTCCTGGTGGCTGCACGTCCTCGGCGTCGCGGTGTGGTTCGGCGGACTCGCGGGCCTCGCCGTGGTCTCGCGCGGTCTGGGACGTGACCTGACGGCCGTCGCCGGGCGCTTCTCGACCCTTGCCGGGTGGGGTTTCGCGCTCGTGGTGGTCACCGGCCTGGCCAACGGGTGGCTGCGGCTGCAGCAGCCGTCGGACCTGCTCGATGGCTACGGACTGCTGCTGCTGGGCAAGAGCGCAGCGACGATCGCCCTCGGTGTCGCGGGGTACCAGCACCGCCGGCGACTGCTTTCCGCCCTGGCGGCGGCGCAGGGCCGGGGGCCCTTCCGGCGCCTCGTGGCCGGCGAGCTGGTGGTCTTCGGCGTGGCCATGGGGCTGGCTGCGGCGCTGAGCCGGACGGCGCCCCCGGTCCCGGACGCGGTGCCGGCCGATCCGACACCCGCCGAGCTGCTGACCGGGGAGCCCCTGCCGCCGGCACTGACTGCCGGACGCTGGTTCACCGAGACCGCCCCGGACCTGCTGTGGCTCGTGATCGCCGTCTCCGCGCTGGTCGCCTACGCGCTGGGCGTGCGCACCCTGCGGGCCCGCGGCGACCGCTGGCCGTGGCACCGCTCGGCGCTGTGGGTGCTGGGGTGCCTGGCTCTGGTATACGTCACCAGCGGTGGTCCCGCCGCCTACGGGCGCACGCTGTTCAGCGCGCACATGGTGCAGCACATGGCACTCAGCATGGTCGTGCCGGCGCTGCTGGTGTTCGGTGCGCCGGTGACCCTGGCGATGAGGGCCCTGCCCAGACGCCGGGACGGCTCGCGTGGTCCCCGCGAGTGGCTGCTCGGGACGATCGAGTCGCGCGCGGGCCGGCTGCTGGCCCATCCCCTAGTCGCCGCCGGCCTGTTCGCGGGCAGCCTCGTCGTCTTCTACTACTCGCCGTTGTTCGGCTTGGCCTTGCGCACCCACGTGGGGCACGAGCTGATGATGATCCACTTCCTCGTCGTCGGGTACCTGTTCTGTCAGGCGCTGGTGGGCGTCGACCCCGGGCCGTCGCGGCCGAGCTACCCGCTGCGGCTGCTGCTGCTGTTCGCGACGATGGCGTTCCACGCGTTCTTCGGCGTCGCCCTCGTCGGCGGGGAGACGCTGCTGGAGTCCGACTGGTTCTCCTCCACCGGCTGGGGGATCGACGCGCTCGCCGACCAGCAGACGGGCGGCGGCATCGCCTGGGGCATCGGGGAGTTCCCCACCCTCCTGCTCGCGCTCGTCGTCGGCGTCCAGTGGGCGCGCAGCGACGACCGGGAGGCCAGACGCGTCGACCGCAAGGCTGACCGCGACCACGACGCGGACCTCGCCGGCTACAACGCGATGCTGGCCCGGATGCGCGAGGACGACCGCCGGCGCTGAGCCCGCGTCTCCAGGACGTGGTAGCAAGGGCTTGTGACCGACGAGAAACCCGACCCCTTCGCCGACCTCGACGACTACGTGGCCCTGCCACGGCTCGGGGGCCTGGTGATGTCCCCGGACGGCGAGCGTCTCGCCGTCGGCGTCACCACCCTGTGCAGCAAGAAGAAGCGCTACGTGACGGCGTTGTGGGACGTCGATCCGACCGGTCGCCGTCCGGCGCGGCGCCTGACCCGGGGTGCGAAAGGCGAGTCGGGCGCCGCGTTCACCCCGTCGGGCGACCTCCTGTTCTCCTCGGTGCGGCCGGGCGAGGAGAGCGACGACGACGCGCCCGCGGCGCTGTGGCTCCTGCCCGCAGCGGGCGGTGAGGCGCGGACGGTCGCCCAGCGGCCGGGTGGGCTCGGTGGCGTGGTCGTGGCGCGCCAGGCCGGCACGGTGCTGGTGGGTTCGTCGGTGCTGCCCTCGTCCACCGACGACGCGAGCGAGGAGTCCGGACGCAAGCGGCGCAAGGACGGCGCGGTCGCGGCCGTGCTGCACGAGGGGTACCCGGTGCGCTACTGGGACCGCGACCTGGGCCCCGGCCGCACCCGCCTGTACGTGGCAGATCCATTGAGCGGCAATGGTTCCCTCGACGGCGAGAAGCCCCTGGAGCTGCGCGACCTGACCGGCCACGTCGGCCGCGCCCTGGACGTCGAGGCGGCCTGGGACGTCTCGGCCGATGGCTCCACCGTGGTCACGACGTGGACGGTGCCAGAGGGATGCGGGTCCGAGCGCGTCAGCGTCGTCGCCATCGACGTCGCGTCGGGCGCGCGGACGACGCTGGCCGACGACCCGGACTACGAGTACGAGGGGCCGCGGCTCTCCCCGGACGGCGCCCACGTCGCGCTGGTCTCCTACCGCCGGTCCACTCCCGCCGAGCCCGGCGACTCGAGGCTCGCCGTGGTGCCCGTGGGCGGCGGACCGGTGCGCGAGGTGACCGCCTCCTGGGACCGGTGGCCGCACGCGATCCGGTGGAAGCCGGACGGCGCCTCCGTCGTCGTGGGCGCGGACGACGTGGGCCGCTCACCCCTGTTCCGCGTCGACGTCGTCACCGGTGAGGTGACGCGGCTGACCGACGACGACGGCGCCTACAGCGACCACAGCGTCTCCCCGGACGGCGCCTGGGTCTACGCGTTGCGCTCCACCATCGACACCCCGGCACACCCGGTGCGGGTGCCGTTGGGCGGCGGCGCCTTCGAGACGTTGCCGTCCCCCGCGCCGAGGCCGCAGGTGCCCGGAACGCTGACCGAGGTGACCGCCACCGCGGACGACGGGACGGCCCTGCGAGCATGGCTGGTGCTGCCCCAGGGGGTCTCGGCGTCCGACAGGGCCCCGCTGCTGCTGTGGATCCACGGTGGTCCCCTCGGGTCCTGGAACACGTGGTCGTGGCGCTGGAACCCGTGGGTTGCCGCAGCCCGTGGGTACGCCGTCCTGCTGCCCGACCCGGCCCTGTCGACCGGGTACGGCCTCGACTTCGTCCGGCGGGGCTGGAGCGCGTGGGGCGGCGCGCCGTACACCGACCTGATGGCGCTGACCGACGCGGCCTTGGAGCGCGACGACCTCGACGCCTCCCGGACGGCGGCCATGGGCGGCTCGTTCGGCGGGTACATGGCCAACTGGGTGGCCGGGCACACCGACAGGTTCGACGCAATCGTGACCCACGCGAGCCTGTGGGCGCTGGACCAGTTCGGCCCCACCACCGACGCCGCGTACTACTGGCAGCGCGAGATGACGCCCGAGATGGCCGAGGCGAACTCGCCGCACCTGCACGCGGACGCGATCACCTCGCCGATGCTCGTGATCCACGGAGACAAGGACTACCGGGTGCCGATCGGTGAGGGCCTGCGCCTGTGGTGGGACCTGGTCTCGCGCTCGGGCAGCGGTGACGGGACGACGCCCCACAAGTTCCTGTACTTCCCCGACGAGAACCACTGGGTCCTTGCTCCGAACCACGCAAAGGTCTGGTACGCAACGGTGCTGGCATTCCTCGACGTCCACGTCAACGGCCGCGACTGGCAACGTCCGGAGCTGCTGGGATGAGCACGCGCTGGGGCTTCGTCGCGACCGGGAACATCGCGGGGACGGTCGCGCGCGACCTCGCGCTGGTCGACGACGGGGTGCGCCTCGCGGTCGCCTCGCGCTCGGCGTCGCGCGCCCGAGCCTTCGCCGACGAGCACGGTTTCGAGCGCGCCTACGGTTCGTATGACGAGCTGTTCGCGGACGACGACGTGGACGTCGTGTACGTCGCCACACCGCACGCCCAGCACCACACCGTCGTCCGGGCGGCCCTGGAGGCGGGCAAGCCGGTGCTGGTGGAGAAGGCGTTCACGGTCTCCCTCGCCGCGTCGCGTGACCTCGTCGGGCTCGCGCGCGAGCGGGAGCTGTTCTGCATGGAGGCGATGTGGACCCGCTTCCTGCCGCTCGTCGCCCGGCTGCGCGACCTCGCCGCCGAGGGCGCGATCGGGCAGGTGCGCTCGCTGCGCGCCGACCTCGGCTTCGTGCGGCAGTTCGACCCCGCCGACCGGCTCTGGGACCCCGCCCAGGGCGGTGGCGCACTGCTCGACCTCGGCGTCTACCCCGTCTCGTTCGCGCAGATGCTGCTGGGCGACCCGTCGTCCGTCGCGGTGGCCGGCTCGCTCGGGCCCGGTGGCATCGACACCGACGCGGGCCTGCTGCTCGGCTTCCCCGGGGGTCAGTCGGCGCAGCTGATGTGCTCGATGACCAGCGCGGTGGAGGGCTCGGCGCAGCTGGTCGGCACCGCCGGGCGGATCGACGTCGGGCCGCGGCACCACCACCCCGAGCGGCTGGTGGTGCACCGCGAGGGCGCCGAGCCCGAGGTCGTCGAGGCGCCCCCCGTCGGTCGCGGCTACGCCCACCAGCTGATGGAGGTCCAGCGTGCGCTCGCCGCGGGCGAGACCGAGAGCCCGCTGATGCCCCTGGACGACACGCTCTCGGTGATGGCGGTGCTGGACCACGCGCTGGAGACTCTCGGCGCCGCCGCTGTCGACGAGGGCTTCACCCCCCGCTGACCGTGCACGAGTTCCTTGATCGGCAGCAGGGAAGTCCTTGATCGCCGCGGCTCTGGCGCGATCAAGGAACTCAGCCCCCGCGATCAAGGAACTCAGCCCCCGCGATCAAGGAACTCAGCCCCCGCGATCAAGGAACTCAGCCCCCGCGATCAAGGAACTCAGCCCCCGCGATCAAGGA
>JBBSNO010000162.1:0-6583 GCA_038232615.1 Actinomycetales bacterium
GCGTCCGACAGCCGCCGCCGCCCCGGGACCCGCAGGTCGCGCCACACGCCGTTCCCGCGCACCCGCACGTCGACGCGCTCGTCGACCGGTTCCTGCGAGACCTCGCTCATGCTGCCTCGACCCGGTCGAGGGCCTCGAGCCCCGCCTCGCGGACCGCCCGCGTGGTCAGCACCCGCACCAGCTGCGAGCGGTAGTCGGCGCTGGCGTGGATGTCCTGCTCGGTCTCGACCAGCTCGCGCGCCAGCTCCCCCGCGACGCCCCAGTCGGCGGTCCGCGCGTCGTGGCCGGCCAACGAGTCGCTCAGGTCGACGACGACGCCGACCTCGCCGGCCGAGACGAAGCAGGCGCGGACGCCGGCGACCCGTCCCTGGTGGACGTGCACGCTCGCCACGACACCGGCCACCGCGTAGTCACCGTGGCGCCGCGAGATCTCCGCGACGCCGCAGCCGGTCTCGCCGTCCGTACGCGGGAAAACCGCCGCGACCGCCAGCTCGTCGGGCCGCAGGCTCGTCTCCAGCGGACCGGCGAACAGCTCCGCGGCGGGTACCGACCGCTCTCCCTGCACCGACCGGACCACGAGGTGGCCGCCGAGCAGCGTGAGCACGGCCGGCATCTCACCGGACGGGTCGGCGTGCACGATCGAGCCCACGGTCGTGCCACGGTTGCGGATCGTGGGGTGCGCGACGTGCCGGACGGCGCGTCGCAGCAGGGGAATCGCGCCGGCAGCGCCGTCGTGCCGTTCCAGACCGCTGTGACGCACCAGCGCTCCCACGCGCACGGCGTCGTCGCCGACCTCGACCCCGGCGAGCCCCGGCAGGGCGTTGACGTCGACCACGTGCGCGGGTGCCGCGAGCCGCATCGACAGCAGCGGCACCAGGCTCTGCCCACCCGCCATCACCTTGCCGACGTCCCCGAGCTCGGCGAGCAGGTCCAGGGCCTCGCTCAGGGACGTCGGGCGGTGATAGCGCAGCGGAGACGGCTTCATACGCTCGATCCTGCCCCAGCCGGGGCGGCGACGTGCGGCGACGTGGTCACGGGTACCGGCTCAATCGGTGCGCTCCCGCTCCCGCACCCGGCCCGACTCGCCGTCGGTGTCGTCCTGTCGGTACATGCCCTCCTTGCCGAGCACGATGCTCGGTGAGTCGAGCTCGTCCTTGCGCTCCCCCTTCAGGTGCGGCGGGGCCAGTGCCGCCGCGAGGTGGTAGGCACCGATGGTGACGATGGTCCCCAGCGCGATGCCCGACAGCACGAACGAGTCGGTGACCTGCAGGCTCGTGTTGCCGATGGCGATGATGATGCCCGCGGCGACCGGGACCAGGTTGAGCGGGTTGCCGAAGTCGACCCCGTTCTCCTTCCAGATCTTCGCGCCGAGGAGTCCGATCATCCCGTAGAGGATCACCGTGATGCCGCCCAGCACACCGCCCGGCGTCGCCGAGACGACAGCGCCGAACTTGGGCGAGAAGCCGAACAGGATCGCGACCACGGCGGCGACGTAGTAGGCGGCGGTGGAGTAGACGCGGGTCGCGGCCATGACGCCGATGTTCTCCGCGTACGTCGTCGTCGGGGAGCCGCCGACCGACGACGCGATCACCGTGCCGAGGCCGTCGGCGGCGATGGCACGACCCATCACCGGGTCGAGGTCGGCACCCGTCATCTCGGCGACCGCCTTGACGTGACCGGTGTTCTCCGCGACCAGGGCGATGACCGCAGGCAGCACCAGCAGCGTGAACGCCACCGAGAACGACGGCGTGTGCCAACCGACCACCTCGGCGCCGTCGACGATCGTCGTCTGCGGCGGGAAGCCGATCCACGCGGCGCTCTCGACGAACGTCCAGTCGACGCGGAAGTGAGTGGTCACCTCGCCCGCGGCGGGCGAGAACGACTCGATCTGGCCGAAGATCCGGTCGAACACCCACGACAGCGCGTATCCGAAGAACAGTCCGATGAAGATCGAGATGCGGCCCGCGAAGCCGCGCAGCCCGACGCTCATCGCGATGACGACGGTCATCACAATCAGGGCGACCCACTGGTCCTGCGGCCAGTAGATGTTCGCCACGACCGGTGCCAGGTTGAAGCCGATGAGCAGGACGACGGCACCGGTCACCACCGGGGGCAGCACCTTGTAGATGACCCGCGAGCCGACGAAGTGAATGAGGACGCCGACCAGTGCCAGCACGACGCCGGAGACGAGGATCGCCCCGGTGACGTCGGCGGAGTCCCCGCCCTGGGTCCGGATGGCGACGACTCCTCCGACGAAGGCCGCCGACGTGCCCAGGTAGCTGGGCACCTTGCCCTGCACGATCAGCAGGAAGGCGATCGTCGCGATGCCGCTCATCAGGATCGCCAGCTGGGCGTTGAGCCCCATGATCAGCGGGAAGACGAACGTGGCCCCGAACATCGCCACCACGTGCTGGGCCCCCAGGCCCACGGTCTTGGACCACGAGAGACGCTCGTCCGGGGCGACCACCTCCCCGGGCGCCAGGGACCCGCCGTCCCCGTGCAACTTCCATCCCCACGCCTTCGAGCCCGACGCCTTCGAACCTCGTGTCATGGCGACTCCTTCCGCTGCCTCACCCCGGTTCCCCGGCGGGGGCCGGGTGTTCCCCTGGGGCCGAGGATGACCGCACGCTAGGCGCGGTGGTGGGAGGCGACACCGGCGACTTTCGCCAGGCGTCGCGGCGAACCGTTGTCAGGGCCCGTGGCCCGGACCGTCGAGGGGCCGTGGCCCGGACCGTCGAGGGGCCGTCGAGGGGGCCGTCGAGGGGCCTGGTCACGGGCCGGCGTGGTGGGTGGACCCATCGCGCAGTCCGCGCATAGCGACCACCCGGAGCGCGAGCGCCAGGTCCAGGCGCAGCGTCGGGTCCTCGGTGAAGGGCCCGAGCACCCGCTCCAGCTTGGCGATGCGGTAGCGCAGGGTGTTGTAGTGGAAGTGCAGGCGGCGTGCGGTCTCCGCGACGTTCAGGTTCGTCTCGAGCAGCACCTCCAGGGTGCGTCGCAGGTCGGCAGCCTCGGCGTCGTTCCCCGCCAGGGAGCGGAGCGTCTCGGCGGCGAACGACGCGAGCTCGCCCGGATCGGGCACGAGGCTGAGCAACCGGTAGACGCCGAGGGAGTCGAAGTGGGTCACCGCGCCGGTTCCGGACACCTGCCGGCCCACGCGGACGGCGGTGCGCGCCTGCTCGTACCCGCCCGGGACCGCGGCCGCGTCCCGGCACACGCGGCTGACCCCGAGGGTGAACGGCCGGCGTCCGCCACCGCCGTCCCCCCGCACCGCCGCGACCAGCTGCTGGACGAGCCGGCCGACGTCCCCGTGGTCCGGCACACCGACCAGCGCGACCGCCTCGCCGGAGAAACCGCACACCGCGGCACGGGGGTCCCTGGTGCGCACGGCGCCCGCGAGCGCGGCGGACTGGCGCTCCACGAGGGGACGCAGCACGGACCCGGTCGCGGGACGTGACGACGCGTCGTCGTCCGGCTCCAGCACGAGGACGACGAGAGGACGGTCGACGTCCCAGCCCAACGACGCCGCGTGCTCGGCCACCTGCTCGGGTGGCCCCGCCCGCCCCACGACGAGGTCACGCAGGAAGTCGGCGCGGTACTTGTCCTCGACCGCGGCCACGGCGAGGTCGCGCGTCACCACCAGCGCGCACACGCGTGCGGCGCGCTCGAGCGCATGCATGTCGTCGGCGTCCGGCGCCCGGTCGTGGGGAAAGGCCAGGATGCGCCCGTGGTCCAGGGCGCCGGCCGCGACGCGGACGACCGCGTGGCCAGGCCCGCCGTCCGGCCCGTGCAACCCCAGCGAGGTGGACGCGTCCTCGGTGCGCAGCCGTCCCGACGCGTCCATCCACGGCCCCTGCAGGACCCGGGCCCGCTGCGTCGCGTCGCCCGCGGCGGCGACGACGCGTCCGTCGGGCGTGGTGACCAGGACGACGGCGTCCAGCACCTCGCAGAGCCCGTCGGTGACCTCCGCGAGCCCTCCGCCGGCCAGCACGATGTCGACCAGCTGGTGGTGGACCTGCTCGGCGCGCGCCATCGTGCGTGCACGCCGGTTGACGACGTCGGTCAGGACATCGGTCAGGACGTCGTCGAAGGACGTGCCGCCAGGCAGGGACAGGACGGGAAACCCGAGCGAGTCCGCGAGCGCGAGCGCGGCGGGCGGCACCTCGTCGAGGTACCGCCCGAGCTTGACGGCCAGGGCGGCCACGCCTCGGACGTCCAGCTGCTCCACCAGGCCCACCATCTGCTCCGGGTCGTCCCGCAGCGGGTAGCCGGTGGTCAGCAGCAGCTCGCCGGGCCGCACCCACGCCACGACGTCCGGCACCTCCATCACGTTCAGCCGGGCCACGGTGCGGTCCAGGCCTGCGGACCCGGCCAGCAGCTCGGCACCCGCGAGGGCACCGGCTCGCATGACCTCGTGGAGCGGTACCCCGGTCAGCACGCTCGGCGACCGCTCGCTGGGCAAGGTCGGCCCGGTGATGTGCTGATTCTTGGCAACATTGCCCATCACCCGACCGTACCGGTCGGCCTAGCGTGGCAGGCCGGTTGCGGGAGATCCGTGGCAGAAAGACATCCGAGGCCTGGTTCGGCGAAGGAGGGGACGGTGGGGAAGCTGCGCGAGGCGGTGCCGGTCGCGGCGTCGACGTCCCTGACCCGCCTGCTGGCCGGACCGCGGCAGGCCGCGCGGGTGGCCGGGGTCGGGGAGCGGGCCGCCTACGTGGTGACCGCCAGCGGGGACGTCGTCGCGCTGACCACGCCGTCGGCCACCGTCCCCTCGTGCGCCCTGGTCCTCGGTGGTCGGCTGCCCGTCCAGGTGCTGCACGGCTCCCGCGAGGTCGTCGTCGGTGGCGGCGAGGTCACGACTTCGGGCCACCGGCTCGTCGTGCGGCGTTGGTGGACCCCTGATCGGGTCACCCCCGGCGCACGCAGCCGCAGTGCCGCCGCGACCCTGTGCCGCCTGATCCGGGTCGAGTCCGCCTGTGCGGACCTGCCCGGTGGGGTCTGCCTGCCGGCCGAGGTGGTGCGGGCTCGTGCCGCCGGCGTGGAAGCGGGGCTGGCCCTCGTCGAGGGTTCCCCGGCCGTGGCGGCCGCGACCCTGCTGGGGGTGCTCGGCCTCGGTCCGGGGCTGACGCCCAGCGGGGACGACGTCGCCGCCGGCGTCGTCCTCGCCGGCCGGGCGCTCGGCCTGCCCGGCACGTCCGCCGTCGCCGCCGAGGTGGCCGCGGCCGCCCGGACGCGCACCAACGCCGTCTCGGCTGGTCTGCTGGCCGAGGCGGCCGCCGGCCGCAGCGCATCGGTCGTGATCCGTGCGGTCGACGCCGTCGTCGGGAGGGCCGCCGCCGGCCCCGCCCTGCGCGCGCTGCTGAGCCTCGGGCACTACTCCGGCGGTGACCTGGCGAGCGGTCTGCTGGCTGTGACGTCGGCGCTGGCCCGGTCGGACGCGGCGGCCGTGCCTGCGCAGAACGTCACCCTGGTCGGCGCCGGGCGCAGGGTTCGCGCGTGACGCGGACCGCGGGCTGCGGCGTGTCCCTCGGAGCGGTCTCGTGAAGGATCACGTGCAGGTCCTGACGGGTCGTTACCACGACTCCGTGACCCTGCTGGCGACCAGCCGCGCCGTCGCGGCCGTCGAGGGGGTGCGCGCCGCTCAGGTCGCGATGGCCACGCCGCTGAACCTCGACGTCCTGGCCACCATGGGTTTCACACTGCCCGGCACGTCCCCCGACGACCTCGTCGTCGCCCTGCGCGTCGACGACGGCGCCGCGACCGAGACCGTCGTCGCGACCGCCCTGGAGGCGATGGAGGCGTCCCTGAGCCGGAGGTCGGCGTCCGGCACCACCGCGTACGAGGACTCTCCGCGCACCACCGCGGCGGCACTGCGCCGCGAGCCGGCGGCGCTCGTGCTGGTCTCGGTGCCCGGCGAGCACGCGGCCGCGGAGGCCTGGGACGCACTCGACGCGGGCGCCTCGGTGATGCTGTTCAGCGACAACGTCTCCGTCGCGGACGAGGTGGCGCTCAAGCTGGCCGCCGCCGACCGTGGTCTGCTCGTGATGGGCCCCGACTGCGGCACGGCGGTCGTCGGTGGGGTCGGGCTCGGTTTCGCGAACGCCGTCCGCCCGGGACCGGTCTCGCTGGTCGCCGCGTCCGGCACCGGCGCCCAGCACCTGATGGCGCTGCTCGACGCGACCGGGGTGGGCGTGCGGCACTGCCTCGGGCTCGGCGGCCGGGACCTGTCGGCGGACGTCGGGGGCCTGGGGGCCGAGCAGGCGCTGCGCCTGCTCGCGGCCGACGACGGCACCGAGCTGGTCGTGCTGGTCTCCAAGCCCGCCGACCCCGGTGTCGTCACGCGCCTGGAGCGGCTCGCCGCCGACCTCGGTTTGCAGCTGGAGCAGGCGGTGCTCGGTGCCGGTCGGGACGACCTGACCGCCGTCGCCGAGCGGGTGTGCGCACGGCTGCACGTCAGCCCGCCGGGGTGGCCGACGTGGTCCCCGGACCGCGGCGCGACCGCTGGCGACCTGCCGCGCAGGGTGCAGCAAGGCGAGCCCCAGGGGCTGCTGCGCGGGTTGTTCTCGGGCGGCACGCTGTGCGACGA
>JBBSNO010000163.1:0-6491 GCA_038232615.1 Actinomycetales bacterium
GGACGCCTTCTTCCCGTTCGCCGACGGGCTCGCGGTGCTGCTGGACGCCGGCGTCCGCGCCGTCGTCCAGCCCGGCGGCTCGGTGCGCGACGCGGAGGTCGTCCAGGCCGCTCACGACGCTGGGGTGACCATGTACCTGACCGGCACCCGCCACTTCGCCCACTGACGGCGCGGATGCCACGAAGCTGGCGGACGGCCGCGGGAAATCTGAGTGTGTATGATGTGCGCATGGCGCGCGTGAACATCACCGTCCCGGACGACCTTCTCGGACGAGCGAGGTCCGCCGGCCTGAACGTCTCGCGGCTGTCCGCCATCGCTCTGGCGGAGGAGCTCGACAGGCGGGCCCGGATCGCCGAGCTCGACGCCTACCTGAGCCGGCTGGACACCGAGCTCGGCCCCACGACCGCCGAGGACCGCCTCGAGGCCCAGCAGTGGGCGGACCGGATGCTGCCCGACGGCGATCGGTACGCGGCGACGGGACGACGGACCGACAGCGCGTGGTGATGCTCGTCCTCGACTCCGGCGGCCTCAGTGCCCTGGCCGGTCGCAGGGCTCGTCTGGAGGAGCTGCGTCGACGCGGCTTCTGGCCTGCGCAGGTCCCCTCGGTGGTCCTGACGGAGGCTCTGGCCGGCGATCACCGCCGCGACTTCCACACCGACCGGCTGCTCCGGGCGTGCCAGGTCCGCGAGGTAGGTGAGGGGCTCGCGCGCGAGGCAGCCCGCCTGCGCACCGCGACAGGACGCGCCGGGACCATCACGGCGGTGGATGCGGTCGTCGCCGCCTACGCAAGCTCCCACGCCGACGCAGTCGTGCTGACGAGCGACCCGCGTGACCTCGGCGCCCTGGCTGAGCACACTGCGCTGCCGGTGAACGTCGTGCGGGTGTAGCCACGGGCGACCACCTGCTGGTGGAGGACGTCCCCGGCACCGGCAAGGCGACGCTGGCACGAGCGTTGACCGCGTCGGTGCGGGCCATTTACCACCGCATCCAGTTCACCCCGGAACCTGCTGCCCTCGGACGTGTCCGGTGTCTCGATCTACAACCAGAAGAAGTCGGAGTTCGAGTTCCACCGGGCCCCGGTGTTCGCGAACATCGTGCTCGGCGACGAGATCAACCGCGCCTCGCCCAAGACGCAGTCCGCCCTGCTCGAGGTGATGGAGGAGCAGCAGGTCACGGTCGACGGCGTCGGGCACGGTATCCCGCCACCGTCCATGGTCGTCGCGACGCAGAACCCCGTCGACATGGACGGCACCTACGCGCTGCCCAAGGCCCAGCTCGACCGGTTCCTGGTGCGGATCGCGATGGGCTACCCCGACACGGACTCCGAGATCGAGGTGCTCACCGGCCGGGGACGGCACCGGCGCCCGGAGGACCCGGTCGTCGAGGTCGAGGACGTCGCGGCCATGATCGCCGCGACCGACCACATCCACGCCGCGCACGGGCTGCAGCGCTACGTCGTCCACGTGGTGGCTGCCACCAGGTCCCTGGCCGACGCCCGGCTGGGGGCCTCGCCGCGCGGCTCCATCGCGCTGCTCCGTGCCGCGAAGGTGCGCGCCGCCGCCGAAGGTCGTGACTTCGCGACGCCCGAGGACGTCAAGACCCTCGCCGTCCCGGTGCTCGCCCACCGGGTGCTGCTGTCGGCCGAGGCCCAGGGTGCGGGGCTTCACCCAGGAGGACGCCGGCCGGGCGAGCGACGGGACGGCGATGACACGTGCGGGCGGGGCCGCCCTCGTGGTGGTCGGCGTCCTGCTGGTGACCGGCTGCGTCCTGGGGTACCCCGAGCTGCTCGCGCTGGCGGTGGCGGGTCTCGTCGTCCTCGCGTTCGGCGCGCTCGCTGTGAGCGGACGTCCGCCGGTGGAGCTGCAGCGGGAGATCCGCCCTCTGCGGGTGACCCGGGGGGAGCCGTGCGAGGGGCTGCTGACGGGTGCGCAACGGCTCGACCGCACGGCGCCTGCGAGTCGACGCCTACGAGCCGTGCGTGGGCGGTGGCATCGACACCGTCGTGGCGGTGGCCGTGCCCACCCTTCCGCGCGGGGGCACGCGCCACGCCGCCTACCAGCTGCCGACCGGGCAGAGGGCTGTGCTGGACGTCGGCCCGTTGCGTTGAGAGAGAACCGATCCCGTCGGACTGTGGCACCGCAGGCAGCAGCTCGGCGGCTTCGAGCGCCTCCACGTCCACCCCCGCGTGCACGTGCTGGACCCGCAGCGCCGGTCCTGACCGCGCGAGCGACCCACCGGGGCAGTGGTCCATCGCGACCCAGGCCGGCCTCCCGCCGTCCCGACGTCGTGGACGGCGACGATGTGAGGGCGCGCCGAGATCCGGGTGGCGGCCCGGCACTCCACCTCGAACCGGCGCAGGGCCCGGCTGTCCAGCCCGGCCACGGACGGCACCTTCAGCGCCACGGTGCGGTCGAGCCGGACGTGGTGGGCGCGGTAGACGGTGGCCCAGGAGCCTCGACCGACGGGCACGAGTTCGGTGAACCCGCCGGGCAGCGCGGGGACGGCGTCTGGCGCCGGGACACGGTCGCGCCTGCCGAACGCCGTCACGACCCGGAGTCTGGCACGCGCCGGGCGGGTAGCCTCCGGGCCGTGGTCTCCTCCGCGCGGGTTCATACCGAGCTGCGCGGCGCGCGCCCGGTCGCGCTCGCCGCCGTCACCGTCGGGGTGCTGGTCGCCGTCGCCCTGGGCGTGCTGTCCGGCTTTCGCGCGGCCGGCTACGTGTTGGCCGGCGTCCTGCTGGCGGTCGCGCTGGCCAGGGCCGTCCTGCCGGTGCACGTGGTGGGAGCCCTCGCCGTCCGGTCCCGTGCGTTGGACGTCGCGACCACCTCCACGCTCGCCGTCGCGCTCGCCGTCCTGGCGCGGACCGCCCCCGGCTGACACGCCGGTCGGGCGGCAGGCATGGGCCGTGCGGGGGACAGAACGGATGGGTCGCCGGTGGTGCGGGTACTCCTGGGCGTGACGACCACGGGGACGGTCGTCCGGTCGCCGGTGCCGCCTGGCGTTGCGCTGCCTCCCAGCTTGTACCGATTCCCGAGGGGGGACTCGTGTTCGCGAACAGAGGCGCCACCGCGCGCTCTGGCGGCTCCACCGTCACCGCGCTGCACCGACGCCTCTCGTCGCCGTCCGGCTTCATCTCCGTCGGTCTCGTCGTGTCGCTCGCCGTCGGGTCCGCAGGAGTCGCGCTCGGTCAGGGCGCCTCACGGGTGCTGATGGATCTTGGGGATGGATCGACGGCAGGACGCTGCGGGCGCCCAAGTCGGTCTCCACCGGCGGCGCGTCGTCCGTCCTGGGCGGGCAAGGTGTCGCCTACGTGCTCTACGCCGAAAACGGCACCGTGCGCGTCCTGGACCAGACGAGCCTGGAACCGCTCGGGACCTCGGCGCGCCGATCGTCGGCGCGGAGTTCTCTGTGACGGCGTCGCGCACGTGCTGACCGAGGGTGGCGCCCTGGTTCGGCTGAGCGGGGAGGTCGTCTCGGAGCCGGTGCAGGTGCTGGCCTCGGGCGGCGGCGCGTCCCTGACGGTCGCCGAGTGCGTCGTCCACGCCGTCGACCCCTGGAACACCTGTGGCGGCGGCGAGTTCAAGCTGCTGGCAGAGCAGTGGGAGGGGTACACCGTCCCCGTCTACGAGATGTACCGGTTCAAGGACAACCTGGAGCAGTGGCACCTCGCTGTGGGCCAGCCCGGCCTGGACTTGCGCCTGAGCCAGGGGTGGACGAACCAGGGACGCTCGGTTTCGCGGCGGGCGGCAACCAGGGCGGCAGCGTCCACATCATCGAACGCTATCGGGAGACGCCGAACCGGGGCCGGAGGTACCTGCCCGAGGGACAGGGGTCCGGGATGAGCGGGGACGTCACGCAGCGCCCCGGAGGCAACTTCTGGTCGGTCGGCTAGCCTCGGTCGCCGGACTACGAACCCCAATCGAGGAGACCCCCGCAATGGCACGCAAGGGCAAGGTCACGGTCGTCGGAGCCGGGTACTACGGCTCCACCACCGCGCAACGGCTGGCCGAGTACGACGTGTTCGAGACCGTCGTGCTCACCGACATCAAAGACGGCTGGGCGGAGGGGCTGGCGCTCGACCTGAACCAGTCGAGGCCGGTCGAGGGGTTCGAGACGACGGTGGTCGGCAAGACCACCAGCCCCGACGGCGAGGGCTACGAAGTCATCTCCGGCTCCGACGTCGTCGTCATCACCGCGGGCCTGCCCCGCAAGCCCGGGATGAGCCGGATGGACCTGCTCGAGGTCAACGCCAAGATCGTGCGTGGCGTGGCGGAGAACATCGTGAAGTACGCGCCGGGCGCCGTCGTCATCAACGTCTCGAACCCCCTGGACGAGATGACGACGCTGGTGCAGCTGGCTACCGGCTTCCCGCACGCCCGCGTGATGGGGCAGGCGGGGATGCTCGACACCGCCCGGTTCACCAACTCGGTCGCGGAGAAGGCCGGCGTCGAGGTCGGCAAGGTCACGACCCTCACCCTCGGCTCGCACGGCGACACGATGGTGCCGGTGCCGAGCGCCTGCACGGTAGACGGCAAGCCGCTCACCGACGTGCTGGACGCCGCCACCATCGACGAGCTGGTCACCCGCACCCGCAACGGCGGCGCCGAGGTCGTGGCCCTGCTCAAGAGCGGGTCGGCGTTCTACGCGCCGTCGGCGGCCGCGGCACGGATGGCACTCGCGGTGGCCCAGGACTCCGGGGCCGTGATGCCGGTGTGCGCGTGGGTCGGCGGAGAGTTCGGCATCGAGGGTGTCTACCTCGGCGTCGAGGCGGAGATCGGCAAGGAAGGTGTGCGCAAGGTCGTCGAGACCGACCTCACCCAGACCGAGCTCGCCGGTCTGCGCGAGGCAGCCGAGGCCGTCAAGGCCAAGGCCGGGGACGTCGCCTCCCTCTGACGCGTCGCGCGGCGGACTGTCGCAAGCTCCTTGATCGCGGGCGTCGAATTCCTTGATCGTAAGGAACGAGTTCCTTGATCGGCGCGGTCAAAGACTTGGCGCACCGAGGACTCATGCCTAACGGGGCAAGGACTACACCCCTAGCGATCAAGGACTTCACGTCCGGTGCTGGAGGAGCTCCCGACAGTGACTCTGATCTGTCAGGTGTGGAGCCGCTGGAGGAGCTCGTCGACCCGCCTCGCGTCGTCGTCCAGGCCGTCGTGTGAGTCGGTGTCGTGCTGGTCGTCGTCGAGGCGGGCCACGTAGGCGACGGCATCGGCGAGCTGCTCCTGGTCGTCCGGACCGAAGGAGTCCCACCGCTCCAGCACGGTCATCAGCCGGACGTGTACGGCTGTCGCTGTGCCGAGGTCGACCCCCGGTCCGGCACTCTCGAGTCGCAGGCGGTGCGCGTTCAGCGACTCGCGCAGCACCTCGGGTGACGGACAGTTCTCCAGCATGGTTTCGACGGTAGAACCCTCCCGCCTATCCGCAAGCCGACTCAACCGGGCCGTCTTGATGCGCGAACGCCTACGGCAGGGACGGCGCGCCTCCTACAGTCAGCCCACCGCTCGTGCGCTGCTCCAGGGGAGGCTCGTTGTGAGTGCTGTCGTGAATCGTGGATCTCGGCTAGTGGCACTGCTTGTAGCCGTGCTGGTCGCATCCTTCCCTCGTCGCCGTCGCGCAGGCGACATCGGCCTTCGCGACGCACTTCCGTTACCGCGACCTCACCTGGACGCTCGCCGACGACCACGACGTCCTTCGTCGGAGTGCAGACACAGCAAGTGACCTGTGCCAGCGCCATGCTCCTCGGTCAGTCGCTCCCGGCCACGTCCCGGTCCGGGTTGACCCACCTCGGTGACGGCAGCTGGCAGTCCAGACGTCCAGGCGGTGGGCAGGTACCTGTCGGACTGACACTGCTGCTGGACGACGGCGTGACTGTTGGTCGGAGCGTCTCGATGGCTTTCAGGTGAACAACTTCCGACTCCTCGTACCGGTCATGACCGCGCTCTCCCTCGTTGCCTGTGGCGGCGGTCTGGCCACGCCTGACGCTACGCGACGCCCCTCGGTCAGTGCGGTTGCCAGCGCCGACACTTCGGCTGCCGACGCGAGCAGGACCGCTGCAGCGGAGCGCGACGTCGGGGGTGACGTCCCAGGCGATCGCAAGGCCGACGCGATAGCCGCGCAGCTAGGAGGCTCCGACTCGGTGACGGCGAGCACTCTGCCCGTCGTACTCGGGCGCATGCCGGCAGAGCTCTCGCGGTCCCGGCCTTGTTCGCGCTCGGCACTGCCGTCGCCGTCCTGGTGGGCTGGTAACCGAACGCAGGAGGAGCGTGTGACCGACGTCCGGTATCTTGATGTCGAGAGAATCGTCGGTCCCGAGCGAGGAGCGCAGCCCTGATGGCGAAGATCAAGGTCGAGAACCCGGTCGTCGAGCTCGACGGCGACGAGATGACGCGGATCATCTGGCAGTTCATCAAGGACCGGCTGATCCACCCCTACCTCGACGTCGACCTCGAGTACTACGACCTCGGGATGGAGCATCGCGACGCGACCGACGA
>JBBSNO010000164.1:0-6447 GCA_038232615.1 Actinomycetales bacterium
GTCTCGGTCTCGGTCGCGCTCGGCGACGGGGCCGCAACGGCACGCTCGACCACCTCCGGGCTGCCTGCGAGCAGGCCGGAGGCCACCACCGCGATCACGGTGATGGCCACCAGCCCTGCTGCGATGCCCAGTCGGGCCCGGCGCGGCAGGCCGCGCAGTCGAGCGATCAGCGAGTTCAGCGCACCGCCCCACGACGGCGGAACGCCACCGCGCCACCCGCGGAGAGCATCAGGAGCAGACCGGCGAGGGCCCACACCTGGGTGTCGTTCGACCCGGTCACGCCGGTGTCGACGCTCAGGCCGCGGTTCTGGCCTCCGGTTGCACCGCCGCCGCTGCCGGCACCGCCGGCACCGCCGGCACCGTCGGCACCGCCGCCACCGGCCCCGCGACCGACACCGTTGTCACACGCCGTGCCGTCGTTGTCACCGTCGAGGCTGCTGTTTCCTGCGACCAGGGCCGCCTGTGCCTCGGCCTGCGTGGCGAAGTCCGCGCAGGTCCTGTCGTCGTCGTCGCCACCGGCACCGCCGCCGGGCGGCGGGGGCGTCCCACCGCCGTCTGACGCGAAGCCGAGAGCCTCGGCGACCCGGTTCGACTCCGTGTCAGCGGTGACGGGGCTGTTCTCGTCCAGGTAGGCGGTCAAGGCCTGGAGGTCGCTGACTCCCAGCTCCTGACGATCGGTACCCTCCGCCAGCGTGGTGAAGTTGTCACCGCCGGAGGCGAGGAACGAGTTCACCGTCACGCGGTACTCGGCGTCCAGGTCCAGCAGCTCGCCGTTCAGGCTGGCGCCGGTGATCCGCTCACCCCTGGGAGCATCGGGGTCGGTGCTGAACAGGAAGCCTTCGGAGACGCCGAGCGCGAGGAACGCCCGAGACGAACCGTCGGGCTGGTACTGCTCCTCCAGCACGTCCTTGATCTGCTGCCCGGTCAGGGTCATCGTGACGACGCCGTTCGCGAACGGCTGGACGGCGTTGGCCTCGCCGAGCGTCACGACGCCCGGCGCCTCCGACCCGAAGATGTCCTCGACGAGGAAGTCGTCTCGTAGACCACCCGGGTTCATGAAGGCAATCTGCGCACCGGCCACCTGGGTCTGGTCGAGCTGCACCGTGGCGATGAAGTTACCGAGGTCCGACTCCGCGCCACGGTCCTCCGCACCTGCGTCGTCGAACGCGCGGGTGATGTCGGCAGTGATCTCGCCGAGCGGCTCGGCCCCGGCCTCCTCAGCGAAGGCGACGGCGTCCGCGACGATCTGGTTCACGGCCTCGTTCGTGCTGTCGTAGCCCACCACGGGCTCCACCCGGGCCGCGGCGTCGACGTCGCCCGACACGTCGTCGTAGGAGATCTCGACGACGCTGATCGCTTCGCCGTACTGACCGCCCTGGACGACGGGGCCCTCGAAGCCACCGCCACCAGCCACGTCGCAGGCGTACTGCTGACCCGTGTGGCCGTTCAGGATGACGTCGACCGAGCCGTTTGCGCCGGCGACCAGCGGCGTCGCCGCGACGTCGGCGCACTCCGCGGTCGACGAGCCCGAGTGGGACAGCGCGACGACGACGTCCGGCGGGTTGGCGCTGCTCGCGAGCTCGTCGGCGACGCGGTTGACGGCCTCCGCCTCGTCGCCGAACTCGATCTGGGCGACGCCGTCCGGCGCGACGAGGCTGGGGGTCTCCTCGGTGACGACACCGATGAAGGCGATCTGGACACCGTCCTGGGTCGTCAGAGTCACGGACTCCTCGAACACCGGGTCCTGCGTGCCCCTGGCGTAGACGTTGGCACCCAGGTACGGGAAGTCGGCCAGCGTGTCAACACGGCCCCCGGTCGCGATGTCGTCGTAGCCCTGGTCGAACTCGTGGTTGCCGACCGACGAGGCGGCGAGGCCCATCGCGTCCAGCGCCTCGATGGTCGGCGCGTCCTGCTGGGCGTTCGACGTGAAGGTCGATGCGCCGATGTTGTCGCCGCTGGCGACAGCGAGCGTGTCGCCGCCGAAGGAGGCGGACAGCTCCTCGATCGCGCCGGCGAGCTGCGACGCGCCACCGACCGGCTGACCGTCGTCGGTTTCGTCGATTGGCTCTAGCCGGCCGTGGAACTCGCTGATCCCGATGAGCTGGATCTCGAAGGTCGCGGCAGACGCTGGTGCGGCCAGCGGGCCGACAGCGAGGGCGAGGGCGCCGACGGTGACAGCCGCCGCGCGGAACGGGGTACGACGCATGCGTGCCTCCTGGGACAGGTGGTGGATGCCTCGCGCATCCTGCCAGCGCCCGGGACGTCCGCACCAGGTAAAGAAGAGGAAAAGAAGTGACGAATCGGTAAACGTCGGGCTGGCAGTGAGCTCCCTACCCCCGGCCGTGTGGCGAGGTCCAGCCGGCCGTGTCCGGACCCACCGACACGATCCGCGTCGGGTTGATCTGCTCGTGCGTGCCGTAGTAGTGCCGCTTGATGTGGTCGAAGTCGACCGTGTCGCCGAAGCCCGGCGTCTGGAACAGGTCGCGTGCGTAGGCCCACAGCACGGGCATCTCGGTCAGCTTGTTCCGGTTCGTCTTGAAGTGCCCGTGGTACGCGGCGTCGAAGCGCACCAGCGTGGTGAACAGCCGGACGTCGACCTCGGTGATCGCGTCCCCCATCAGGAAGCGCTGGCCCTCCAGCCGCTCCGAGAGCGCGTCCAGGCGGGCGAAGAGGCCGGCGAACGCCTCCTCGTAGGCCGCCTGCTCGGTAGCGAAGCCGCAGCGGTAGACCCCGTTGTTGACGTCGCGGAAGATCTCGTCGATCAGCGGCTGCATCGGCTCGCGCAGGCGCCCGGGGTACAGGTCGGGAGCGCCCGGCGCGTGGTGCTCCCCCCACTGCGTCGACAGGTCCAGGGTGATCTGCGGGTAGTCGTTGGTGACGACCCGTCCGGTCATCGTGTCCACGACTGCCGGCACCGTGACCCGACCCTCGTAGGAGGGGTCGGTCGCCAGGTACGGCTCCGAGAGGTACTCGACATCCAGCACCGGGTCGCGGTGGCCGTCGCCGGACCAGAAGCGCCAGCCACGCTCGTCCCGGATCGGGTCGACCACCGCTAGCGAGATGGCGCCGGTGAGCCCCAGGAGCCGGCGCACGATCACCGACCGGTGCGCCCACGGGCACGCGAGGCTCACGACGAGCCGGTACCGCCCGGCCTCGACCGGCCAGCGACCCTGGTCGTCCGGCCCTGCCCCCGCGGCGGACGTCGAGTCGCGGCTGATGCGATCGGTGAACCTGTTGCCCTGGCGGACGAACGCGCCCGTCGTGGAGGTCTCCGAGCCGAACTGCGCGGTCTGTGTCTCGGAAGGAGGCATGCTCACCACGCTACGCGCCGGTCCGGTCAGGCGCGGTTCGAGCAGCTCCAGTCGGTTGCCGACCGGGTCCGTGGCGTACAGCCGGCGCATGCCAGGAAAGTCGTCGTCCCACGTGACCTCGGTCCCTGCGTCTGCGAGGCGCTCGGCCAGAGCATCGAGGCCCTCAACGAGGATGCCAGGGTGCGCCTTGCGGGCGGGGACGAAGCCAGCCTCGACGCCGCAGTGGACCTCGAACGCACCGGCGCGGAACCACACCCCGCCCCTGGCGGCCAGCACCGGCGGCTTCGCCAGCTCCGCCATCCCCAGCACGCCGGCGTAGAAGCCCCGCAGGTCGTCCTCGCTGCCGGCCGGGCACGAGACCTGCACGTGGTGCAGCCCCACCACGGCCCCGGTCACTGCCCTGTGGCTCCCGGTTCCCTTGCTCCGCTCGCTCACGAGGTCCGCCGGGCGACGGCGAAGACCCGGCGGAACGTCAGCGGCGTCCCCCAGCGCCTGCGCGGGTACGCCTGCCTCAAGCGCGCGCCATACCTGGCGGTGAACTCCTCGACAGCTCCCGGGTGGGTCCGCAGCGCGTCGAGCACCGGTCGCAGCGCCGTGCCTGACACCCAGGCGAGGACCGCGTCGTCACCGTGCTCACCCGCCGGGTCCAGCACGTGCAGGTAGGTGGTCTCCCAGGCGTCCACCTCGCAACCGGCGCCGGTCAGGGCCTCGGCGTAACCGGCCGGGTCCGGCACGGGCCGCGGCCCGACCGACGCGCCGGCCAGCAGGTCGGCGAAGGCCGGTTCGGTCGCGGTCTCGCGCAGCAGCGTGTGGCTCGGGGACTCGGTGTTGCCGGGCACCTGCAAGGCCAGCCACCCGCTCGGCGCCAGGCCCGCGACCCAGGCAGGCAGCAGCGCGACGTGGTCGGCGACCCATTGAAGGGTCGCGTTGGTGACCAGGACGTCGACCGGCCGCTCCGGCGTCCACGTGGTGACGTCGCCCAGCCGGACGTCCACCCCGGGCACCGCGGCGGCCACCATGTCCGGAGACGAGTCGACGCCGACGACGTGGGCGTTCGGCCACCGGTCCACGAGCGTCAGTGTCAGCGCGCCGGTGCCGCAGCCCAGGTCGACGACGTGGGCTGGCTCGGTGGCGCCGACCCGGGCGAGCAGGTCGTGAAAGGGCCGCGACCGCTCGTTGCCGTACCGGGCGTAGACGGCGGGGTCCCAGGTGGCCATAAGGCGATGCTGCCGCCTAAGTATCTTGATGTCAAGAAACTTGATCAGGTGTCTACCATGGTGTCGTGGAGCGCGGGGCAGGCAAGGGCGCGGGCGACGAGGTCGACCGCATCGTCGCGGCCTGGCAGCGCGAGCGCCCGGACCTGGACGTGTCGCCCCTGGAGGTCCTCTCGCGGCTGAGCCGGCTCGCGCGGTACCTCGATCGCGCCCGTCGAGCCGCGTTCGCCGAGCACGGCCTCGAGCCCTGGGATTTCGACGTCCTGTCGGCCCTGCGACGTGCGGGCGCGCCCTACCAGCTCTCCCCCGGGCAGCTTACGACCCAGACCCTGGTCACCAGCGGCACCATGACCAACCGCGTCGACCGGCTCGCCGGCCAGGGACTGGTCGAGCGGTACCCGGACCCCGGCGACCGCCGCGGCGTCCAGGTGCGCCTGACCGGCGCCGGCCGCGAGCGGGTGGACGGCGCGATGGCCGACCTGGTGCGACGCGAGCACGAGCTGCTGGCCGACCTGGGTCCGGACGACCGAGATGCCCTGGCCGCCACCCTGCGCCGCCTGGTCGCACCCTTCGACGCGTAGCGGCACCAGAACTGGCATCATCTGGTGAAGGAAACGGTATCCACGGTAGGAGGACCCATGCGGACGACCATCGCCCTCGATGATGACCTGGTCGCGGAGGCACAGCGCTTGACCGGGACGACGGAGAAGGCCCCACTGATGAGGCTGGCCCTCACCGCGCTGATCGAGAGGGAGAGCGCTCGACGGCTGGCGCGCCTGGGAGGGAGCGATCCCGGCGTGACCGGCGTCAGCCGGCGTCGTGGCACCGGCGAGTGATCCTCGTCGACACGTCGATCTGGATCGACTACCTGCGCGAGGGCGTCCCGCAGCTCGCCGGACTCCTCGACCACGGCTCGGTGCTTTGCCACCCGTGGGTCATCGGTGAGCTCGCCCTGGGCAACCTGCGCAACCGTGACCGCGTGCTGAGCCTGCTCCGCGGTCTGCCCGCAGCGGACATGGCCACAGACGACGAGGTGTCGGGCCTCATCGAGCAGGAACGGCTGCACGGTACCGGAATCGGCTATGTCGACACACAGCTTCTGGCCGCGACGCTGCTGACCCCTGGCGCGTCGCTGTGGTCGGCGGACCAGCGCCTGGATCGCGCTGCGATACGCCTCGGTGTCGCCTTCGACCGGGCGCGGCGCGCATAGCTCGGGCCCTCGGCTCGGCGGACCGCTCGGGCTGTCGTGCCGGGTCCTTCGGGCTGTGGACCATCGGCGGTCCACAGCCCCGGTTCGGACCGGCATCGGTCCACAGCCCGAAGTCTCACGACGCGCACCACCGACCCGGGTCAGTCCGCGGTCTCCGCTGCCGCGAGCCACGCCTCCTCGGCGTCGGTCTTCTCCGCCAGCACCGCACGCAGCTGGGTGTCGAGCTCGCTCACCCTCGCGTGGTCGGACGCCGCCTCCGCCATCTGCCGGTGCAACCTGTCCTCGCGATCGCTCAGCCGGGCCATCGACCGCTCCAGGCGCGTCAGCTCCTTGCGGGCCGCGCGGGCGTCGGCGGACGACGGCCCGCGGGAGACCGGGGAGCCGGACGACGAGGAGCCGGACGACGAGGTCCCTGGCGTCGCGGTCCCCGGTGTCCCGGACGAGGTGCCGGTCAGCGCGGCCGACCGCAGCCGCAGGTACTCCTCGACCCCGCCCGGGAGGTCACGGACCCGGCCGTCCCCGAGCATCGCCACCTGCCGGTCGCAGACCCGCTCGAGCAGGTACCGGTCGTGGGAGACGACCACCAGGGTGCCGGCGTAGGAGTCGAGCAGGTCCTCCAGTGCGGCGAGGGTGTCGGTGTCGAGGTCGTTCGTGGGCTCGTCGAGCAGGAGGACGTTCGGCTCGGTGACCATCAGGCGCGCCAGCTGCAGAC
>JBBSNO010000165.1:0-6408 GCA_038232615.1 Actinomycetales bacterium
GGCCGAGAATCACCCCAAGAGGTCGAGGAACGTCGAGAAGCATCTGTGCTGGTCAGGCGCATGATCACGCTATCCGCCGCACCCCAAGACCGGCCCGCAGCCGCTTCCTAAACCGTGTGTCGCGCGTTCGAATCGCGCCGAGGGCACCGCATCGTCGCAGGTCAGGGGCCTGGCGACTCACTGTCGGGCTCCGTGGACTCGCGTTAGGGCACACAGGGCTATTCAGCTGACCGGACCATCGCAGGTCAGGACGCTCTCCAGGGTCGATGTGCTCGCGGACGGTCCATGCTCGGCGGATGGCCGCCTCCTCCTGGCGGCGTGGGCGGGACTCGCTTCGGCTTCGGGTTGGTGACCAGCTCGCGGTAGCGCACCGGCTCGTGGGCGACGGCGAGTTCGAGCACCCGGTAGAAGACCATGCCTCGGCTGCGCGAGCGGCGTCGGTTGAACCGGAAGACGAACTCGTCGAGGTAGCTCTGCAGGTGCGCCTCCTCGACCGAACCTTGATGCGTGCCCAGCAGCCACCGCTTGACCAACGACGCCACACGGTGGACCGTGGGGAGCAGCTCAACGGGGTCCTGTCCGCGGGCGCGAGCGGCCCGTTGGCTGCGCGGCTCATAGGTGTAGCCGAGCTTGTCGATACCGCGGTAGCCGGCCCAGCCGTCGGTGATCACCCGCGAGCCCGGCTCGACGTGCTCGGTGACGAAGGAGTGCAGCGAGGCGGCCGACCCATCGGCCAAGATCGCCATCCGGGCTCGCCCGAACCCGCGCGGCTCCTTAACCTCAACGGCCACGCCTACCAACGCCTTCTTGCCCTTGGCTCGTCCGCCGTGCAGTCCTGGCTCCTCGCCGCCGATGTACGTCTCGTCCACCTCCACCGTGCCGGTCAGGCGGTCTCGACCGGGGCGCACCAGCACCGAGCGAAGCCGATGCAGCATCGCCCACGCGGTCGCGTACGAGCCGATCTCCAGCGACCGCTGCAGGCTCAACGCGGACATGCCGTCCTTGCCCGAGGCGAACAACCAGCAGGCCTCGAACCACACCGTCAACGGCGTCCGTCGGCGATCGACCAGCGTCCCCGCCGTCACCGACGTCCGCCCGCCGCAGCCCGGGCACTTGCACCGCCCATCGGCCACCCACCAGCCGCCGGCCTGGCCACAGCGAGGGCACACGAAGCCCTCGGGCCAGCGCAGCCAGTCCAGATAGTCGAGGCAGTCCTCGTCGGTCCCGAACCAGGACCGGAACTCCCCGGCCGAGCTCGGATAATGCACACCGGCCCGGGGGCCGCATCTCATCCACAGCCCATCAGCGTAGTCCGGTCAGCTGAATAGCCCTGACGAGGGTAATGAAGGTCACCCCTCCAACAGGGTGCTTGCGGTCGTTAGCAGATCGCTTGCTGTGGCAACGTAGGTGCCATGACAAAAACGTTGTCCGATTCCACGACCGTGTTGGCCGAGCTGGCCGTCCTCCTGCGCCTGACGCGCACGGAGGCCCAGGTCGCCCGTGTCCGTACCTCCCAGGCCCGCAGCGAGGAGATTCGCCGCGAGCTGGCCGACAATGCCCGCCAGGCTGACGCCCGCGCGGCCCGCCTCCAGGCGACCATCCGCCGTCTCGGCGGGGCGCCTGACGTCTTCGCAGACGCCTTCGGCCGGGTCGCCGCGATCACCAAGGCCACCCTCGAGCAGGGCCAGCCCTTCTCCGAGGGCCTGCTCGGTGACCTCGCCCTCGAGCACCAGCTGCGCGACCGCGCAGTGTTCACTCGGGTGCTGGCGGAAGCACAGGACGAGTCCGCCGTCGTCACCCTCATGCACCAGCTCGAGCAGGCGCACACCGAGACGATCGCGTGGATCACCGTTCGCCTCGGCGAGGTCGCCCAGGGCGGCCCCAGCGCGCTGTCCCCCACCCCGGTCCAGGTGGCGGTGAGCACGGCCACCCGGATCGCGCTGCTGCCGTCCCGGCAGAGCGCGGCGCTGTTCAACCAGGCCGTCAACCTCGTCCAGCGCGGCCGCACCTCGGCCGAGCAGGCCGTCGACACGACCAGCAAGAAGGCTAAGAAGACCACCAAGGCCACAAGGCAGGTCGTCGAGGCCGGTCGTGACGCCGCCCTCGCCCGCGCCGAGGAGGTAGCACCGTCCGCCGACGTCCGCGATGCCGCGCACGAGACCCGGGAGAACCTGGGCACCATCGAGGCCCATGATCTGCCCGTCAAGGCCTACGACAACCTGTCCGGCGCCTCGGCCATCAAGGCCGTCAAGGCACTGGGTGACGCCGAGGACGTGCGACTGGTGCTGCGGTTCGAGCACGCCCACAAGAACCGCAAGGGCGTGTCCGCCGCGGCGCAGAAGCGGATGACCGACCTCGCCGACCAGTCGGTCAACGCCTGACCTCGCTCGCTGTCGAAGGGCCGGGACTCCTACAGGGAGCCCGGCCCTTCGCCGTCGAAGCGTGTGGACGAGCGGTCCGGGCCGAACCCGGGTCGCGCTCGAGGCCCGCGTCATCGCAGCCGCAGACCCGTTCGAACGGCAGGATCAGCCGTCACGGGCTCCGTGTCACCCCTCGTCCGCAAAGGCTGGGCCGTGCCAAACACGGCAATGCGGCCATTCATGCGGCACAACCGTCACGCGGCCTTCGGCCAAGCAGACGACTCCGTCCTCATGGTGCTCGGGGCCGCCCGGTTCTCTTGTTTTCCGCCGGCCGTGGACAGGCAGGGCGTGGCTAGCAGGCCTTGGGCTTACTCCCGGTCGATCCGGTCGCGAACGCGACGCAGCCGCGCGAGGTCGCGCAGGTGCTGCGCCGCGGCGGGACTCCTGGACACCTGCGAGATCGTGCCACGTCGCGCCGGGGTTGCTGGCGTCCCGCCCCACTCCGTGTCGGCTCAGACCTGGTTCTGCTCCGCTTGACGTTCTCGACCCGGCGCTACATCGCCTGGCGCAACCGGCACGCGCAGGACCGAATGCTGCGTGAGGTGGTCAAGCGCGCAAACGTTGCCTGACGCGTCATTAGGACAGCACGCGCAACCGGATCGTCTCCTTCATCACGACGAGGGCGTCGACCACCTCGGGCACATAGTCGGTGCCGACGTCGGTGACGACGTAGCCGACGTCACCCCCGGTCGTCAGCAGCTGGCCCTCCACGTTGACGTCGTGCTCGGCAAGGATGTCTGTTGGCTGCGGCGAGCACGCCCGGCGTGTTGGTGTGCAGGTGCACGAGTCGGTGCGTCCCCGGCTGCTGGGCCAACGCCACCGGTGGCAGGTTGACGCTGAGCGTGGTGGCTTCCGTCGTGGTGAACTCGCGCAGTTTCGTCGAGACGAACAGGCCGATGTCCTCCTGCGCCTCCTCGGTCGAGCCCCCGACGTGCGGGGTGAGGATCACGTTCGGAAGCCCTCGCAGGACGGAGGCGAACGGGTCGCCCTGCCGCGCCGGCTCACTGGGGAACACGTCGACGGCAGCGCCGGCGAGGTGCCCGCTGACGACGTGGTCGCGCAGCGCCTCGTGGTCGACGACGAAGCCGCGCGAGAGGTTGAGGAAGATGCTGCCGGGCCGCATCCGGGCGAACTGGGCCTCCTCGAACAGGCCGGCGTTGCCGCCGCGTCCGTCCACGTGCAGCATGACGACGTCCGCATTCTCCAGCCGCTCCTCCAGCGAGGAGCACCGTCGCGCGTTGCCCATCGCGAGCTTGTCCGCGGTGTCGTAGAACGCGACCGACATGCCGAGCGCCTCCGCGACCACGGACCGCTGCGACCCGATGTTGCCGTAGCCGACGATGCCGAGCCGGCGGCCGCGCACCTCGTGGCTCCCCGCGGCCGACTTGTCCCACACGCCCGCGTGCAACGAACGGTCCTTCTCGGTCAGGCGACGGGTCAGCGCGACGATCTCCGCGAGTGCGAGCTCGACGACGCTGCGCGTGTTCGAGAACGGCGCGTTGAACACCGCGATGCTGCGGGACGACGCCGACACCAGGTCGACCTGGTTGGTGCCGATGCAGAACACCCCGACGGCGACCAGGTCCGGTGCGGCGTCGAGGACGAGGTCGGTCAGCTCGGTGCGCGAACGGATCCCGAGGACGTGCACGCCGCGCAGCGCAGCGACCAGGTCGTCGCCGTCCAGGGCCCCGGGCAGCGACGTCACCGACATCCCGGCGGCGTTGAGCACCTCCTCGGCACGGTGGTGCACGTTCTCCAGCAGCAGCGCGTTGAGCATGCGGGCCAGTGTGCCGAAGGTCCGCCCTGCCGGACGCCGGTCGCCCAGCCCTCGGACGGTCACCGCAACCGGTAGCCCATCCCCCGCACCGTCTCGATCGCGTCGGCGCCCAGCTTGCGGCGCAGGTAGCCCACGTACACCTCGACCACGTTGCTCCACGGGTCGTAGTCGTACCCCCAGACCCGGCTGAGCAGCTGCTCGCGCGAGAGCACCTGGTCGGGGTGCCGGAGCAGGGTCTCGGCGAGGGCGAACTCGCGTGCCGTCAGGTCGAAGGACCGGCCGCCCACGTCGACGCGCCTGCTCCGCAGGTGCAGGCTCACGCGCCCCCGTCGCAGCACGGTCTCCTCCGCAGAGCCCGGCGCCCGCAGCCGGGCACGGATCCGCACCAGCAGCTCGGCGAATCGGAACGGCTTGACGAGGTAGTCGTCGGCGCCGGTCTCGAAGCCGGCCACGGTGTCGTCCACGGCGTCGCGGGCAGTCAGGACGACGACGGGCACGCTGTGGCCCTCCGCGCGCAACCGCCTCAGCACCGTCAGGCCGTCGATGCCCGGCAGCCCGATGTCCAGCACCACGAGGTCGAAACCTCCGAGGTGCACCATCTCCAGGGCGCTCTCGCCGTCCTCGACGACGGCTGTCGAGAAGCCCTCGGCGCGCAGGCCCATCTCGACGAACGAGCTGATCCGCGGCTCGTCCTCCACCACCAGGATCCTGGTCACGGCTCCTCCTGCGTCGTCGGCAGCTCGATGACCACGGTGGCACCAGGTCGCCCGTCGTGGGCGAGCGCCACCGTGCCGCCGTGGGCCTCCGCGATGGCCCGAACGATGGACAGACCCAGGCCGGCGCCGGTACCGGACCGTCGCGCGTCGCGGCTCGGGCGAACCGGCCGAAGACCCGCTCGGCGTCACCGGGGGCCACTCCCGGCCCGCTGTCACGTACCCAGAAGCGGACGCCGTCCGTCGTCCGTCGCGATCCCAGCCAGATCTCGTCCCCCTCGCCGGTGTGGTGCGCCGCGTTCTCCGCGAGCTGCAGCAGCGCCTGCGTGAGCCGCTGGCGGTCGGCCACGAGCCGGCCGTCGGCGACCTCCTCGGTCTGCCACCGCCGCTCGCCGAGGGCGCTGGCCTTCTCCAGCAGCTCGCTCGACAGGGCCGCGACGTCGATGACCCCGGGACGGAGGAAGTCCGGGCGCTCCGATCGCGTCAGCACCAGCAGGTCGGCCACCATCCTGGCCATCCGGTCGAGCTCGTCCATCACGAGCGTCATATGCTCGTGGCGGCGCACCGGCTCGTCCGACAGCAACTCGAGATGACCGCGCACGATCGTGATCGGCGTCCGCAGCTCGTGCCCGGCATCGTCCGCGAACTGGCGTTGCACGGCGAACGCGCCCTCGATCCGATCCAGCATCTCGTTGAAGGTGCGTGCGAGATCGGAGACGTCGTCAGAGCCTGCCACCGGGATCCGACGGGTGAGGTCGGTCTCGGTGATGTGCCGTGCGGCGGTGCGCACCGCCCTCACCGGTGCCAGCACTCGGCCGGCGAGGAGCCAGGCCAGGGCACCGGCCACGACGACCGCCACCCGCACCGACGGCCGCCAGCAGCTGGGTGACCTCCCGGACCTCTGCCGCCTCGAGGTCGCGGAAACCACCACGACGAAGACACCCTGCTCGGGCGCGCCGTCGACGACCACCGGGACGGCGGCGTAGCGCAGTGCGCCGACCTGCGAGTCGGCGGTCGCCAGCACGGGCTCGTCGGCCGACGCGAAGACCGCGACGAGCCCAGGGGAGGTGTCGAGCCGCACCGGCGGGGCCTGCGCGCTGCGAGCAGCCACCTGCCCGTCGACGAGCGCGAGCATCGTCTCGTTGCGGTCCGGCACACTGCGTTCGAGCTTCACCCGCATCAGCGTTCGGACGTCGGTGAACCGTCCGCCCGTCGCGGATCCACCCCCTCGAGGGCCAGCGTCCGCAGCTCGGCGATCTCGGCCGCGAGCTCCCGGTCCACCCGTTCGCTCAGGCGGATCAGGAGCAGCTGCCTCGACACGAGCAGCGACGCGAGCACGGCCACGACGACGGCGACGGCCGTACGACGGACGGCCACCGAGCCAGAGCCGGCTGGCCGGCCGGGACGGGTGAGGGGCAGGACAGTCGGCATGCGGATCTCCCAGACGTCGTACGGACCGAGTCACTGTAGTCACAAATTCCCCACCGGTTACGTGGAA
>JBBSNO010000166.1:0-6354 GCA_038232615.1 Actinomycetales bacterium
GCAGCACCCGCACCCCGACCGCTCTCCACGCATCCCGAAGCGGGCCGGTGCCCGGCTCGCCGCGGAGGGAGACGTAGCAGGCGATCGTCCTCGCGCCGGCTACGAGCGGAGCCGCCAGGACGACGTCCCGCAGCCCGATCGCGAGCCGCGCGCGCTCGTGGTCGTCCCGTCCCGTCCGGCGTCCGCGCACCTGCCGCCGCAGCGCCGCCTTCGCGAGCACGAGGTCCCGCTCGCTGGCGTCCACGCGGACCTCCTCGCCGGTGCGCCGGGCGGGTGACGCCGGAGGACGGGTCGCGGGGCGCTCGTGTCACGATCATGCCTGCCGCGAGGAGCCTCGTGGTCGCGGGCCGACCGGGCGCTCGGGAGTCAGTCGGCCGCAGGGGCGGAGGTGTCGGATGTCGCTGCGTCGACGACTGACCCTGGTCCTGTGCGCCGTGCTCCTGCTGCCGCTGCTCACCGTGGCGCTGCTCGTCGGCGTCGGGGTGCCGCAGTACGCCACCGACGCCGCCGACACACGGCTGACGACGACGGCACGTGCGGCAGCCGCCTCGCTGGCAGCGCGCTGCGCGTCCCTGGGGGAACTGGCCCGGGTGCTCGCCCTGGAGACCACGCCCGCGCTGGGCACCGAGCCGGACCTCCAGGTGGCGCAGGCCGCCGTCGACGTGGTCACCGGTACGCAGCCCGGGACCAGCGCCACCGTGCTCGGGCCGGGCGGCGTCCTCGCCTCGGCCGGGCCGGCCGGCGACCTGACGAGCGCCGCCGGGATGTCGTGCGCCGGCGGCGACCTCGCGTTCGCCGCCGGCGACCCGTGGCTAGTGCAGTCGGTGCCGGTGCGCGGCGTTGCGAGCCCCGCCACCGTGGTCGTGGTGTCCAGGCTGGACGACGACGCACTGCGGGCCGTGAAGGCGGACCTGGGACTGGCCGGTGACCTGGTCGTGGTGGCCGACGGGCGCGCCCTCGCGACCACGGTCGAGGACGACGGTCTCGCGGACCGGCTCGCGTCCGCGGTCGGCGCCTCGGTGCCGGTCGTCCCGGTCGACCTGGCCGGTCAGCGCGTGGTGGCCGACCCGGGCGGTCGAGGCCTGGGCCTGCGTGTCCTGGCGGTCGAGCGCGTGTCCGACACCCCGGCCCTGATCGGTGGCGTCATGGCGCTGCTCGCCGTCGCCGCGATCGTCGCGGTGGGCACGGTCGTCGTCCTGGCCCGCCGGTTGACCGCCCCGCTGGCCGAGCTCACCGACGTGGCGGGCCGGCTCGGCGGCGGTGATCTGCAGGCCCGGACGCCGGTGCGCGGCCACGACGAGGTGGGGCGGCTCGGGGAGGCGTTCAACGCCATGGCCGACGGGCTGGTCGACGCGATCGTCAGCGCGCGTCAGGGCCGCGAGGCGCTCGACGAGAGCTTCCAGCACTTCGGTCGGGTGCTGGGGCGCACCCACGACCTGGACGGGCTCGTGGTGACCCTGCTCGAGGCCAGCCGGGCGGCCTCCGGAGCCACCTCGGGCGGCGCATGGCTGGGGAACGGGCGCGGCGAGCTGCGCCGGGTCGCCGGTGGCGGACCGCACGGCGACGTCATGGCCGACCTGGCGCGCGACGCGGTGCGGGACCGGGTCCCGGCGAGTCGCATGCTCGACCGCGAAGGGTCCGAGGTCCTGGCTCACCCGTTGCTGCACGAGGACGAGGTTCTGGGGTCAGTGGTCGTCGCGGCCCCCGCCGGCGAGACGTTCTCGCCCGAGGCGCGGGCGGCGCTGCTCGCCCTCTCGCAGCAGGCCGGAACCGCGGTCCACAACGTGCAGACGCACCGGGAGACGCAGCGACTGTCGGTCACCGACCCCCTGACCGGGGCCGGCAACTTCCGGCACCTGTCCACGACCCTGGCCAGGGAGGTCGAACGTGCCTCCCGCTTCGACCGCCCCCTGTCGATGCTGATGCTCGACCTCGACCACTTCAAGTCCGTCAACGACACCTGGGGCCACGCCCGGGGGGACACGGTGCTGCGCGAGCTGGCCCGGCGGCTCGGCGAGTGCGTCCGCGAGGTGGACACGGTGGCCAGGTACGGCGGGGAGGAGTTCGCCCTGGTGCTGCCGGAGACCGACGTCGAGGGTGCCGAGCGCGTGGCGCAGCGAGTTGTCGACAGCGTGGGGCGCGAGCCCTTCGCCGCCGCGGACGGTCCGCCGATCACGGTCACCGTGTCGGTGGGGCTGGCGACGTTCCCTCTGCACGCCCACAGCGCCGGCGACGTGATGCGCACCTCCGACCGTGCGCTGTACGTGGCCAAGCGCTCGGGCCGCGACCAGTGGCAAACCTGGGCGCCGGACGCCGAGCAGGACGCCGAGCTGCACGACGGGCCGGACGACGAGGGGGACGCCGACCCGACCGGCGGGACCCAGCCCGCTGCGCGCTGACACGACCGCGTGGATAGCCTGCCCGGATGACGAGGATCACCAAGGCCGTCGTCCCTGCGGCCGGTCTCGGCACGCGCTTCCTGCCGGCGACGAAGGCGACCCCGAAGGAGATGCTGCCGGTCGTCGACCGGCCCGCCATCCAGTACGTGGTGGAGGAGGCGGCCGCCGCCGGGCTGTCGGACGTGCTGATGGTCACCGGCCGGAACAAGGCGCCGCTGGAGAACCACTTCGACCGTGCGTGGGAGCTCGAGGCCGCGTTGGAGGCCAAGGGCGACACCGAGAAGCTGGCGCGCGTGCGGGAGTCCTCCGAGCTCGCCGACGTCCACTACGTGCGTCAGGGCGACCCGAAGGGTCTCGGGCACGCGGTGCTGGTCGCGCGCCAGCACGTGGGCTCCGAGCCGTTCGCGGTGCTCCTCGGTGACGACCTGATCGACCCACGCGACCCCCTGCTGACCACCATGATCGAGGTGCAGGCCAGGACCGGCGGCAGCGTCGTGGCGCTGATGGAGGTGCCCCACGACCAGGTGAACCAGTACGGCTGCGCCCAGATCGCCGACGACCTTGAGCTCGACGACGCAGGCGGCGAAGGGCTGGGTGCCGACGTCGTCCGGGTGCTGGGCATGGTCGAGAAGCCCGACCCGGCCGACGCGCCGAGCAACCTCGCGATCATCGGCCGGTACGTGCTGCACCCGTCCGTCTTCGACGTCCTGGCACAGACCCCACCCGGTCGCGGCGGCGAGATCCAGCTGACCGACGCCCTGCAGACCCTCGCGCGCTCCGACGCCACCGGCGCCGGGGTGCACGGTGTTGTCTTCCGGGGCAGGCGCTACGACACCGGTGACCGGCTCGACTACCTCAAGGCCGTCGTCCAGCTGGCCACCGAGCGCGACGACCTCGGTCCGGACTTCTCCGCGTGGCTGACCGAGTTCGCGGCCGGCCTGGGCGGTGCGGCGGTCTCGGACGGCGGGGGCGGGTCGCGCGGGTGAAGGCGGTCGAGGAGCACCTCGCGCAGTGCCTGGCCGGGGTGCGCCCGCTGCCCGCGCTCGACCTGGCGCTCCTCGAGGCGCTCGACTGCGTGCTCGCGCAGGACGTCGTCTCCGCCGTCGACCTGCCGGCCTTCGACAACAGCTCGATGGACGGCTACGCCGTGCACGTCGAGGACGTCGCCGGAGCGACCGGCGAGGACCCGGTCGTGCTGCCGGTGGTCGCCGACCTGCCTGCCGGCTCGCGCGACACGCACCCGCTGACGCAGGGCAGTGCCATCCGGATCATGACCGGGGCGCCGGTGCCTCCGCGGACGGGCGCGATCGTGCCGGTCGAGCAGACGGACGGCGGGGTCGCCCGGGTGGCGATCTACGCCAGCGCGGCGCCCGGCCAGTTCGTGCGGCCCACCGGCGAAGACGTCACCGTCGGGCAGTCCCTGCTGCAGGCGGGGCTCCGGCTCGGTCCGAGGCACATCGGCCTCCTCGCGGCGGCGGGCCTGGACCGCGTCCGGGTGCGTCCGCGGCCGCGCGTCGTCGTCATCTCCACCGGGAGCGAGCTGGTAGAGCCCGGACGGCCGCCGGGCTTCGGGCAGGTCAGCGACGCCAACAGCTACGCCCTGACGGCAGCGGCCCTGGACGTCGGAGCCGTCGCCTACCGGGTGGGGATCGTCGAGGACGACGCCCGCAAGCTCATGTCGACGCTGGAGGACCAGCTGGTGCGCGCCGACCTCGTGATCACCAGCGGAGGCGTGAGCGCCGGCGCGTACGACACGGTCAAGGAGGTGCTCTCGCGCCTGGGCACCGTGCAGTTCGACCGGGTCGCGATGCAGCCGGGCATGCCCCAGGGCTTCGGCACGATCGGGGAGGGCACGCCGATCTTCACGCTGCCCGGCAACCCCGTCAGCTCGTACGTGTCGTTCGAGGTCTTCGTCCGGCCGGCGCTGCGCAAGATGCTCGGCGAGCCGCAGCTCCACCGCGGTTCGGTGACCGCCCGGGTGGAGAAGGGCTGGACCTCGCCGCCCGGCAAGCGCCAGTTCGTGCGGGTCGACCTGCGCCGGGGGGCCGACGGGGCCGTCGTCCGCCCGGTGGGGGGGCACGGCTCGCACCTGGTGGCCGACCTGGCCGGCGCCAACGCCCTGGCCGTCGTCGCGGAGGACGTGACCGACGTGGCAGCCGGTGACACCGTGCGCGCCATGGTGCTGACCCGGGGGCGGCAGTGAGCGAGCGTGAGCAAGCGGACCAGGGGCTGACCCACCTCGATTCGGCCGGGCACGCCCGCATGGTCGACGTCTCGGGCAAGGACGTGACGGTTCGAGAGGCCACGGCCCGCGGCCGGGTCCTGTGCTCCCCGGAGGTCGTCGCGGCCCTGCGCGGCGCGGGTGTGCCCAAGGGTGACGCCCTTGCCGTGGCTCGGCTGGCCGGCATCCAGGCCGCCAAGCGGACGCCGGAGCTGGTTCCGCTGGCCCACCCGGTCGCTGTCCACGCCGTGCACGTGCAGCTCGACGTCGCCGGCAACGGAGTCGACATCCAGGCGACCGTGCGGACGGCAGACCGCACCGGTGTCGAGATGGAGGCGCTGACCTGCGTCGCCGTCGCCGGGCTCGCGCTGGTCGACATGGTCAAGGCCCTGGACAAGCACACGCGCATCACCGACATCCGCGTCGTGGCCAAGAGCGGAGGTCGGTCGGGTGACTGGCGCGCCGAGTGAACCCGCCCCTGGGCATGGGCTGGGGCGCGCACTCGTGGTCACGTCGTCCAACCGCGCCGCCGCCGGTGTCTACGCCGACCGCGGTGGGCCCGTCCTCGTCGAGGGTCTGACGGCGATGGGCTTCGCCGTCGACGGGCCGGTGGTGCTGCCGGACGGCGAGGAGGTCGCCGACGCACTGCGGACGGCGGTCGCGCAGGGGTACGACGTCGTCCTGACCACGGGTGGCACCGGGCTGACGCCCGGCGACGTCACGCCCGAGATGACGCGGCCGCTGTTGGACCGCGAGATTCCCGGCCTGGCCGAGGCGATCCGCGACCGTGGCCGCTCGGCCGGGGTACCGACTGCGGCCCTGTCGCGGGGGCTGGCCGGGCTGGCCGGTCACACCGTCGTGGTGAACCTGCCGGGCTCGACCGGTGGGTGCCGCGACGGCCTGGCCGTGCTCGCCGAGGTGCTGCCGCACGCCGTCGACCAGGTGCGCGGCGGCGACCATCCGGTGACCCCAGCCGGATGAGCCGGACCTTCGCCGAGTGTCCCTGCGCGGCCTGACACGCCGGCGCGTCGTGCCGGAGGGGGACACTTGACGGCGTCGACCGAGAAGTCGGCGGAGGAGGAGATGTGACGTGAGCGGCTGGCCGGCCGAGCTGGTGGAGGGAGCGGTGCGCCTGCGCCCGCTGCGCCGCCGCGACTCCCGAAGCTGGCGCCGCGTGCGGACGGCGAACACGTTGTGGCTGGCTGAGTGGGAGGCCTCGAGCCCCGAGCCGGGGCCGCCTCGTACCTATCACCAGATGGTGCGTGACCTGCGACGCCAGGCCAGGGCGGGCCGGGCGCTGCCCTTCGCCATCGAGCACGCGCGGCACCTCGTCGGGCAGCTCACGGTCGGCGGTGTGGCCTGGGGGTCGCTGCGCTCCGCGCACGTCGGCTACTGGGTGGACCAGCGCGTCGCCGGTCGTGGGATCGCCCCGACCGCCGTGGCGCTCGCCGTCGACCACTGCCTGTTCACGCTCGGGCTCCACCGCGTCGAGGTGAACATCCGACCCGAGAACGCCGCGAGCCTGCGGGTCGTCGCCAAGCTCGGGTTCCGCGACGAGGGCCTGCGGCTCGGCTACCTGCACATCGACGGGGCGTGGCGCGACCACCGCACGTTCGCGCTGACGGCCGACGACGTCCCCGGCGGCCTGCTCGCGCGCTGGCGCTCCACCCGGGCGTCCACCCCGGCGTGAGAGACACGTTCGGCACCCTGCCGAGATGAGTGGGCACGTTCGGC
>JBBSNO010000167.1:0-6274 GCA_038232615.1 Actinomycetales bacterium
GAGGCCGACGAGGTCACCGTGCTCGGGGGAGTGCGTCACGGTCGCACGCAGGGCGGGCCGATCGCCGTCCAGATCGGCAACACCGAGTGGCCCAAGTGGGAGACGGTGATGTCGGCGGACCCCGTCGACACCGACACGCTCGCCGCCCAGGCCAGGAACGCCCCGCTCACGCGTCCACGCCCCGGTCACGCCGACCTGGTGGGCATGCAGAAGTACGGTTTCGACGACGCGCGGCCGGTGCTGGAACGGGCCAGTGCGCGGGAGACGGCGGCGCGTGTCGCCCTCGGCGTCCTGGCTGCCCACTTCCTCGAGCAGTCCACCGGTGCGCGCCTGGTCAGTCACACGGTCGGTGTCGGCGGCGTCGCCGTCCCCGAGGGCACGTCGCTGCCGCGGCCGGACGACGTCGACGCGCTCGACGCGGATCCCCTGCGCTGTCACGACCCTGCGACCTCGGCCGCGATGGTGACCGAGGTCGACGACGCGCGCAGGGACGGCGACACCCTGGGCGGCGTCGTCGAGGTGCTCGCCTACGGCCTGCCGCCCGGCCTCGGCAGCCACGTCCACTGGGACCGCCGCCTCGATGCGCGGCTCGCCGGCGCCCTGATGGGCGTCCAGGCGATCAAGGGCGTCGAGGTCGGCGACGGCTTCCTCACCGCGCGACGGCGAGGCTCGCAGGCGCACGACGAGATCACCGGCGCGGACGACGGGACGCTGCGGCGTTCGACCGGCCGGGCAGGCGGCACCGAGGGTGGGATGTCGACCGGCGAGGTCCTTCGGGTACGGGCGGCGATGAAACCGATCTCGACCGTGCCGCGCGCCCTCGCGACGGTCGACGTCGCGACCGGCGAGGCCGCCGTGGCGATCAACCAGCGGTCCGACGTGTGCGCCGTCCCGGCGTCCGGCGTCGTGGCCGAGGCCATGGTGGCGCTCGTGCTGGCGGACGCCGTCACCGAGAAGTTCGGCGGCGACTCGGTCGGCGAGACGCGTCGCAACGTCGAGGCCTACCTCGCCTCGATCCCCACGTCGATGCGCACTTCGGCGGACGTATGAGCCCGCGCGTCGTTCTCGTCGGGCCCCCGGGAGCCGGCAAGTCGACGGTGGCAGCCCTGCTCGGGCAGCGGCTCGGGGTTGCCGTCCGCGACACCGACGAGGATGTCGAGCAGGTCGCGGGCAGCAGCATCTCGGACGTGTTCGTCGACCAGGGAGAGGCGCGGTTCCGCGAGCTCGAGCGTCAGGCCGTCGTCCGGGCACTGGCCGAGCACGACGGCGTGCTGGCTCTCGGTGGCGGGTCCGTGCTGGACGCCGCGACCGAGGCCGACCTCGCCGGGCACACCGTCGTCTTCCTGGACGTCGGACTGCCCGACGCCTCGCGTCGGGTCGGCTTCAACACGAGCCGCCCGTTGCTGATCGGCAACCCGCGCGCGCAGTGGACCAGGCTGATGGACGTCAGACGCCCTGTCTACGAACGGGTCGCGACCGTCGTGGTGTCGACTCACGGCCGGACCCCCGACGAGGTCGCGGACGCCGTCGTCGCTGAGCTGACGGAGGAGGCGTGAGCAGTACGCGCATCACCGTCAGCGGGGACGTGCCGTACGACGTTGTCGTCGGTAACGGCCTCCTCGCGGACCTGGCGTCGATGCTCGGCGACGGCGTCCAGCGCGTTCTCGTCGTCCACCCTCGTGCCCTTCGCGCGACGGGGGACGCCGTCTGCACCGACCTGGAGACCCAGGGGTACCAGGCGTTCTTGGCCGAGGTGCCGGACGGCGAGGACGCCAAGAGGGCCGAGGTCGCTGCGTTCTGCTGGGGCGTGCTCGGGCAGTCCCACTTCACCCGCAGCGACGCGGTCGTCGGCGTCGGCGGGGGAGCGGTCACCGACCTGGCGGGCTTCGTCGCCGCCACCTGGCTGCGGGGGGTACGTGTCGTCCAGGTGCCGACCACGTTGCTGGCGATGGTCGACGCGGCGGTCGGTGGCAAGACCGGCATCAACACGACAGAGGGCAAGAACCTCGTCGGCGCGTTCCACCCGCCGTCGGGTGTGCTCTGCGACCTCGCTGTGCTGGAGACGTTGCCGCGCAACGACCTGCTGGCCGGGATGGCCGAGGTGGTCAAGTGCGGGTTCGTCGCCGACCCGACGATCCTCGAGCTCGTCGAGGCCGATCCCGAGGCGGTGGGCACCTGGGACTCTCCCGTCGTTCGAGAGCTCGTCGAACGTGCGATCCGGGTCAAGGCCGACGTCGTGGGACGGGACCTGCGCGAGTCGGGGCCGCGCGAGGTCCTGAACTACGGCCACACGCTCGGGCACGCCGTCGAGCTCGTGGAGCGGTACCAGTGGCGGCACGGGGCGGCCGTCAGCGTCGGGATGGTGTTCGCCGCAGAGCTGGCGCGGCTCGCCGGTAGGCTCGACGAGGCGGTGGTGGACCGGCACCGTTCGGTGCTGGGCTCGCTGGGCCTGCCCCTGACCTACCGGGGCGACCGGTGGCCGCAGCTGCTCGACGCCATGCGCCGTGACAAGAAGACCCGCGGGGACCTGCTGCGGTTCGTCGTCCTGGACGGCCTCGCCCGGTCCTCGCGGCTGGAAGGGCCCGACCCGGCGCTGCTGCAGGCCGCCTACGCGGAGATCAGCCGCACCTGACGCGGGGCTGCACCTCGATTCGCCGCCGCACCACTTGGTCGCTGCCGGCCGGTCCGTGCGTCTGATGGGGTCAGCCGTCCCGAGTCTTCGGGGCGAAGCGCGGTGGCAAGAATGCGGGGTCGTCCGCGTGCCGGGTCGGCGGTGACGCGCAGGGTGGTCCCCTCCAGCGACACCGTCCGGGGTCAGGCCGGTCGGCGAACACGCCGTCTGCGGTCTGCTGGATGCTGTGGCGCTCCTTGGAGTCCAACGGAGCGCGGGCGTAGCCGACGACGAGCAGGAGCGCGACTGCGGTGCACCACCCGGCCAGCTCCTTGACGCACACCCTGGTGTCGGCTCGCCCAGGCACTGTCTTGAGAGTCCGACCTGGTACCCGGTGGAGCTACCCTCGCGTCATGACCAGCGTGCTCGTCCTCAACGGCCCGAACCTGGGTCGGCTGGGGGTGCGCGAGCCCGAGGTGTACGGCTCGGCGACCCACGACGACCTGGCCGCGTCGTGCCGCGCCTGGGGCTCCGACCTCGGCCTCGACGTCGAGGTGCGCCAGAGCGACGACGAGGCCGAGCTCGTCCGGTGGCTGCACGAGGCCGTCGACAGCCGCACCCATGTGGTGCTGAACCCCGCCGCCTTCACCCACTACTCCTACGCGCTGCGCGATGCGTGTGCCCAGGTGACGGGCGCCGGCCTGGGGCTGGTGGAGGTGCACCTGTCCAATCCGGCTGCACGTGAGTCGTTTCGGCACACGTCCGTCATCGGCGGCGTCGCAACGGGCTCGGTCACCGGGTTCGGGACGAGGTCGTACGAGCTCGCGCTTCGCGCCTTGATACCCACTAATCAAGCCTGAGGCGTTGACAGGGCTATAACAAGGCCTCAGGCTTTGCCTCGACCAGCTGTCGGACCCGGGGACCATCGTGATCGCCATGACCATCGACCAACGCGGCAGCCGCCGCGGACCCGACCTCGTCCGTGCCCTCCTGCGCCGAACCGCAGGTGCCCCGGTGGTACGCCGGTTTGAGCGCACGGCAGGTGACGAGGTGCAGGGCCTGCTCGACGACGGCGGAGCAGCGGTCGACCTGGCGCTGGTGCTCGCGCGGCAGGGGACGTGGAGCATCGGCATCGGTGCCGGCGACGTCCGCACGCCGCTGCCTCGCAGCGTGCGGGAAGCGGCGGGGCCGGCCCTCGAGCACGCGCGCTCCGCCGTCCAGCGTGCCAAGTCGAGTGGCCCCCATCTCGCGGTGGCCGGCGAGGACGCGGACCGTGCCGCCGAGGCGGAGGCCGTCCTGCGACTGCTGGCCACGCTGGTGCAGCGACGGACCGCCGCCGGATGGGAGGTCACCGAGCTGCTCGCGTCGGGACTCACCCAGCGAGAGGTCGCTGCACGGCTGGGCGTCACGGCCCAGGCCGTGAACCAGCGGACCCGCGCCGCGTGGTGGCAGCACGAGCAGGAGCTGCGGCCGTTGGCCACCCGCCTGGTGAGCGAGGCCGCCGGATGACGGCGGCCACCCTCCTGCTGCTGGCTCTGCTCGCCGCCGTCGCCGTTCCCGCGTGGTGGCGCCGCGTGCTGCCGCGCGAAGTCCTCCGCGACGGGTGGTCGCTGGGGCTGTTGCTGCTGCTCGCTGCCGCTGCCGTCTCCGCATTCGCGGCGGGTGAAAACGCCGGCGACTGGGTGAGGGCGACGCTCGTGGTCCTCGCCGGTGCTGCTGCCGTGGCCGGAGGCGGCCCGGTCACCGAGACGGTCCTGCGCCGGGCCTCGCGCGGGCCGACGCCGGCCATCGACACCGAGGGCGGGCCGCAGGTGCTGCGCGGTGGCGCGTGGATCGGGGCGCTGGAGCGGCTGGCCGTCTTCGCCTCCGTCCTGGCGCTCTCACCGGAGGCAGTCGCGGTGGTCCTGGCGGTGAAGGGCCTCGGTCGCTATCCCGAGCTGCGTCACCCCGGTGCCGCCGAGCGGTTCATCATCGGCACGCTCACCAGCCTGCTGTGGTCGGCCGGCGCGGCCGGCGTCGCCGTACTCGCGCTGTGATCCGTGCCCCGTTCCCGTCGTCGGCGGCCCGACATGTGTTCGAGTTCCGCGCACGAACCGGGACCGACCGGCGCGCCGGTAGGCTCTGTCGCTGATCCCCTGGTCCCGGCCCAAGCACGAGCGTGCCGGTCGACCCGATGACGACGACGAGAGAGAAACCGTGGCATCTACGAACGAGCTGAAGAACGGCATGGTGCTCAACATCGAGGGCCAGCTCTGGTCCGTGGTGGAGTTCCAGCACGTCAAGCCGGGCAAAGGCCCTGCATTCGTGCGCACCAAGCTGAAGGCCGTGCTGTCCGGCAAGGTGGTGGACAAGACCTTCAACGCGGGAACGAAGGTCGAGACGGCGAACGTCGACAAGCGCGACATGCAGTACCTGTACAAGGACGGCGGAGACTTCGTCTTCATGGACTCCTCGACCTACGACCAGGTCACCGTGACGGCCGACACGGTCGGCGACGCGGCCAACTACATGCTGGAGAACCAGGACGCCACGGTCGCGCTGCACGACGGCACGCCGCTGTACATCGAGCTGCCGACGTCCGTAATCCTGGAGATCACGTACACCGAGCCTGGCCTGCAGGGCGACCGGTCGACCGGCGGCACCAAGCCCGCCACCGTCGAGACCGGCGCCCAGATCGCCGTCCCCCTCTTCATCGAGACCGGGACCAGGGTCAAGGTCGACACCCGCTCCGGCGGCTACCTGGGCCGCGTCAACTAGTGGGAGCCCGCAGCAAGGCGCGCAAGAAGGCGCTCGACATCCTCTTCGAGGCCGACCAGCGGGGCTCGGACCCGCTGGCGCTGCTGCGGGAGCGGCTTCCGCTGGCATCACCACCGCTGCCGGAGTACACGGTCACCCTCGTCGAGGGCGCCCGGGCTCACCGCGAGCGCATCGACGAGCTCCTCAGCACCTACTCGCAGGGATGGTCGGTCGAGCGGATGCCCGCTGTCGACCGTCAGATCCTGCGACTCGGCACCTTCGAGCTGCTGTGGCGCGACGACGTGCCGGACGCGGTCGTCGTCAACGAGGCCGTCGACCTGGCCGCGGCGCTCTCGACCGACGACTCGCCGTCCTTCGTCAACGGGTTGCTCGGTCGCCTGCTGCAGATGAAGCCGACGCTGCTGGTCTGAGCCGGGGGCGGATCACGGCCAGTCTGCTACCGGGCACACCTACGCTCACCCCCGGTGAGCGCAGGGCTCCCCCGTGCTCATAGAGCGAGCGCAGGGCAGCCCTGCGCGCAGCAGCGGGGTGACCGGCCCTGCGCGCACCAGCGGGGTGACCGTCAGACGTCCTCGCGCAGGCGGATGGCGCGGCGCGCGTCGGCGTCGAGCACCCCCCAGGCGATGAGCTGCTCGGTCAGCGCCAGCGGGGGCATGTCGTAGATGACGCCGAGGGCCCGCAGGTCGTCGGACCGGATCGAGAGCACCTTGCCGTTGTAGTCGCCGCGCTGCCCCTGGATGGTGGCGGCGTAGCGGGCGAGCGGCCCCGCCCGCTCCGCCGGCACCGACTGGAGGCGTTCGAGGTCGAGCACGAGCTTCGGCGGCGGATCGCTGGGACCCGACGGTGCGGCGTCCGGCAGGAGCGCCTGGACCGGGACGCCGTAGAAGTCGGCGAGCTCGGCGAGCC
>JBBSNO010000168.1:0-6152 GCA_038232615.1 Actinomycetales bacterium
CGCGCCTGGCCGAGCAGAACTCCCTGCTGCAGAGCGACGTCGAGGCACGCCTGGTCGACCTCGAGGACTCCCGGCGGCGGCTGGTCGCCGCCGCGGACAGCGAGCGCGGTCGGCTGGCGCAGCGGCTGGCCGACGGCGCCGAGCGGCGCCTGGCCGGGCTGTCCGCCAGCCTCGTCACCGCAGAGGCGGTTGCCTGCGGGGAGACCGCGGGTCACCTCGCTCGCGCCCAGGTCGAGCTCCAGCAGGCGATGCGCGACCTGAGCGCCCTGGCGGCGGGCCTGCACCCGGGCCGGCTCCAGGAGGGCCTCGGCGCCGCCCTGAACGACCTCGCGGCCCGGTCGCCGGTCCCGGTGCAAGTCACGGCCTCGGTGTCAACAGTCCGGTCCGAGGTCGCAGCAGCAGCATGGTTTGTCGCCTCCGAGGCCGTCGCCAACGCCCTGAAGCACGCGCATGCCGACAGCATCTGCATCGAGGTCGGGGTGGACGACGGAGTGCTTCGTCTCACCGTCGAGGACGACGGCCACGGCGGAGCAGACCCTGCGCGCGGCTCCGGCCTTCGCGGACTGGCCGACCGGATGGACACCCTCGGGGGGACGCTGGAGGTCGTAGACCTGCCTGGTGTGGGAACCAGGATCGTCGCGGTCCTGCCCGCCGGCCCACGGTCCGATCCGTCCGCGTGATCCCTCAGCCGATCCGGCGCCAGGGTTGACCGAACAGGCCCTGCATGAACGGGTTCGCCGGTTCGATCGCGCTGAACTGGATCCCGTCGTCCGTGGGGGCCCAGGCCCCGCTGAACAGCAGCACGCCCGCGGCCCCGCCACACTCCGGCCCGTCGTCCGCCGTGAACGTGATCCGCGCTCCGGTGACCTGGTACGAGCCGCCGCAGTTAGGCTGATCCGCATCGCTGGCCGTCTGGTGCAGCCACCTGCCGTCCGCGACCGTCATCGTCATCAACCCGCTGTTGAAGTACGCCTCGCCCTCGTCGACGCCCGCGGCGACCAGGTCCTGCTCGGTCACCTCCCACCGGTACGTCCCCTCCGGGAAGGCTGCTGCCATGGGAAGGTCCTCGACCTTGCGCCACGGCGTGCTGTGCAGGGTCTCGCGAAGGGTCTGGTCGACGGGATCCCCCACCGTCCGGCGGCTGCGGACGTCGGTCCACGTGAGCTCGCCTGCGCTCAGCAGCGGCCGGGCGTCCCAGAAGCCACCACAGAAGGGCGCGGGACGGTCCTTGAAGACCAACGCGCCGCCCTCGTCGCGGTAGGTGCCCTGGCAGGACTTCTCGCCGTCGCGGGACCGCCAGTCCCACTGGTAGGTCCCGGAGTCCATCCGTACCGTCTGCACCCCCAGGTCCGCGGCCGCCACCTCGTCGGGCAGGCCGGCGTCCAGCCCCTCCTGGTACGTCACCTCCCAGCGCCAGACTCCGTCGAGGGCCGCCAGGTCCAGCGGCTCTTCTGACCCTGCCGGCGACCCGGCAACGACTCCGCCGCACGCCTCGACCGCAGCCGGGGGCCCGGTCTCGTCGACGATCTCCGCGATCCGCGCCAGGATCGGGCCGGTCTCGCCGTCGTCCTCCAGCCGTTCGCGGACCGGCTGGGTCGCCGCCGTCATCGCGGCCTGCTGCTCGGCCGTGGCGAGCACCACCTGCAGCCCCGAGGAGCAGACGGTCGCCAGCTCTTCGGCGTCCGACGCCCGGGTCCGCACGCTGTTCTCGAGGGTGGCCTGCGCTGCCCGCTCCAGCACGTCGCGCTGCTCGACGCCCAGGCCGTCGAGGACGTCGCTGTTGGCCACCAGCACGTTCGCCTTGGCGTAGGGGGTGAGGTTCGCAGTCATGATGCCCGGGCGCGGGAGGGTCGGCATGTACGCCGCGCTGCTCTCGGCCCCGCCCAGGTCGCCGCTGTCGAACAGGGCTGACTCGGCCTCGCCGCTGACCTCCTGGGGGTCGGCGCCGAGCGCGCGCCGCGCCTCCCAGGTGACGTCCGAGCGGGGCGTCCTGATCACGGTGCCAGCGAAGTCCGCCGGTTCGCGCAGCGGTGCCCCGAATCCCACGGGGTGCCGCAGGCCCTCCGGTACGAGCACGAGACCGCTCACCCCGACCTCCTCGAGGCCGCTCATCATCTTGTCGGCGACGGGGTCGGTCACGATCGCGTCCAGGGCGGCGTCGCTGGTGACCAGGAACGGGGCCTGGAGTGCCTGCAACGAGGCCACGCCCAGCACGTCCCAGGCCCGGGCCGGGACGAGCCCGAGGTCGTGGTCACCGTCGATGACGAGCTGCGCCATCTCCTGGTCCCAGGACGGCTCGTCCTTGCCGACGTCCCAGGTCACCTCGATCCGCATCCGGCCGTCGGAGAGCGACCGCACCTGCTCGGCGAGGTACTGGACGTCGATGCCCGAGGGGCGAGCCCGGGACTCCGGTGACGCAAGCCGCAGGGTCGTGACCCCGCCGGAACCCCCGCCCTTGTCCGTCGCGTCCGCGGTGCATCCGGTCAGGACCAGCGCCACCGCCATCGCCGGTACGAGTCGGCGTACGGCGGTCATCAGGTGGGTCATCGTCCGCACCTCATCCAGGTGTTCATGTCCTACAGGCTGACGATGACACCCCCCGTACTGCATCCGTGCCCGTTCCCGAATACTCGCCTCCTGAACTGTGGCTGGCCACAGTGCGCGGCGCCGCTCCGGTGCAACACTCGCCACCATGACCCGGGCTGCGCCGATCGCGTGGGGTCCGGTTGCACGGGGTCCGGGTGCGTGGGGTCCGGCCGCCCAACGCATCGGCGTGACCGGGGTGACGGCCGTGTACGCCGCTTTGGCCGCGACGCAGCTTCCGCCGAACGAGCCACTCGTCACGACCTACGGCGCCGCCTCGGCCACCGCGCAGGCTGCCGGTCTGCTCGCCGGGCTGTCGCTGTTGGTCGTCGGCTCGCTCGCCCTCTGGTTCGGGCCTTCGACGGTGGCCGGCGTCATGCTGCTCGGCGCGGGCGTGGGTTGGTTCGCCCCCGACTGGGCTGGGTGGGAAGGAGGGCCGGCACTCGTCCGCGGTGTGGCTACCGTGATGGCGCCGTTCCTGCCCGTGCTCCTGCTCGGCCTGCTCGCGACGATGGTCGGCACCCTCGCTGCGCGTCGCATCGTTGTCACGTCCGCCGTGGTCGTCGGCGTCCTCGCCGCCGTACTCGTGGCCGTGGACGACCCGTTCCTGGACCCGTTGTGCTGGCCCACGTGCTCCGAGAGCGCCCTGCTCGTCTCGAGCCGGCCCGCTGCGGCCGACGTGCTCGGGCAGCTACTGGCCGCGACGTGGGCTGCGCTCGGCGTGGCAGCCGTGGCGGGCGCCACGCGGCGCCTGGTCTCGGCGTCGGTGGTCGCTCGTCGTTGGGAGGGGGCGCTGCTCGGTGCCATCGCGCTCGTCGGCGTTGCCGAGGCCGTGTACGGGTTGGCGTCGCTGACCCGGGTAGAGAGTGCCGAGGACCCCGTCTTCGCCGGCATCTACCTCGGCCGGGCGGCTGCGTGGTCGGTCCTGGCCCTGGTGTCGGTGTGGGCGACCTCGCGTCACCTTATCCGGCGCCAGGCACTGTCGAGGCTGGCCGCCGAGCTGGAGACCGCCTCCGACCCCGGTTCGCTCGCGGCAACGCTGCGGTCGGTGACCGGCGACCGGGCGCTCGACGTCCACTACCCCGTGGGACGTGACGGCCTGCACGTCACGGCGGACGGCGGGTCCGTCGCACCCGCGACGCCCGAGCGGCGGACGGCGACGCCGTTGCGGCGCGGGGACCGGACGGTGGCCGTCGTCATGCACGACCCCGCCGTGCTGCCGGTCGACGCCCTCGACGAGGTCCTCGGCCCGGCCGCCCGGCTAGCCCTGGAGAACGAGCGACTCGCGGCGGAGCGCCTGGCCCGCATCCACGACGTCCAGGAGTCGCGCCGGAGGATCGTGGCGACGGGGGACGACGCGAGGCGGCGGCTCGAGCGCGACCGGCACGACGGCGCCCAGCAGAGCCTGCTCGCGCTGAGCTACCTGCTGCGGCTGTCCCGCGCGTCGGCTCTCGCCTCCGGACAGGCGGTCGCCGTCACGGAGCTCGACCGCGGGCTCCGTGGGGTCGCAGGTGCTCTGGACGACCTGCGCGACCTCGCGCATGGCATCCACCCCGCGGTGCTGTCGGAGGCGGGCCTCGCCGTCGCGCTGCGGTCTCTCGCTGAGCGGTCCAAGGTGCCGTTGGAGCTCGACGAGGTGACCACCGAACGGTTCGACCCCAGCGTCGAGCTGGCGGCCTACTCGGTGGTGCGTGAGGCGGCGGAACGCGCCGACCCCGTGGGTGCCCAGCCCCTCGCCGTCCGGGCCGGTCGACTCGACGGACTCCTTCAGGTGACCGTCGACGGCTACCGTGGCGACGTGCCTGCCGAGATCGCCGATCGGGTTGGCGCGCTCGGTGGGCACCTCGCGCCCACCGCGACCGGCGTCCGGGTGGAGCTGCCGTGCGGGTAGTCGTGGCCGACGACACCATGCTGACGCGTGAGGGCATCGTCGGCGTCCTGACGGCGGCCGGCATCGACGTGGTGGCCGCGGTGGGGGACCCCGAGTCGCTGGCGCGCGAGGTCGCGACCACGCGGCCGGACGCAGCCGTGGTGGACATCCGGATGCCGCCGACCCACACCGACGAGGGGATCGTGGCGACGGCCAGGATCCACCGTGAGGCTCCCGGCACCGGCGTGTTGCTCCTGTCGAGCTACGTCGAGCCCGACTACGCGATGCGGTTGCTCGAGGCCCAGGCAGGCGGCACCGGATACCTGCTGAAGGAGAGGGTCTTCGACGGTGCGCTGCTCGTCGACGCCCTGCGACGGCTGTGCGACGGCGAGACCGTGGTCGACCCCACGATCGTGGCGCGGGTGTTCGAACGACGCCGGCGTGTCGACCCCCTCGCGCTCCTCACCGAGCGGGAGCGTGAGGTCCTGGCGCTGCTGGCCGAGGGGCTGTCCAACCACGCACTCGCCGGGCGCCTCCACGTGACCGAGCGCACCGTGGAGGCGCACATCACCTCGATCTTCGCCAAGCTCGGTCTGGTCGACGAGCCCGGCGTGCACCGCCGGGTGCTCGCTGTGCTCACGTGCCTGCGGGCCTGAGACCCGTCGGCTCAGGTGACGGTCGATCGGGTGGACCAGCGCTCGTCGAGGTGCTCGCCGGCGTCGATGACCTCGCGCAGCTGCACCGCCGCACGCAGGGCGTCGGCGTGGGTCACGTACAGGGGCGCGAACCCGAGCCGGACGACGTCGGGCTCGCGGAAGTCCCCGACGACCCCGCGCGCGATGAGCGACTGGACGACCGCGTAGGCCCGCGGGTGGCGCAGTGACACCTGGGAGCCGCGTCGGGCAGCCTCCCGCGGTGACGCGAGCTCGGTCCCGGGCAGCAGCGCCTCGACGCAGTCGATGAAGAAGCCCGTCACCGACTGAGACGTCGAGCGGACGTCGGCCAGGTCGAGCCCGTCGAAGGCCTCCAGCGCCGACTCCAGCGCCAGCAGCGACAGCAGCGGCGGGGTCCCTACGCGGGCGCGGTCGATGCCGGGCGCCGGCTCGTACTCGCCGGTCATCGCGAACGGGGTGGCGTGCCCGTGCCAGCCCTGTAGCGGCGTGTCGAAGTCGCCCTGGTGCCGATGGGCGACGTAGGTGAAGGCTGGCGCCCCGGGTCCACCGTTGAGGTACTTGTAGCCACAGCCCACCGCCATGTCGGCCGCCTCGTCGTCGAGGTGGACGTCGACGACGCCGGCCGAGTGGCACAGGTCCCAGAGGGCCAGGGCACCGACGCCGTGGGCCGCGCGCGTCAGGGCGGCGGCGTCCCACAGCTCGCCGGTGCGGTAGTCGACGTGCGAGAAGGCGAGCAGCGCCACCTCGCTGCCTCGCTGCTCGAGGACCGCGGCCGTCTCGTCCGGGGCGGCGAGCACGACCTCGAGGCCGGCCAGCCGCGCGGCGCCCTCCAGCACGTACAGGTCGGTGGGGAAGGAGCCGGGGTCGGTGACGACGACCCGGCGGCCTGGGCGCATCCTGGCCGCGGCCACGTAGCACTTGAAGAGGTTGACCGACGTCGAGTCGCCGACCACCACCTGACCGGGCGCGGCGCCGACGAGGGCGCCGACGCGGTCGCCGACCCTGGATTGGGCGCCCCACCAGTC
>JBBSNO010000169.1:0-6152 GCA_038232615.1 Actinomycetales bacterium
CCAGGGCCAGCGCGGTCGCGGTCGGGAAACCGGCGGTGAAGCCGTCCACCGAGCGTCCGAGGACCTGGGTGGCACCCTCCTGCAGCCCTGCCCGCTCCAGCAGCGACACCAGTGGCACGCCCTGCCAGCGGGCGTTGCCGACGAGGTCACCGCCGATCGGGTTCGAGACGCAGGCGAGCGTAATGTCGGCCTCGATCTGCGGTAGGTCCATCAGCTCGTCGTAGGTCAGGACGAAGGGCCGGTCGACCATGCCCGCGATGCTCAGCGACCACTGGCTGGGGTCCACCTGCGGAACCGTCAGGGCCGTGTCGATGCGGTAGAACTCCTCGTTCGGCACGTACAGGGGTGTCACGCCGGCGATGTCCAGGCTCGCCGCCGGCGGAGGTGGAGGTGCCTGCCTGGCAGGGCTGGGAAGCCGGATGGCGGCCCGCACCTCGCCGATGCGCTCGCGGGCCACGAGCATGCGACCGGTCACGACGGCAGCGCCCGCGGCCAGGACCGCGCCCCCGGCCAGGAGCAGGAACCTGCGCCGCCCCGGCCCGGTGCCCGTCGTCGCGGTGCCGTCCGGCGGTGCTGCTGAAGGCGGGGGGGACGACCGGGACGGGTCGCGGTCCGCGGCGGTGGCGGCACCGAGCAGCAGGCGCAACGTGCCGATGCCGGCGGCCGCCGCTGCACAGCCGGTGACCAGGGCGGACGACGGTGTGCCCTGCGGGTCCGAGAGCGCCGCGAGGACCCCGAAGGCAGCGGCGACGAGGAAGCACCCGGCCGCCAGGAGGAACCGCCGTGCGCCGAGGATGCCGACCAGGGCGCCGAGCAGGGCCGAGACGATGAGGATCCCCGCCACCAGCACCGGCTTGTCGGCCGTGCCCAGAGCCGCGATCGCTGCCCGCTCCAGCCACCCTGGCACGCTGTCGATCACCAGGTCCCCTACGCCGAGAACCAGGGACCTGGCCCCCGGCAGCGCACCGGCGACCAGCTCCGCCACACCGAGGGCGACAGCGACGCCGAGCAGACCGGCAAGGGCGGACCTCCATCGCGTCCGAGCGCTGTCGTGGCGCCGGAGCCGGGGAGCTTCTTCGATGCGTTGCGGGACGGGGCTCATGCTCCACCGTAAGCGGAGTGGCGGTTCGGAGACTGCCAGCGGTACGGCCGCCGAACCGGATCGACACGTTGGCGTCATGTAGCGGGCCCGCTCATGTCATCCACGTGACGTTCGCCGGAAGCAACCGTTCCCACCTCGCAATCCCTGCGACGGGCTGCGCAGAGTGGTCGTGGCCGCAGACGAGACGGCGCCGTACGGGTGCCGCGGCGGTCATCCACCAAGAAGCAGGAGACTTCACCGGTCCGTGGCGCCCACCCCCACGCCTCGGGCCACCACTCTCCCGCCGACGGGGACCGCGGAGGCTCCCTCAGGCTCGTCGGGCCCGTGAGAAGGCGCGGGCACGCTGGTTGCCGTCGAGGATCAGCTTGCGGATGCGGACGGCGTCCGGCGTCACCTCGACGCACTCGTCCTCGCGGCAGAACTCCAGGCTCTGCTCGAGCGAGAGCTTGCGCGCAGGCACCAGCCGCTCGAGCTCGTCCGCGTTGGAGCGCACGTTGGTGAGCTTCTTCTCCTTGGCGATGTTGACGTCCATGTCGTCCGCACGGGAGTTCTCGCCGACGACCATGCCCTCGTAGACCTCGGTGGTCGGCTCGATGAACAGCGTTCCCCGCTCCTGCAGGTTCGCCATCGCGTAGCCGGTCGCGATCCCGGTGCGGTCGGCGACCATCGACCCGGAGCTGCGCGTGCGCAGCTCGCCGAACCACGGCTCGTAGGACTCGAACACGTGGTGGGCGATGCCGGTTCCGCGCGTCTCGGTGAGGAACTCGGTGCGGAAGCCGATCAGCCCACGCGAGGGGACGAGGAACTCCATCCGCACCCACCCGGTCCCGTGGTTCACCATCTGCTCCATGCGTCCCTTGCGGACGGCGAGGAGCTGCGTGATCGTGCCGAGGTGCTCCTCCGGCGAGTCGATCGTCAGGCGCTCGACCGGCTCGTGGACCTTGCCGCCGACCTCGCGTGTGACCACCTGCGGCTTGCCGACGGTGAGCTCGAACCCCTCACGGCGCATCTGCTCGACGAGGATGGCCAGGGCCAGCTCGCCGCGGCCCTGAACCTCCCACGTGTCGGGGCGCTCGGTCGGGAGAACGCGCACCGACACGTTGCCGACGAGCTCCCGGTCGAGCCGGTCCTTCACCAGGCGCGCCGTCACCTTGGTGCCCTTGCCGCGGCCGGCCAGCGGCGAGGAGTTGGTGCCGATCGTCATGGAGATCGCGGGCTCGTCGACGGTGATCAGCGGCAGGGCGCGCGGGTCGTCGGCGTCCGCCAGCGTCTCGCCGATCGTGATCTCCGGGATGCCTGCGACGGCGATGATGTCTCCCGGGCCGGCCGACTGCGCCGGCTTGCGCTCCAGCGCCTGGGTCACAAGCAGCTCGGTGACCTTGACTTTGCTGGAGGTGCCGTCGCGGCGCAGCCACGCCACGGTCTCGCCCTTGCGGATCGTGCCCTGGTGCACGCGGCACAGCGCCAGACGGCCGAGGAACGGCGAGGCGTCCAGGTTCGTGACGTGCGCCTGCATCGGGTGCTCGTCGTCGTAGACCGGCGCGGGGACCGTGTCGAGGATCACGCGGAACAGCGGCTCGAGGTCGTCTGCGTCCGGCATCCCGCCGTCGTCGGGACGCTTCAGCGACGCGCGGCCGGCGCGGGCGGAGGCGTACACGATCGGGAAGTCGATCTGGTCGGCGTCGGCGTCGAGGTCGAGGAACAGCTCGTACGTCATGTCGACGATCTCCTCGATGCGGGCATCGGGCCGGTCGACCTTGTTGACGACGAGGATCACGGGGAGGCGGGCGGCGAGCGCCTTGCGCAGCACGAAGCGGGTCTGCGGCAGCGGCCCTTCGGAGGCGTCTACGAGCAGGCAGATCGCGTCCACCATCGACAGGCCGCGCTCCACCTCGCCACCGAAGTCGGCGTGGCCCGGGGTGTCGATGATGTTGATGGTCATGCCCCCCTCGGGAGCCGACGGGCCCACGTACCTCACGGCGGTGTTCTTCGCGAGGATCGTGATCCCCTTCTCGCGCTCGAGGTCACCGGAGTCCATCGCTCGTTCGTCGACGTGCTGGTGCGCGCCGAAAGCCCCCGCCTGCCAGAGCATGGCGTCCACCAGGGTGGTCTTGCCGTGGTCGACGTGGGCGACGATCGCGACGTTGCGGATGTCGTCACGGGTGCGGCTGGGCATGCGGTAGATGCTCGTTCCTGGTCGTGGGGTGATGGGCCATGGTAGGCCGGGGACGGCGCCACGATGGAATCCGTCCCCGAGACCGACACGTCGGCGCCGGTCAGCTGCCTGCGCGTCGGTCGCGTGACGACGCCAGGAGGTGGCGCACGACGGGGACGTCGGCGGCGAGCCAGCCGACCGACTCCCACTGCCCCGGGCCGAGCCACAGCAGCAGGTCGTGGTCCTCGAGCGCCTCCGGCGTCCCCTCGGTGACGACCGCCAGCCACACCCGCAGCAACGCGGACGGTGGCAGGGGCCACGCGCCTCCGCCGTCCGGGACGACCTCGCGCCCCAGCCGCACGCCGATGCCGAGCTCTTCCCGCAGCTCGCGGTGCAGCGCCTGCTCGACCGTCTCGCCTGGATCGACCTTGCCGCCCGGCAGCTCCCAGCCGCCGGCGAGCCGCGGAGGCTCGGTGCGCCGCGCGGTGAGCAGGCGCGTCGGGTGGTCGAGGTCGTCGACCACGGCCGCGCCGACGACGAGTGTCCGGTCAGCCATCGCCGGCGTAGGGCTTGTTCGATATCAGCAGCATGGGCTCCAGCAGTTGCCTGTCGGGAAACCCACCCTAGTCGGGTGGCACACGGCACGAGCATCACGCGGCGGTGACCCGGACGAGACGGATCGGTGAGCCTGGCATGCCTTGCCTTCGTTGACGTCTGCTCACCGCGTCGGACACGGTGTACGCATGGCACGACGACTGGACGACGAGGAGATCCGCCGCCAGGTCGAGGACCTGCCCGGCTGGTACGCGCTGCGCGGCGCACTGCACGCGGACGTCGCCGCACCGACCTTCGCCGACGCGGCCGCGCTGGTGGCCGAGGTCGCCCGGATCGCCGAGGAGCTCGACCACCATCCCGACGTCGACCTGCGGTGGCCCCGGGTGCGCTTCGCGCTGGCGACCCACGCGGAGGGCGGGGTGACCCAGCTCGACGTCGAGCGGGCCCACCGCATCTCCGCCGAGGCCGCCGCCGTCGGTGCGACCACGACCGGCCAGGTGCCCACGCGGCTTCACATCGCCATCGACGCTGTCGACGCCGCCGCGCTGGTCCCGTTCTGGCGTACCGGACTCGGCTACGTCGAGAGGCCCACCGACGGGCTGCCGCAGATGGAGGACCCCGCCGGATTGGGGCCGTTGCTCTGGTTCCAGCCGATGGATCCCGCCCGCACCGAGCGCAGCCGCACCCACCTCGACGTCTACCTGCCGCGCGCCGCGGCCGAGCGCCGCGTCGCCGAGGTCGTGGCCGTCGGCGGCCGCCTGGTCACCGACGCTCACGCCCCCTCCTGGTGGGTGCTCGCGGACGCCGAGGGCAACGAGCTCTGCGTCTGCACCGACGATCCCGACCCGGCCGATGGCTGAGCCCACGACCGACCCCGTCGCGGCCACCGACTCGGCCGCGCACCCCGCGGAGCAGCACACCGACGACCTCGCCCGGCGGCTGAACTGGTTGCGGGCCGGCGTCCTGGGGGCCAACGACGGCATCGTCTCGACCGCGGGACTCGTGGTGGGTGTCGCGGGCGCGGGGACCGGGCGCTCCACCCTGCTGCTCGTCGGCCTGGCCGGGCTCGTGGCCGGCGCCCTGTCGATGGCCGGCGGCGAGTACGTCTCGGTCAGCACCCAGCGCGACACCGAGCAGGCAGCGCTGGACAAGGAACGCTGGGAGCTCGCGAACATGGCCGAGCACGAGCTCAACGAGCTCGCAGAGATGTACCAGGACAGGGGTCTTCGGCCGGAGCTGGCCCGCGAGGTCGCCGCGGAGTTGACGGCGCACGACGCGCTGGCCGCGCACGCCGAAATCGAGCTCGGGATCGACGCGAACGCGCCGCGGACCAGCCCCTGGGCGGCGACGTGGTCCTCGATGCTGTCCTTCACCGCGGGAGCCCTGCTGCCACTGGTGGCGGTTCTCCTGCCGCCGGTCACCTGGCGCGTGCCGGTGACCGTGCTCGCGGTCACCCTCGCGCTATCCGTCGCCGGGCTCATCAGCGCCCGCCTCGGCAACGCACCGACGCGTCCCGCCGTCGCCCGCAACGTGGGTATCGGCCTGCTGGCGATGGGCGTCACCTTCGCCGTCGGCACCGCCGTCGGAGGCGCGCTCCCCTGACGCCGACGCGCTCGAGCGCGCCGCCCCGTCCTGCGTGGTCCGCCGGCGTGCCGCAGGAAGCGGTCAGACCCCCGCCTCTTTGACGTGCACGATCTCCCGCACCTCGGCGAAGTGGCAGGCCGACGGGTGACCCTGGCCGCGGTCCACCAGGGCCGGGTCGTCGGTCGCGCAGATCTCCTGCGCCTTCCAGCACCTGGTCCGGAAGCGGCACCCGCTCGGCGGATTCGCGGGGCTCGGGACGTCGCCCGTCAGGACGATCCGCTCCTTGTGGCCCCGCAGCGACGGCTCGTGGGTGGGCACCGCGGAGAGCAGCGCCTGCGTGTAGGGGTGGGCCGGGGCGTCGTACACCTCCTCATGGGTGCCGATCTCGACCACCCGACCGAGGTACATCACTGCGACGCGGTCGGAGAGATGTCGGACGACAGAGAGGTCGTGGGCGATGAACAGGAAGGCCAGACCGAAGTCGCCCTGGAGGTCCTCGAGCAAGTTCATCACCTGCGCCTGCACGGACACGTCGAGAGCGGACACGGGCTCGTCGCAGACGATCACCTCCGGCTGAAGAGCCAGGGCGCGGGCGATGCCGATGCGCGGGCGCTGGCCACCGGAGACCTGGTGCGGGTACCGGTTCACGTAGTCCGGGTTCAGGCCGACCCGCTCGATGAGCTCGGCGGCCCTCGCATCCCTCTTCGCTTTCGGGACGACGTCAGGGTGCACGTCCCACGGCTCGGAGACGATGTC
>JBBSNO010000170.1:0-6117 GCA_038232615.1 Actinomycetales bacterium
CTGCTGGTCTGCACGGCAGGACCAGGGCGTCAGGGGGGCCGGAACCGAGGGTGAGGAGGCTCATGAGCGTCGAGCGGAGCCACCTCGGCGCCCGGACCGCCGACATCTGGGGAGAGCGGACCCCCTATCCAGCCGGGGACCGCTGGCCCGAGCGTGGACACCCACCTCGAGTCGGGCGTGGACGCCGACGACGTCGAGCGGTGGGTCCAGTCGGCGTGCCTGCTGTGCAGCAACGGCTGCGGGGTGGACGTCGCCGTCTCCGGCGGGCGCATGGTTGGTATGCGCGGCAGGGCCCAGGACCGCGTGAACCACGGCCGCCTCGGACCCAAGGGCCTGTACGGGTGGCAGGGGCAGCAGCACGACAGGCTCACGGTTCCGCTGGTGCGGCGCGACGGGAAGCTGGTCGAGACCGACTGGGACACCGCGATGTCGCTCGTCGTGGAGCGGTCCCGCGCGCTGCTGGACCAGCGCGGACCGTTGAGCCACGGCTTCTACACCTCCGGGCAGCTGATGCTCGAGGAGTACTACACCCTCGCCGTCATCGGCAAGGCCGGCATCGGGACCCCGCACGTGGACGGCAACACCCGGCTCTGCACCGCGACCGCTGCCGCCGCGCTGAAGGAGACGTTCGGCACCGACGGCCAACCGGGCAGCTACACCGACATCGAGCACTGCGACGCGGTGTTCCTCTACGGCCACAACATCGCCGAGACCCAGACCGTGCTGTGGTCGCGCATGCTCGACCGCCTCGACGGCCAGGACCCGCCCCGGCTCGTCTGCGTCGACCCGCGACGCACCGCCGTGGCGCAGCGGGCGACAGTGCACCTGCCGGTTCGCGGCGGGACCAACCAGGCGCTGATGAACGGCCTGCTCCGGGAGGTCATCAGCCGGGGTTGGGTCGACGAGGAGTACGTGGCGGCCCACACCGTGGGTCTGGAGAGCCTGGCGGCCGTCGTCGACGAGTACACCCCCGACCGGGTGGCCGACATCTGCGGCGTCGACGCTGACGACGTCCGGGCCGCAGCGGAGGTGTTCGGCACCAGCGAGCGGGTGCTTTCTACTGTGCTGCAAGACTTCTACCAGTCTCACCAGGCAACGGCGGCCTCCGTGCAGGTCAACAACCTGCACCTGCTGCGCGGCATGCTCGGGCGTCCCGGTGCCGGCACCTTCCAGATGAACGGCCAGCCGACCGCGCAGAACAACCGTGAGACCGGGGTGGACGGCGACCTGCCCGGCTTCCGTAACTGGGACAACCCCGATCACGTGCAGGAGCTGGCGGACCTGTGGGACGTCGAACCCCTCGTCATCCCGCACTGGGCGCCGCCGACGCACGCGATGCAGCTCTTCCGCTACGCCGAGCAGGGCTCGATCGAGTTCCTCTGGATCGCCGGCACCAACCCCGCGGTCTCCATGCCCGACCTGGCGCGGATCCGCCGCATCCTGGCGGACGAGAAGCTGTTCGTCGTCGTCAACGAGGCCTATCTCAACGAGACGGCAGAGCTGGCGGACGTCGTCCTGCCGGCTGCCCTGTGGGCGGAGAAGACCGGCACGTTCACGAACGTCGACCGCACGGTCCACCTGTCGGACCAGGCAGTCGACCCGCCCGGGCAGTCGCGCAGCGACCTCGACATCTGGGTCGACTACGCCCGGCGGATGCGCTTTCGTGACCGCAGCGGCATGGCCGTCCCGGGGTGGGACTCACCGGAGAAGGCGTTCGACGCGTGGGGTGGGTGCTCCCGCGGGAGACCCTGTGACTACTCCGCCATGACCTACGACGCGCTGCGCGGTGGGAGCGGCATCCAGTGGCCCTGCACCGACGACGCACCCGGTGGCACCGAGCGCATCTACACCGACCACGTCTTCAACACGTTCACCGACTACTGCGAGACGTTCGGGCACGACCTGCTCACCGGCGCCGTCGTCGACGCCACGGCGCACTCCGCTCTGCGCCTCGACGGAAAGGCGCAGCTCAAGGGTGCCATGCGGGCACCGCAGCTGCAGGCCGCGGCGCCCGACGCGTGGGTCGAGGTCAGTGCGGCTGACGCCGACCGCCTGGGTGTCGTCGAGGGCGACCTCGTCCGAGTGGAGTCCGCCAGGGAAGCCATCGAGGTGGCGGCCCGCGTCGGCGGCGTCCGGGAGGGGACCGTCTTCGTGCCGTTCCACTACGGCGACACCGACGCACCGGGCGGACGACGGCGCGCCGCCAACGAGCTGACCATCACCGCGTGGGACCCGGTGTCCAAGCAGCCGCAGTTCAAGACGGCCGCTGTCCGGGTCACGCGACTCCGGGCCGGCACAGGGCCGGCGCCGGCGCCGGCGAACACCGCGTCAGCGCCCGTCGCCGCGGCAGGTCACCCAGACGACCGCACCCATGAAGGAGCCTGAGCCGTGCACCTGGCCACCTACGTCGGTCTGCTGGAGACGGGCGAACGCACCCTCGCGGCCTCCTACCGGCGGGTCGCCGACGGCCATGCCGACGAGCCCGACGTCCACTACACCTGCCTCCAGCTCGCCGGCCAGTGCGACGAGCACAGCGCTGCGCTCGGACCCGTCGTCCAGCGGTACGGCGACGCGCCCGAGGACGAACCGGAGCGGTTGCATGCCGATGCCCTGGCCGAGAGCCGCTCCGGAGGCCCCGGGCTGCTGCGCGACCTGCACGACCTGTAAGTGCTGGCCACCTACGTGGACATCACCTGGACGCTGGTGGGCCAGGCCGCACAGGGCGCACGCGACGCCCATCTCATCGACGTCGTCGCGCGCTGCGACGGCGAGACCACGACCCAGGTATCGTGGTTGCGGACCCGACTGAAGCAGGCCGCACCCCAGGCCCTGCTGGTCGCCCGGTGACCACAGCACGCGAGAGGACGCACATGCGGACGACGAAGAGCGACGCCTCCGGGCCCACGGCGAGGTCGGTGCGGCCACCGGATCGAGGCGTCGGACGCTCCACGAGCGAAGGCGCCGAGCAGGTCAGCGACGACCTGCGCCGCGGGAAGGGGGAGCACCTGACCGGACGCCGCCGCGTGGCCGGCCTGGCGCTCGCCTCCATCGCGTCGTTCGCCGCGGTCGCCGCCTACCAGGTGGGGATCCTTCGGCACCTGCCCGACCCGCCGCTGCCCGGCGTCGACTCGGACCGCGTGGACGCCTCGGGGGAGGCGTACGCCTTCGGGCGCACCCCTGACTCGGGGCTGGCCATCGCCAGCTACGCCGTCACCCTCGCCCTGGCGGGGATGGGCCGCGCGGACCGCGCCGACCGGTACCCGCTGATCCCTCTCGCGTTGGCCGCCAAGGTCGCCGTCGACGTGGGTGGTGCGGCGTACCTGACGGCGGAGCAGGTGACCAAGCACCGCAAGGTGTGCACGTACTGCACCGCCGCCTCTGTCTTGACGTTCGCGATGGTCCCGGCCGTCCTTCCGGAGGCCCGCGCGGCGTGGCGCGCCCTGCGCGGCCGGAACCACTGACCGGGACCGGCGCGGCGACGGTCGCGTCGCACCGCCCCGACATCGCCGCCCACCGGCTCGTCGGCAACGGCCGCACCGTGATGCTGCTGCGACCGGACGCGCACATCGACTGGTGGTGCGCGCCCGCCTTCGACTCGCCGCCGCTGTGCTGGTCGCTGCTGGACGCCGGCGGTGGTGCCGCGCGGTTCTCCGGGGCCCGGTACGCCGGTGGCTCGACCGACCCCGCGGGCCGGACGGCACGCACGCAGCTGCAGGCCGAGTCCGGCCGCGTCGAGGTCTGGGATGGCCTGATGCCGGCACCCGGTACGGGGGAGTGCGAAGGCGTCGCCCTCGTCCGACTGGTGCGCGGCCTCGACAGGGACCTCGACATCACGCACGAGCTGACGCTCGCAGGGTTCGGAGAACCACGACCGCAGTGGTCTTTGGCCGGAGGTCGGGCGTTGCTCGACGTCGGACGGCACTCGGTGAGAGCGGTCGGCGGACGAGCCTCGCTGGCTGCCGACGGCGTCCTGCGCTCGCGCCTGGCTGCCCCGTCCGGGACCTGGACAGCCCTGGTCGTACGCGTGGACGGCGACGAGTTCGAGCCGGCCGACGACCCTGCCGCGCTGGCGGAACAGCTCGCAGCCGCCGACCGCGAGGACCACGAGGCGGCCTCCCGCGCCCGGCTGCCGCGCGCGCACCCCGGCCGCGCCCGCGACGCGCTCGCCGTCCTGCGGGCCTGCACCTACGAGCCCACCGGCGCGGTCGTGGCCTCGCCGACGACCAGCCTGCCCGAGGCGCCCGGCGGGGACCGGCAGTTCGACTACCGGTTCACGTGGCTCCGGGACGCCTCCCTCGCCGTCGCGGTGGCAGCGCTGGTGGGCGCGGGCGGTGACGCCACCCGCTACCTCGCGTTCGTCCGCCAGGTGGCGGGCGACGACGTCCCTCACGCGCCCGTGACCGACGTCCGCGGGGATTCTGTGCCGGATGAGCGGGAGGTGCCCGGGGTCGCCGGGTGGGACGGGTCCACACCGGTGCGCGTCGGCAACGGCGCCGCCGGTCAGGTGCAGTACGACGCCCTCGGCCTGATGGTCGAGGCGGTGTCGGTGCATGTGCAGACCGGGGGCGTGCTGGACGCCGACACGTGGCGGATGGTCGCCGACCTCGCTGACCAGACGGCTCGCGACCGGCCCGAGGAGGTGCTGCCGTCCAGCGGCATCTGGGAGCTGCGGGAGCCCGGTCCGCTGGTCGACGGCGACATCGGGCGCTGGCTCGTGCTCGACCGCGCCCTCTGGCTCGCCCGCCTGTGCCACCCGTTGCGCCGCCGGCGCCGGTGGAAGCGGGCGCGGGCCGTCATCGCCGCACGGGTGGTCGCCTCGCTCTCGCCCGAGGGCGGACTGCCACAGGCGTACGGGCAGGACCCCCCGCAGGCGGACGCGTCCGCGCTGATGGCCGTCGTGTTCGGCCTGCTCCCAGCCGGGGACCCGCGAGCATCCAGGCTGGTGGACGCCGTCCTGTCGGCCCTGGACGCCTACCCGTTCCTGTACCGCTACGAGCCCGGTGGGGACGACGGCTTCCACGGCGTCGAGGGAGCCTTTATGCCCGTCTCGGCGTGGGCCGTCTCGGCGCTGGCCACCGTCGGCCGCGTGGACGAGGCCCGCCAGCGGCTGGACGACCTCTGCTCGAGACTGCCCCGGCTGCTGGCGGAGGAGGTCGACCCAACGAGCGGTGCTGCGCTGGGCAACGTGCCGCTGGTCTGGTCGCACATGGAGCTGACCCGCGCCCTGTACGTGCTCGACGCCGCCGAGCTGCGCCAGCGGTACGGCGTGGTCGTGCTCTCCGCCTGGCGGCTGCGCCGGTACCTGAGGCTGCGCCGCGACAACCGACGACGCGACGACCAACGAGGAGACCAGTCATGAGCAAGGACAACGGTTCCAAGGCTTCCGCCCGCGGTGTGGTCGTCGTGACGGGCGGGACGGCGGGCATCGGCCGTGCCGCCGTCCGGGCCTTCGCGGAGCGCGGGTACGACGTCGCGGTCCTGGCCAGGGGCCAGGACGGGCTCGACGCCACCCGTGACGAGGCGCGGACGACGGGGCGCGGCGGGCGGGTGCTGGTCATCGCGACGGACGTGGCCGACGCCGCAGCCGTCGATGCGGCAGCCGACCGCGTCGAGGCGGAGCTCGGGCCCATCACGGTGTGGGTGAACGACGCGTTCACCGGCAGCATCGCCTTCTTCGAGGACATCACCGCGGCCGAGTTCGACCGCATCACCGCCGTGTCGTACCTCGGGTTCGTCAACGGCACGCGCACCGCCCTGCGTCACATGCGCCCCCGCGACGAGGGTGTGGTCATCCAGGTGGGCAGCGCGCTGGCGTTCCGGGGCATCCCGTTGCAGTCGGCGTACTGCGGCGCCAAGCACGCCATCGTCGGGTTCACCGAGTCGGTGCGGACCGAGCTGATGCACAAGCGCAGCGGCGTGCAGCTGTGCATGGCGAACATGCCTGCCGTCAACACACCCCAGTTCGGCCAGGTCCTCCAGCGAGGCATCCCTCACCACGCCCAGCCCGTGCCGCCGATCTACCAGCCGGAGGTCGCGGCCCGCGCCCTGGTGCACATGGCCGAGCACCCGCGCCGCTCGATGTGGGTGGGTGCCTCCACCGTCGGGACGATCCTCGGC
>JBBSNO010000171.1:0-6020 GCA_038232615.1 Actinomycetales bacterium
GAAGCCCTCAGGGTCCTCGAAGAAGGCCTCCGGCAGCGGGTAGAACGCGGTGTAGCCCGTCGTCAGCGGGACGAGCGAGAACTCCGACGTCAGCGTCACGTCGAAGGAGAGATCGTCGTTGACGACGAGTCCCGACATCTCGGTCGCCGCCGGCGGGGCGATCTCGCCGCCCTCGGCGTCCACCTCTCCCTGCAGTTCCTCGTAGCCCTCGATGTTGGTGAAGAAGTATGAGTTACCGAAGGCGTTGGTCGACGTCGAGGTGTAGTTCCACGCGTCGACGAACGAGTTGGCGGTCACGGGCGTGCCGTCGTGGAACGTCCAGCCGTCCTTGAGCGTGACGGTCCAGGTGATGTTGTCCTCGGACTCGATCGACTCGGCGACACCGGTGTAGGAGATCTCGGTGTTCTCGTCGTACTCGACCAGGCCGGTGAAGATCGAGTCGACGACCTGGCCGCCCTCGGTCTCGTTGGTGTTGCCGGGGACGAGCGGGTTCTGAGGCTCGCCGATCTGGACGCTGAAGGAGCCGCCGGCCGCTCCCTCGCCACCGGTCTCGTCTCCGCCACCGCCACCGCCACCGCCGTCGTCCCCGCCGCCACAGGCAGCGAGCAGCAAGCCTGCCGATGCCAGGACGGCGACGATGCGGGTTGTCCGCGTCGCTGTGCGCACGTGCGCCTCCTCGTGAGTCGTGGTGCTCCTACGGACAGGCAGGCCGACACGGTGCGTCGTCGCCTGGGGCACCAACGGCGGCAATCTAGGCATACGCGGGGGGCGCGAACCACCATCCGCACCCTCTGGGGGGAGTTTGTGACGGAAACGAGACGTTCCCGTCGCGTGCTCGATGCCAACGGGGTCCGCGGTGTCGGGATGACGTCACGCAGCGTCACGCGCCCACGCGGAAGTCCACGACGTCGCCATCGGCCATCACGTAGTCCTTTCCCTCGATCCGGACCCGCCCTCGAGCCTTGGCCTCGGCCATCGAGCCGGCCTCGTCCAGGTCGCCGAACGACACGACCTCGGCCTTGATGAACGTGCGCTGGAAGTCGGTGTGGATGACCCCGGCGGCCTGTGGCGCCGTCCAGCCGGCGCGGATCGTCCAGGCACGGGCCTCCTTCGGCCCGGCCGTCAGGTAGGTCTGCAGGCCCAGGGTGTCGAACCCGACGCGCGCCAGCTGGTCGAGGCCGGACTCGTCCTGGCCGATGCTGGCCAGCAGCTCGGCCGCCTCCTCCGGCTCGAGCTCGACCAGCTCGGACTCCACCTGGGCGTCCAGGAAGATCGCCTCGGCCGGGGCGACCAGGTCACGCAGGCGCTGGGTCGCGGCGTCGTCACGAAGGCCCGCCTCGTCCACGTTGAACACGTACAGGAACGGCTTGGTGGTCAGCAGGGACAGCTCCCGGATCGCGGCCGGGTCGATCCCCGCCGCCTCGCCGCGGGCGAAGAGGGTGAACCCGGCGGCGAGCACCTCCTCGGCCTGGCGTGCCGCCTCGAGCTGCGCCGGCTCGACCTTCTTCCCCTTGACCTCCTTCTCCAGCCGCACGATGGCCTTCTCGACGGTCTGGAGGTCCGCCAGCACCAGCTCGGTGTTGATGGTCTCGATGTCGGACGCCGGGTCGACGACGCCGTCCACGTGCACCACGTCGGGGTCGGCGAAGGCGCGGATCACCTGGCAGATGGCGTCGGCCTCGCGGATGTTCGCGAGGAACTTGTTGCCCAGCCCCTCCCCTTCGCTGGCGCCGCGCACGATGCCGGCGATGTCCACGAACGAGACCGTCGCCGGCAGCAGCCGCGCGCTGCCGTGGATCTCAGCGAGCCGAGCAAGCCGGTCGTCGGGGAGCGCGACCACGCCGACGTTGGGCTCGATGGTGGCGAACGGGTAGTTCGCCGCGAGCACGTCGTTCTTGGTCAGGGCGTTGAAGAGGGTGGACTTGCCGACGTTGGGCAGTCCGACGATGCCGATGGTGAGGGCCACGGGGACGGGAGCCTACGCGGAACCGGCCCGGGCGGCCGGACGCCGGTGCACCTGGACCGTGTACGGCCCGCCGTCGTCCGGCCCGCCCTCCCAGCCGGCGTGGCTCGAGACGTGGTCGAGGCCCGCGGTGGCGCACCAGGCGCCGTAGTCCTGCCGGGTCACGTGCCGGTCGGCCGCGAAACCCGCGACGATGAGCCCTCCCGGCCGCAGCCACGAGGCAGCCCGGACGACGACAGCCGCCTCGGTGCCCGGCGTCAGGTACACCACGACGTTGCCCGCCAGCAGCACGCAGTCGGCCGGTGCGCCGACGTCCGCCGCGGCGACGTCCAGCAGGTCATCGTCGACCCAGGTCAGGTCCGGGTGCCGGCTCCGCGCCTCCGCCAGCATCGAGCCGTCCAGGTCCACCCCGGTCGGGCGATGGCCGCGCCGCGCCAGCTCGGCCGCCACCCGGCCGGTTCCGCAGCCGGCGTCCACGACGGACGACCCCGGGGCGAGGAGCCCGTCGACGAACCGCGCCTCGCCGTGAAGGTCGGCTCCGGAGGCTGCCAGCTCGTCGAAGCGCGCGGCGTAGGCGGCGCCGCGGGTGCCGCCGGTCTCGTCGAGCCAGCGGTTGGTCTTGGCGCCACCTTTGCTCACCGGACGCCGCATTGCTCACCGCAGGGCCCTGTGGATGCCCCGAGAAGGCCGCCCTGGCGAGCAAAGGGCCGTGCCGGGAGCAGGGCTGTCGGTGGTGGGTGCGAGGGTGCGGACATGGAGACGTCGACGCTCGTGGTGCTGGGTGCCCTGGTGGTCGGGCTGGCTGTCGGGTGGTGGGCCGCGTGGTCGAGCGGGACGGCCCAACGGGTAGGGGTCGTCGCCGAGCGCGACCTGCTCGCGCGACGCGTCGTCGACCTCGAGGCGCGGGTCACCGACGGCGGGGAGCTCGCGCTGGCCCTTGCCCCGTTGACCTCCGGTCTGGCGCGCGTCGAACGGCAGGTGGAGTCCGCCGAGCGGGAGCGCGCCGAGCAGCTCGGGCGGCTCGACGCCCAGCTCGGAGCCGTCTCGGCGACCGGGGAGGCACTGCGCGCCCAGACCGCGTCGCTCGCAGGGGCGCTGCGCTCGCCGAACGTCCGCGGCGCCTGGGGCGAGGTGCAGCTGCGCCGGGTGGTCGAGCACGCGGGGATGCTGGCGCGCGTCGACTTCAGCACCCAGGTCGGCGGGACCTCGCCCGACGGCGCGACGGTCCGCCCGGACGCCGTCGTCCGGATGCCGGGAGGCAAGAACGTCGTGATCGACGCCAAGGCGCCGCTCGCGTCGTTCCTGGAGGCCGCCGACACCGGCCGCCCGGACGACGACCCCGCCGTGGTCGCCCGTCGCCGCGCCGACGCCGCACGAGCCCATGCCCGCGCCCTGCGCGCCCACGTCGACACGCTGGCGGCGAAACGCTACTGGACGGCGTTCGCGCCGTCGCCGGAGCTGGTGGTCTGCTTCGTCCCCGGCGAGTCGTTCCTGGCAGCTGCCTGCGAGGTCGACCCCTCGCTGCTCGAGCACGCCATGGCCAGGCGCGTCGTGCTGGCCACGCCGATGACGCTCCTCACCCTGCTGCGCACGGTCGCGATGACCTGGCAGCAGGACGCGCTGGCCGGCAGCGCCCGAGAGCTGTTCGAGACAGGTCGTGAGCTGTACGCGAGGCTGGCGACGCTCGGCACCCACGTCGGCAAGCTCGGTCGCACCCTGCACCGGTCCGTCGAGGACTACAACGCCTTGGTGGGGACGCTCGAGCGGCGCGTGCTGGTCACCGCCCGGCGGATGAGCGAGCTGGACCTGGCCGAGCTCGACCAGGTCGAGCCGGTGGAGGCCGTGCCCCGGCCCCTGACGTCGTCCGAGCTGGTCGACGACGCCCGCGCGTCGTGATCCGATAGGCCGTGGTCGACCCGCGCGTGGTCGTGCCGGGCTGAGGGCTGAGCTGGTCTCGCCGGCAGGTCCCGTCAGGCCTTGGCGGCCTTGAGGTCGCGGCGCAGCTCCTGGGGCAGGGAGAAGAGCAGGTCCTCCTCCGCCGTCCGGACCTCCTCGACGTCGCCGAAACCGCGCTCGGCCAGCCACGCCAGGACGTCGCTGACGAGGATCTCCGGGACGGACGCCCCCGAGGTCACCCCCACGGTGCGGACGCCGTCGAGCCAGGCCTCGTCGAGCTCGTCGGCCATGTCGACCCGGTACGACGCACGGGCTCCGTGCTCGAGGGCGACCTCGACGTGGCGGACGGAGTTCGAGGAGTTGGCCGACCCGACGACGACGACGAGGTCGGCCTCCGGCGCGATTGTCTTCACCGCGACCTGGCGGTTCTGGGTGGCGTAGCAGATGTCGTCGCTCGGCGGGTCGGCCAAGGAGGGGAAGCGCTCGCGGAGCCGGCGCACCGTCTCCATCGTCTCGTCGACGCTCAGGGTGGTCTGCGAGAGCCAGACGACCTTCTCCGGGTCGCGGACCGTGACGGCGTCCACCGAGTCGGGCCCGTCGACGAGCTGGACGTGCTCGGGCGCCTCGCCGGCGGTCCCCTCGACCTCCTCGTGGCCCTCGTGACCGATCAGGAGGATGTCGAAGTCGTCCTTGGCGAAGCGCACGGCCTCGCGGTGCACCTTGGTCACCAGCGGGCAGGTCGCGTCGATCGTCTTCAGCTGGCGGCTGGCGGCCTGCGCGTGCACCGCCGGCGATACCCCGTGGGCCGAGAAGACCACCCGGGCGCCCTCGGGCACCTCGTCGGTCTCGGCGACGAAGATCGCGCCCCGCTTCTCCAGGGTCGCCACGACGTACTTGTTGTGCACGATCTCCTTGCGCACGTACACCGGCGTCCCGTAGTGCTCCAGCGCCTTCTCGACGGCGATCACGGCACGGTCGACGCCGGCGCAGTAGCCGCGCGGTGCAGCGAGCAGGACACGTCCGGTCGATGGGGTCACCCCTCCATCGTAAGTTGACCAGGTGACCGACGCCGCCCGCCCCGTGCCGCCCGCCGGCCCGACCGCCACCGGCCTGCCCGCCACTGCAGGGCAGACGACGGCGGAGAACCCGTGGCCGGTGCGGCTGCTGACCACCAAGATCAGCGACTACATCTCGCGGATGCCGGTGGTGTGGGTCGAGGGCCAGCTGGTGCAGGTCGTGCGCCGTCCCGGTACCACGACGGCGTACCTCACGCTGCGGGACGCGGACGTCGACATGTCCCTGCCGGTCACCGCTCACGTCCGAGTGCTCGACGGTCTCGGCGACGGCCTGCGCGAAGGTTCTCGCGTGGTCGTGCGGGCACGGCCGGAGTTCTGGACCAAGCGCGGCCAACTGCAGCTCGCGGCGGACCAGGTGCGCCTGGTGGGGATCGGGGAGCTGCTCGTCCGGATCGAGCACCTCAAGCGGGTCCTTGCCTCCGAGGGCTTGCTGGACCCGGGCCGGAAGAAGCCGCTGCCCTTCCTGCCGCGGACGGTCGGCCTGGTGTGTGGTCGCGCGAGCGCCGCCGAGCGAGACGTAGTGGTCACCGCCACCCACCGGTGGCCGGGGGTCCGCTTCGACGTGCGGCAGGTCGTCGTCCAGGGTGCAGCCGCCGTTGGCGAGGTCTGCGCTGCAGTCACCGCCCTCGATGCCCTCGACGAGGTGGACGTCATCGTGGTCGCCCGCGGCGGCGGCTCGCTGGAAGACCTGCTTCCCTTCAGCAACGAGACACTGCTGCGCGCGGTCGCGGCCTGCCGCACCCCGGTCGTGAGCGCCATCGGCCACGAGCCGGACAGCCCGCTGCTCGACCTGGTCGCCGACGTGCGCTGCTCGACGCCGACCGACGCCGGCAAGCGCGTGGTGCCGGACGTGCAGGAGGAGGCGCAGCGGGTGCGGCAGGCCCGCGACCGGGCCCGTCGCGCCGTGACGCACCTCGTGTCGAGCGAGCTGGCCCGGCTGGACGCCCTGCGCAGCCGGCCGGTGCTGGCCTCGCCCACCACGCTGGTGGACCGCCGTCGCGACGACGTGACCGCGCTGCTGGAGCGGGCCCGCCGCTGCACCGGCTCCCGACTCGAGCGCGCCCAGCACGACCTGGAGCACGTGC